>JANMBI010000085.1:0-8518 GCA_031360325.1 Frigoribacterium sp. | reverse complement strand
GAAGAGTTGCAGGCTCGCATCCGCTCGATGCAGGCGACCACCCTCGATACTCGCACCATCCCCACCCACCCCGCCATCGCGCGACTGGTGCCCGGCGGAGGCCTCAGAGCCGGCTCGACCTATTCGGTGGATGATTCGGCTACCCTCCTCATGGCATTGCTGGCCTCTCCGTCGGCGGCCGGTTCCTGGTGTGGTGTCATCGGTATTCCCGAGTTCGGGGTGGAGGCTGCCCAGCATTTCGGCATCTCGCTCGAGCGGCTCGTTCTCGTGCCGCATCCGGGCGAGCAGTGGCTCGGGGTCACGGCAGCAGTCGTCGATGTGCTCGATGTCGTGGTCATCCGGGCACCTCAGCGCGTGAGCGATTCGAGCGTCGCCCGCCTCGGCGCCCGGCTACGCCAGCGTGGGGCCACCCTCATCGTTCTCGGGCCGTGGCCGCAGAGCGAGGCGGTTCTGAGTCTCTCCGACAGTCGTTGGACTGGCATCGGTCAGGGAAACGGGCATTTGGGTGCCCGCCAGGCCACCCTCACCGTCGTGAGCCTGGCCGGGGGGAGATCGCGGAGCGCCCGGCTCTGGCTGCCCGATCCGCACGAGCAATTCCGTGAGGTCGAGCAGTTCCGGCGGGCCGATACCCGGGAAACGGCGGATGCCTCGTCGTCCGATCGGCCGCAACGGTATGAGGCGGCGGGATGATGCGGCGGCCCCTTTCCTCGCTCGACCCACCCGGTGCTCCCGTGCGCACCATCGTGCTGTGGTGCCCCGACTGGCCGGTGACCGCGGCTGTGCGCGCCCACAACGCACACAGCGCGAGCACCATCCCGCGGATGAGGCGTGGACTTCACGCGGTCACAGGGGACGCCCCGCTCGCTCTCATCGACGCCGGACGGGTTTTCGCCTGCTCGGCATCCGCTCGCCGCGAGGGTGTGCGGCGCGGCCTCCGGTTACGGGAGGCCCAGGCCCGGTGCCCCGAACTCGGGGTGCTCGACTATGACCCGACGATCGACATCCGCGCGTTCGAGCCCGTTCTCGAGGCGATCGAGGAGACGATGCCCGGTGCGCAGGTGCTTCGCCCTGGCACCTGCGCGGTGCGGGCGCGTGGCCCGGCTCGCTACTACGGCGGAGAGGAGGAAGCGGCGTTGTGGCTGCTCGATGCCCTTGACGCGCTCGGCATTCCCGGTGCGCGAGTGGGAATCGCCGATGGGCCGTTCACGGCAGAGCATGCGGCACGCAGCCCACAGCGACAACGGATCCGGATCGTGCCGGAGGGAGGGTCGTCGCAGTTCCTGGCCGAAATGCGGGTGGGGCTGCTCGGAGATCCCCGTCTCGCCACCCTGTTGGGACGGCTCGGCATCCGCACCCTCGGCGAGTTCGCACGACTCGAACGGGGAGATGTCGAGGCGCGGTTCGGAGACGACGGTGCCCGAGTGCATGCGCTCGCCCGAGGTCTCGACAGCCGGTCCGTCGTGCCGCGGCCCGTGCCGCAAGAACTCGACTGCGCGGTGGGATTCGAACCACCCCTCGATCGCATCGACCAAGTGGCTTTCGGTTTTCGAGCATCCGCCGACCGCTTCATCGACCAGTTGGTGCACGCCAGGCTCGTTTGCACGTCGCTCCGCATCGAGGTGGACTCCGAGTCGGGCGAGCGCTCCGAGCGCACCTGGTTGCATCCTCGATCGTTCGCCGCAGCGGATGTCGTCGACCGGGTTCGCTGGCAGCTCCAGGGCAGCGGTGTCATCGGGGGAAGCCCATTCGGCAGCGGCCTGAGTTCCGGCATCGTCGGCGTGCGAGTCGCGGCCGAGAGTGTCGACGCCATCGGTAACCACGAAGAGGGACTGTGGGGCACGGGTCCTGACGAACGTATTCACCACGCACTCTCGCGAGTACAGAGCATGCTGGGCCACGGTGCCGTCCTCACCGCCGCCGTCGGTGGGGGGCGCACCCTGCACGATCGTCAGAACCTCGTCGCCTGGGGCGATCGCGAGGAGAGGACGCAGCCGGATACCCTGCCGTGGCCCGGCCGGTTGCCCACTCCGGCGCCCGGCACGGTGTTCGAGGTGCCACGGCTCGCGGCGGTGATCGATGCACGCGGTGCCGCCATCGATGTGAACGAGCGGGGGGTGCTGTCCGGCATACCGGCGCAATTCTCCACGGACGGCCGCGCTCTGCGTCCGGTGGCTGCCTGGGCCGGACCGTGGATCATCGACGAACGCTGGTGGGATGTCGGTGCCTCACGCCGCGCGAGCCGCTTCCAGGTGGTCGACGTTTCCGGGACGGCGTGGTTGCTCGTGCTCGACACCCACGTGTGGTGGGCCGAAGCGAAGTACGACTGATGGGGTGTTGGTGATGGGGTGGAACAACCCACCGATCCCGTGGTCAGAGTTCGAGAGGGCCCTGTCGGATACCCGTCGGCCCGGCGGCGCACCGGCCGGAGCGGACGGCGGCGATAGCCCGGGCTGGTCGCATCAGCGCGGCGCCTACCAGGTTCCTCGTGAAGAGGCGGCGCCGGATGCCCCGACCGAAGGTGTCGCGCCCGGTGCCGTCATCCCATATGCCGAGCTGCACGCGCACTCGAGTTTCAGTTTTCTCGACGGCGCGGCCTCACCAGAGCAGTTGCTCGAGGAGTCCTCCCGGCTCGGACTCCATGCGCTCGCCCTCACCGATCACGACGGGTTCTACGGGGTCGTGCGCCTGGCGGAGGCGGCGGAGTCGCATCCGCGCATCGGCACTGTTTTCGGGGCAGAGCTCTCGCTCGGCCTCGGCCGCCCGCAGAACGGCGTAGCCGATCCGGAAGGCAGCCACCTGCTCGTGCTCGCCCGCCGGGAGGAGGGCTACCACCGACTCGCCGGTGCCCTCACCGCAGCCCAGCTCGGCGGCCTGACGAAGGGGCGCCCGGTCTACGAGCTCGATGAGCTCGCGGCCCGGGCGGAGGGTCACTGGACGATTCTCACCGGGTGCCGCAAGGGTGCCGTGCGGCAGGCGTTGGAGCTGTCGCCCGCCGCAGCCACCCGGGAGATCGACCGGCTGGTCGATCTCTTCGGCCGGGCCAACGTGATCGTGGAGCTCTTCGACCACGGCACTCCGCTCGACAGCGATCGCAATGACACCCTCTTCGAGATCGCCGGCCGACGCGGACTCGCGGTCGTGGCGACGGGCAATGTGCATTACGCCCGGCCAGAGCAGTACCGGCTCGCCGCGGCGCTTGCCGCGGTGCGCGCCCGCCGCAGTCTCGACGACATGGATGGCTGGCTCCCGGCATCCGGAGCGGCTCATTTGCGCTCCGGCGCCGAGATGGCGGCGCGTTTCGCCCGCTATCCGGGGGCCGTCGAACATACCGTCGTGGTCGCCGATGACCTGTCGTTCCCGTTGCGGCGGGCTCGCCCGCGACTGCCGAAGCAAGAGGTTCCCGAGGGGCACACCCCGATGAGCTATCTCCGCAAATTGGTCGGGGATGCCGTGCCGGTGCGCTACCCCCAGCTCGCTCCGAAAGACCGCGAACGCATCGCCCACGAACTCGACGTGATCGAGGCGAAGGATTTTCCCGGCTACTTCCTCATCGTCTGGGACATCGTAAAGTTCGCCCGGGATCGGGGCATCCTGTGCCAGGGGCGGGGATCGGCGGCGAACTCGGCGGTCTGCTATCTGCTCAATATCACCGCCGTCGATCCGATCGGCTATCGGCTGCCGTTCGAACGCTTTCTCTCGAGCATGCGTGAGGAGGAGCCAGATATCGACGTGGATTTCGACTCGAACCGGCGTGAGGAGGCCATTCAGTACGTGTACGAGAAGTACGGGCGGCAGAATGCCGCCCAGGTGGCGAACGTGATCCAGTATCGTCCGAAGTTCGCGGTACGCGATATGGCCAAGGCACTCGGAGCCAGCCCGGGGCAGCAGGATGCGTGGTCGAAGCAGGTGGAGCGGCACGGTGCCCTGCTCTCGAGCGTCGATCACGACATCCCGGAGGCAGTGACGAGCCTCGCGCTCGAGGCGCTGAAGCTGCCGCGGCATCTCGGCATCCACTCGGGCGGGATGGTGCTCACCGATCGTCCCGTCGGCGAGGTCTGCCCGATCGAGCACGGGCGCATGGCCGGTCGCACCGTACTGCAGTGGGACAAGGACGACTGCGCCTGGATGGGCCTCGTCAAGTTCGACCTGCTCGGCCTCGGCATGCTCAACGCGATCCAGCACACGTTCGACCTCGTGCGGGAGCAACTCGACGAGGTATGGGAGCTCGCCACCATCCCCAAGGAGGAGCAGGGTGTCTACGACCAGCTCTGCCGGGCAGACTCGATCGGCGTGTTCCAGGTGGAGAGTCGCGCCCAGATGGGTCTACTCCCCCGGCTGCAACCGCGCCGGTTCTACGACCTCGTGGTGCAGATCGCCATGGTGCGGCCGGGGCCCATCCAGGGTGGGGCGGTGCATCCGTTCGTGCGACGAAAGCTCGGCGAGGAGGCCGTCACCTATCAACATCCGAAGCTCAGGGAGCCGCTCGAACGCACCCTCGGCATCCCGGTGTTCCAGGAGCAGCTGATGCAGATGGCCATGGCTGTCGGGGGCTGCACCGCGGATGATGCAGATCTGTTGCGCCGCGCGATGGGGTCGAAGCGCGGGCAGGAGAAGATCGCCTCACTCAGGGCCACGCTGTACGCCGGCATGGCGAGTAACGGCATCGTCGGGCAGGTCGCCGATGACATCTACGGCAAGATCGAGGCCTTCGCCAACTTCGGGTTCGCCGAGAGCCACAGCCTGAGTTTCGGGTTGCTCGTGTACGCAAGCTCATGGCTGCGATTGCACTACCCGGCTGCCTTCCTCGCGTCGCTGCTCCGCGCCCAGCCGATGGGCTTCTACTCGCCGTTCTCCCTCGTGGCGGATGCCCGCAGGCACGGCGTCGAGGTGCGGCGGCCCGACATCCTGCGGTCGGGCTGGCAGCCCGGTCTTGAAGCGGATTCCCTTGACTCCGTTGATCGAGGAGGGCGCTCCGTGCCGGTAACAAGACCGGCCGCCCCCACCGGTGCCCCCTCATGCCTCGACCAGCATCAACCCCCCGTCGGTCCTTTCGACCGCGGCGCGCCTTTCGACACGGACGACCATCGACGTGACGGCGCTCTTGCGGTTCGCCTCGGTCTCGCCGAGGTCACCGGCATCGGGGAGACCCTCGCACAGAAGATCGTGGCCGACCGCCAGGAGAACGGCGACTTCACCGACCTCGCCTCCCTCGTGCGCCGGGTTGGTCTCACCACCGCGCAGCTTGAGGCTCTCGCCGCTGCCGGAGCGTTCGAGTCCCTCGGACTCACGATGCGGGAGGCGCTCTGGGCGGCGGGCGATGCCGCCAGGGACCGGGAGGAGTTCCTGGCCGGCAGCATGGTCACCGTGCAACCGCCGCTCTTCTCCATGCCAAATACCTCGGAGATCCTCGCGTCCGACCTCTGGGCCACCGGCATCTCCCCCGATGATCATCCGATCCACTACCTGCGGGAGGTTCTCCGGGATCGGGGCGCCCTCAGTTCCCAGGAGCTCATGACGGCGGAGTCGGGTCGCCGCATCGAGGTGGGCGGCGTGGTGACCCACCGGCAGCGCCCGGCGACGGCGAGTGGCATCACCTTCATGAATCTCGAAGACGAGACCGGGCTCGTCAATGTGATCTGCAGCGTCGGCGTGTGGAATCGCTATCGGCGCATCGCCCGCGATTCTCCGGCTCTCATCGTGCGCGGCATCCTGGAGCGCTCTCCCGAGGGGGTAACCAACCTGATTGCCGACCGCTTCGAAGCGTTGTCTCTGGCGGTCCGTACGGCGTCCCGCGACTTTCGTTGACCGCGCGGAGCACCTAACTGCGCAGTCCCCGCCGGAGCAGGTCGATGCGAGCCTGAAGTTGGGAGACACTCGCCTGCGGCACCGCCGGGCCTCCGGCCATCCGTCGCAACTCCGCGTGGATAGCACCGTGCGGCTCACCCGTGCCCTTCGCCCGCATCCCCACCAGGCTGTTCAAGAGAGAGCGTTGTTCCTTGAGAGTGCGATAGAGCGGCACAATCTCTGCTTCGGCACCCGATTCGTCGGTCTGCCGCTGCCGGTCGCCGATCCGTCGCGCCTGCCGTTGGTGGCGATTCCGAAGCAGTTCCTTCACCTGGTCGGGTTCGAGCAAGCCGGGAATGCCGATGAAGTCGAGCTCCTCGAGGCTGTCGACGCTCGCCCCCGCCCCGTACTCGTCCCCGTCGAAGAGCACCCGGTCGAATTCCGCTTCCGAACCGAGGGCCGTGAAGTCGAACAACATCGCGTCTCCCGAGACCGATTCGACCCGGTTGGCGTCGTCAACGGCATCGTCGTCGAGCAGGATCTCCTCGAGGCCATCGCCCGGATTGCGGTCGAGGGCGTGATCGCGCTGCAATTCCATTGCGGCGGCAAGGGTCAGCAGCGAGGGAACACTCGGCAAGAAGATGGACGCCGTTTCCCCACGACGCCGCGTGCGCACGAACCGCCCGATCGCCTGCGCGAAGAACAGCGGGGTCGAGGCGGAGGTCGCGTATACCCCCACGCCGAGACGCGGAATATCGACGCCTTCGGACACCATTCGCACGGCGACCATCCAGCGCGAGTCGGATGCCGCGAACTCGGCGATACGGTCGCTCGCCGCCTTCTCGTCCGACAGCACAACGGTGGGGGCGACACCGCAGATCTGCTCGAGGATGTCGGCATACGCGCGAGCCGCGTAGTGGTCCGTGGCGATGACGAGCCCCCCGGCGTCCGGAATGCCGTGACGTACCTCGGTGAGTCGCCGGTTGGCGGCCTTCAGTACCGCCGGTACCCACTCGCCCTCGGGATCGAGGGCGGTGCGCCACGCCTGAGCCGTCACATCCTTCGTGTCGCCCTCCCCAAGCCGCGCCTCCATTTCGTCTCCCGTGCGCGTTCGCCAACGCATCCGCCCGGCGTACGCAAGGAAGATCACGGGTCGAACCACGCCGTCCGCCAGAGCTCGACCGTAGCCATAGCCGTAGTCCGCCCGTGAGGTGCGGATGCCGAGATCGTTCGGATAATAGGTCACGAAGGGGATCGGCGAGGTATCTGATCGGAAGGGCGTGCCGGTGAGTGACAGCCGTCGTGTCGCCGGCTCGAAGGCGTCCCGGATGGCGTCCCCCCAGCTGAGGGCGTCACCGCCGTGGTGCACCTCGTCGAGGATGACGAGCGTTCGGCCGCCCTCCGTCATGGTGCGATGAAGAGCCGCACGGGTCGCGACCTGCGCATAGGTGACGGCCACCCCATGGAAGTGCCTTGCCGCCCAGCCCTGTGCATTTGTGAAGCTCGGATCCAACCGCACGCCCACCCGATGGGCGGCGTCCGCCCACTGACGCTTCAAGTGTTCGGTGGGTGCGACCACCGTGATGCGGTCGATCTTTCGCTGCGCGAGAAGCTCCGTCACGAGCCGGAGTGCGAAGGTTGTCTTGCCGGCACCGGGAGTGGCCGCCACCAGGAAGTCTTTGGGCTCGCGAAGAAAATACTCGGAGATCGCCTCCTGCTGCCAGGCACGCAACTTGTCGGCGGTTCCGCGGGCCGCGCGTTCCGGAAACGCCGGAGAGAGGTGCTCCGCCGCCGAGGTTCCCACCTGGGAACCGAAGGACAGCGAACTGGTCATCAGTCGAGCGTAGCCGCGACCGATGACCCTCGGCGTTCCCCAGACCGCCACCGACCGGCGGATGACCGGGGAGACAGCGAAACGGGCCCCTTCGCCAGGAGCGAAGAGACCCGTTGTGCCGTGCGATTACGCGCGTCGGCGCGACCCGCGAGTGGCGAGGCCATAGACGAGCAGTACGACGACTGAACCGAGAATCGCGATGATCCAGGTTCTGATCTCGAAGAAACCGCCCATCGGGATGCCGAAAATGGCGCTGGCGAGGAACCCGCCGAGCAGTGCGCCCACGACCCCGAGCACCAGAGTGATGAGCCAGCCTCCGCCCTGTCTTCCCGGGAGGATCGCCTTCGCGATCGCACCGGCGATGAGTCCAAGAATGATCCAACCGATGATTCCCATGGTCTTCTCCAATACGGTTCAGCTGTGGTCACTCGGATCTCGAATGCCGTGCTTTACTCTCCCACTGCCCCAATTGGGGGGCAAGACCCTTGACGCGGAGCAAATCCACTGTTAGTTCCCGGTTTGGCTTCTCGGGGATAACTGATGCAGGGTAGAAGCATGATTCAGCGCCATCCCTGGTCTCGCTACGTGGCGCTTGGCGACTCTTTCACCGAGGGTATCGGGGATCCGGATCCGCTGAGCCCGGGCGGAAACCGAGGCTGGGCCGACCGTGTCGCGGAGGTTCTCAGCACGCAGACCGACGACTTCGCGTACGCGAATCTCGCGATTCGGGGCAGGCTCCTTCGCCAGATCCTCGACGAGCAGGTGGATGTCGCACTGGCACTTCGCCCCGATCTCATCACGATCTCGGCCGGCGGCAACGATCTGCTCCGGCCCAATGCCGACCCCGATCGTCTCGCGACGATCCTTGAGGCGGGAATCGCACGGCTGCGGTGGGACGGG
>JANMBI010000078.1:0-10713 GCA_031360325.1 Frigoribacterium sp. | reverse complement strand
TCGCGTCGGCCCGCTCGTCGTCGGCGATGTCGCGCTCGTCGCCGCCGTCGCTGCCGCGCATCGCGGGGAGGCCTTCGCCGCCTGCGAGCGCCTCGTCGAACTGATCAAACAGACGGTGCCGATCTGGAAGCGCCAACACCTCGCCGACGGCGCGACGGAGTGGGTCGGGCTCTGACCCTCGGCGTTCTTCGCCGCGCTCTGGCGTCGCCACGCCGGTCTCCGCCGCGACTCCGGCATATCTCCTTCAGATTTCCCGAGCGTTCGGCCGGCGCACTGGACTACCGGGATCCAAGGCCGCGGCCATCGCGAATCGCGGGAGTCGCGGCGGCGCGCAGACGAAGCCTGAGCGGTGGCGGAACAAGCCCTGCCGGGCATCCGTCCGAAACGGTGACCTTCTCCATCGCGGCTCGCCCGGACTCGCCGATCGGGTCGTCTCGGCGAGCGTCGGTGTGCCGGTGCTCGTGAACGAGGAGAACGAGATCGAGTCGGGTGTGGACGGGGGCGTCACCCGCCGGCGAAGGGCGGAAGCACATCCACCCGCGCGCCGATCGACCGTGCATCGTCGCGGCTCACCACACCGTCGACCAGGAACGATCCGGATGCCAGCACCCGGGCCATCGCGTCGCCGTAGCGCGCCACGAGCAGATCCCGCAGAGCGCCAACCGTCGCAACGGAGGGCAGCGTCTCTTCCTCGCGACCTGCCGCATCCGCGGCCGACGCAAAGTAACGGACCCGCACCACACCGGGCTCCCCGCTCGACCCCTCGCGGGTCATCCGGTCAGCCACCGATGGCACCCATGCTGCGCTTCGGGCGCGTGAAGTCCGATCGTTCCATTCCGTGGCCCGACTGCTTGACCCACATGGCGGCGCGCCACCGGTCGGCGATGACGGAATCCTCCGAGCCATCCCGAAGCAGCGCCCGCAGATCGGTTTCGTCGTCGCCGAACAGGCACGAACGCACGGTTCCCTCGGCGGTGACCCGCGTGCGGTCGCAGGCCTGGCAGAACGAGCGGGTGACCGCGGCGATGATGCCGAGAGTCTCGGGACCCCCGTTCACGATCCATTCCTCGGCCGGTGCGGACGGGTCTTCTCGGTGCGGCCGGGTGAGGGTGAATCGCGCACCGAGCGCATCGATCAACTCCGCGGCATCCACCATGTTCTCTCGGGCCCAGGCCTCGTCGGCGTCGAGCGGCATCTGCTCGATGAAGCGCAGTCGCACGCCGTTTTCGAGCGCCCACTCGAGCAGGTCCGCGGCGCCGGCGAGGGTGTCCCGCATGAGCACCGCGTTGATCTTGAGCGGCGTGAGGCCGGCCTCCTTCGCGGCCTGGATGCCGGCGAACACCGAGGGAAGCCGGTCACGACGGGTGAGGCGGGCGAAGTGGTCGCGGTCAACGGTGTCGAGGGAGATGTTGATGCGGGTGAGTCCCGCGTCGACGAGCTCCCGGATGCGGTGATCCAGCCCGATCGCGTTGGTCGTCATCGAGATCGAGGCCCGTCCGCCGCCCGGAAGCGCCGCGACCGCGGACGACCGGCGGATGATCTCCGCGAGGTCGGCCCGCATGAGCGGCTCGCCCCCGGTGAATCGGACGTCGTGAACGCCGAGGTCGCGCACGGCGATGGCCACCAGACGGGCGATTTCCGCCGCCGTGAGGAGGTGGTCCCGGGCGATCGCGGGAAGCCCCTGCTCCGGCATGCAGTAGGTGCAGCGCAGGGAACACTTCTCGGTGATGGAGATGCGCAGGTCGTGTGCCGTTCGGCCGAACCGGTCAACGAGGCCGGTGACGTCGGGCCGGTCGACGGACGGCGGCCGGTGAGCGGGGTCGCGCCGAATCCCGGGGATACCGAGCGCGAGGGACGTCATGGTTTCAGCCTACGGGACGGTCAATCGCTCGAGAACTGCGCCGATCCGTTCCTTGCAGCCGCCGCAACCGGTTCCGGCCCGGGTGGCGCTTCCGATGCGGGCCATCGTGGTGTTTCCCTGACCGGCCGAATTGGCGATCGCCCCCACGGTTACCCGTTGCACCAGCAGACCATCGCCTCGAGGGCGAACCGGTCGTCGCCGCGCCGACCTCGCTCACCATCCCGCGGGTCCTTCTCGCTCGGCCCGGCGCGGTCGTGTCACGGGCAAAGCTCACCGCCGCCCTTCCCGAGGTGCAGGACGACCACGCCGTCGACGCGGCGATCAGTCGTCTGCGGCAGGCGGTTCCCGCCGCCGGACCCGTGGCGACGGTGATCAAGCGCGGGTACCGAATCGATATGTAGCGTGGGTACCGGGCGCGCGGGCCACGATGAGTCGTGGAAGAGTTGACCCATGCCCGACGAAACACTGCGACTGCCGAACTCGATCTTCCGGGCCGTCTTCGACCTCGGCGACAAGCGAGCGACACACATCGCGTTACCGCCGACACTCGCCGAGCCCGAGGTCTTTGCGGAATGGCAAGACGAGGAGAACCTGGTCTCCCTGTACGTCGGATTCGATGACGGCCAGCTACACCTCGACTTCGGAGCATCCGGAGCGGAGCACCACTATCACGGGCAGGACGGTGAGGCCAGCGACACGAGCCCTTGGAGTGCACCTGACACGACGGTGCTGCTGGAATGGGCCACCGCCCTCGCCACCAATTTCTTTCAGCGGATGCCCGAGCTCATGGACGACATCGAGGAAGCGGCCGCGTGGCACGAGGAGGGGTACCCGCTCTACGTCTGCGAAACCGAGCCGACCCATCTCGATCTCATCGAAGTGGAGATCGAGGGCGAGATCCTCACCCTGCCGTGGCTCGGATCCGGTCGGGTCGGCCAGGATCACATCGACGGCGACAACCACCCCATCGCGCTCCTCTGGAATCCGGAGGAGGGCGAGCCCGACCGCACCATCGCGCGAGCCTGGCTGGATCCGGTCTCCGGCGATCCGGTGACCGCTGCGGAGACCGGCGTCGACTGGTCGGCCGTCGGCCTCGAACGCGACGAGGTGCTCACCTGGCTCGAGGGCATCTATCTCAACCACCACATCACGCCGGATGCCGAGATCGAGCTCGTCCACGCGGTGCTTGAGCGCATGGGCGGTCTCGACCGCGCATAGCATCGACCGTATTCTGGAGTAGCCCGAAGGAGCATCCCATGGCCGTCATCTCTCGCGGTTTCACCGGTCGCAGCCGCGAACACCGTCCGGAGCTTCCCCCGGGCCAATATCTCACCGCGGACTTCCCGGTGCTGTCTGCCGGGCCAACGCCTGCCATCGACGTGGCCGACTGGCGGTTCAGCATCCGCGCGGATGAATCGACGCTGCGCAGTTGGAGCTGGGACGAACTGCACGCCCTGCCGATCGAGGACATCGACACCGACATCCACTGCGTCACGCGCTGGTCGAAGTTCGGCACGCGTTGGCGCGGTGTCTCGCTCGACACACTGTTTGCGGGGGTGGAAACGAGCGACGAGTTCGTCATGGCGCACTCCTACGGCGGGTACACGACGAACCTGCCGCTCGACGACATCCTCGGCGGCACGGCCTGGATCGCGTTCGAGTTCGACGGCGAGCCCCTCGACCCCGAGCATGGCGGCCCGGCGCGACTGCTCATTCCCCATCTGTACTTCTGGAAGAGCGCCAAATGGATCCGCTCGCTCGAGACGATGCCCACCGACGAGCCCGGGTTCTGGGAGCAGAACGGCTATCACCGGTACGGCGACCCGTGGCTCGAGCAGCGCTATTGGTGACCGAGCGCGAGACCCGGGATGCTCCCCCTCACCGGGTCGGACGGTGGAACCGCGGCGTGGTGGTCTCGACCCGGGTCGAAACCCCGACCGGACGCAGCATCGTTCTCGACGTTCCCGGCTGGGGCGGAAACCTCGCCGGGCAGCACGCTGACCTGCGATTGACTGCCGTCGACGGCTACCAGGCGGTGCGCTCGTACTCGATCGCCTCGGCGGGAGACGGCGACCGGGTGCAGCTCGCCGTCGATCGCTTCCCGTCCGGGGAGGTCTCCCCCTACCTGGTCGACGAACTGCGCCCGGGCGACGAGGTCGAATTGCGCGGCCCGCTCGGCGGGTGGTTCGTGTGGACGCCCGCGCAGACCGACCCCGTGCAGCTCGTCGGCGGGGGCTCGGGCATCGTGCCGTTGATGGCGATGATCCGTGCCCACACCCACTCCGGCAGCGCCGCCTCGTTTCGGCTCCTGTACTCGGTCCGCACCCCGGACGACGTCTTCTTCCGTTCCGAGCTGGAGCGGCCGACCCCGCACCTCGACGTCACCTTGGCATATACCCGTCGGCGGCCGAAGGGGTGGCCGCGGCCGGTGGGGCGTCTCTCACTCGACGACGTTGCGGCATCCGCGTTCCCCTCCGCCATCTCCCCGGCCGTGTTCGTCTGCGGACCCACGGGGTTCGTCGAGACCGTTGCACACCACCTGGTTGCCCTCGGCCACGATCCGCAGCGCGTGAAGACCGAACGATTCGGAGGATCCTGATGCCCGAGCCCGTCGACGGCAATTCCCTTGCGGGGCCGCTCTCCGAGCTATTTTCCGCAGACCTCACACTTGCGACCGCGCGCTGCGTCCGCTGCGGTCACGTCGCAGAACTCGCCCGGGCGAAGGTCTATCCCGATCCCACCGGTTACGTTGTTCGCTGCGGCACCTGCGATGACGTTCTCATGGTGATCGTCGAGGAGTCCGACAGCATCTGCCTCGAGCTGCGCGGGATGTCGTGGCTCACTGTGCCGCGCTAGCTGCTGCCGCCCTCCGGGCGATTGCGGACACCTCGGGCCGGCATGCAGGCCCGGACGAGCCGCACCGGCCCGCACCCGGGTTCTTTCGACGGTCAGCGCACCAGTCGTCGGCAGAACACGAACGTCCAACCGAGGATGCCCACCAGGCAGAGCCTCTCGGCGAGACCGACCCCCTGAGGAACCAGCGCGAGGCTCAGGCCGAGCAGCACCAACCCGGCGAGCGCGACCACGAAGAAACCCGTCACCGCTGGGGACAGCCCGATCCACCAGCTGAGCAGTGCCATGGCCACCAGTACGGCGAGAAATCCGGATGTCGCGAACACCACATGCACGAACCCGACCGCCGTGTGCGGTGTCATCCCGAACTCCCCCGGCCGGTTCACGTCGGTGGGGAAGAACACGAGGGCGGCGGAACAGAGTCCCGCGATCGCGAGGAACACCGCGCCGGCTCGCCGCACGGGCGATGACGGAAGGGTGAGGGAGAGGGCCACCACGACGCATCCACTCATCACGGCGCGTGCCGCGAAGTTGACCTGCATCGCCCAGCCGAACGGCCCGACCGCGAGGTCGCTCTCGGCGTCGCTCAGCACCGAGTAGTGCGGGGGCAGCAGCTGCAGCACGACGTCGACCAGCACGTAGAGCACCACCAGAGCCATCGCCGCCATCGCGAACGCCAGGCGAACCCGGGTGGCCATCGGCGGTGTCATCCCCCCACCCTCCCGCACAACTCCCGCAGACGTGACACAGCGACACGGGCGAGTACGGACACGACGGGTCGGCGTGCCGGGCCGCAAACGCCGAAGAGGCCCCGGTTTCGAAAAACCTGGGCCTCTTCGGGTGGTGACTAACGGGCGGCGGAGCCGTCGGTGTAGTCCTCGTCGACCTGCTTCCAGGCGAACAGTGCGCGCAGTTCCTTACCGGTCGCCTCAATGGGGTGAGCGGCACCCTTCGCGCGCAACTCGAGGAACTCGGGCGCTCCCGCATCCTGGTCGGCGATGAATCGCTCGGCGAACGCACCGGACCGGATGTCGGCGAGAACGGCCTGCATGTTCTCCTTCACGTGCGGGTCGATCACGCGAGGTCCGGAGACGTAGTCTCCGTACTCGGCGGTGTCGGAGACACTCCAGCGCTGCTTGGCGATCCCGCCCTCCCACATGAGGTCCACGATGAGCTTGAGCTCGTGCAGCACCTCGAAGTAGGCGATCTGCGGCTGGTAACCGGCCTCGGTGAGGGTCTCGAAGCCGTACTGCACGAGCTGCGAGACGCCACCGCAGAGCACGGCCTGCTCGCCGAACAGGTCGGTTTCGGTCTCTTCGGTGAAGGTGGTCTTGATGCCGCCGGCGCGGAGTCCGCCGATCGCCTTCGCGTACGACCAGGCAAGCTGCCAGGCCTGGCCCGAGGCATCCTGCTCGACGGCCACGATGACGGGAACGCCACGGCCAGCCTCGAACTCGCGCCGCACCGTGTGCCCCGGTCCCTTCGGGGCGACCATGATCACGTCGACGCCCTCCGGCGCGGTGATGTAACCGAAGCGGATGTTGAAGCCGTGGCCGAACAGGATCGCGTTGCCGGCGACGAGGTGCGGTTGGATGTCGGCGGCGTAGAGTCCGCGCTGGTGCTGGTCGGGTGCGAGAATGACGACGACGTCGGCCCACTCGGCCGCCTCGGCGGACGGCAGCACGGTGAAGCCGGCCTCCTGCGCCTTGGCGACGGACTTGGAATCGGGCTTGAGTCCGACGACGACCTCGACGCCGGAGTCGCGGAGGTTCTGCGCGTGCGCGTGGCCCTGCGAGCCGTAGCCGATGACGGCGACCTTCTTGCCCTGGATGAGGGCGAGGTCGGCATCCTTGTCGTAGACGATTTCGGTCACTTGGTTCTCTCTTTCGGTGGTCGGGACTAGTTCTTGAAAACGCGTTCGGTGATGCTCTTGCTGCCGCGCCCGATGGCGAGTAGGCCCGACTGTGCGATCTCCTTGATGCCGTAGGGCTCGAGCACTCGGAGCAGCGCCTGCACTTTGGCCGTGTCACCGGTCACCTCGATGACGAGAGCGTCGGTGGCGACATCCACGATTCGCGCCCGGAACAGGGTCGCTGCTTCGAGGATCTGACTTCGTGTGCTGTTGTCGACCCGGACTTTGATGAGCATGTGCTCCCGCTCGACCGTCTGCGCGGGGTCGAGTTCCACGATCTTGATCACGTTGATGAGCTTGTTCAGCTGCTTCGTGACCTGCTCGAGCGGAAGATCCTCCACATCCACCACGACGGTGATGCGGGAGAGTCCGGGGATTTCGCTCGCCCCGACCGCGAGGCTCTCGATGTTGAATCCGCGGCGCGCGAACAGACCGGCCACACGGGTGAGCAACCCCGGCTTGTCCTCGACCAGGAGCGAAAGTACGTGGGTCATGGCCTACTCCTCCTCCCACTCCGGGGCGTGGTCCTTCGCGTACTGCACGCTGGAGTTGCCGACTCCCTGCGGCACCATCGGCCAGACCATCGAATGGGGGCTCACGATGAAGTCGATCACCACCGGTCGGTCGTTCGTGGCGTTCGCCAGGGTGATCGCCGCATCCACGTCTTCCCGGTTTCGAACGCGGATGCCGAGGGCACCGTACGCGTCCGCCAGCTTCACAAAGTCGGGCACCATCGCGGTGTCGTGCCCGGTGTTGAGGTCGGTGAACGAGTGACGGCCGTCGTAGAACAGGGTCTGCCACTGGCGCACCATGCCAAGCGAGGAGTTGTTGATGATCGCGACCTTGATCGGAATCTTGTTGATCGTGCAGGTGGCGAGCTCCTGGTTGGTCATCTGGAAGCACCCGTCCCCGTCGATCGCCCACACCGTGCGGTCGGGCTCCGCGACTTTGGCGCCCATCGCTGCGGGTACTCCGTAGCCCATGGTCCCCGCTCCGCCGGAGTTGAGCCAGGCGTTCGGCCGTTCGTATTTGATGAACTGCGCCGCCCACATCTGGTGCTGTCCGACGCCCGCGGCATAGATCGCCTCCGGGCCGGTGAGCTGGCCGATCCGCTCGATCACATACTGCGGCGAGAGTAGGCCGTCATCCGGTTCGTCGTAGCCGAGCGGATACCGCGCGCGGAGCAGGTCGAGACGCTCCCACCACTCCGTGAGGTCGGAAGGGGTGGTCGCCGTCGCCTCCCGGAACGCGGTGGTGAGATCGGCGATGACATCCTTGGCATCGCCGACGATGGGCACATCGGCGAGGCGGATCTTGGAGATCTCGGCCGGGTCGATGTCGACATGGACCACCTTGGCGTTCGGCGCGAATTCGCTCGGCTTGCCGGTAACCCGGTCATCGAAGCGGGCGCCGAGGGACACCAGGAGGTCGGATTCCTGGATGGCCAGTACTGCCGGAACCGTGCCGTGCATCCCGGGCATTCCGAGGTTCAGCCGGTTGGAGTCGGGGAACGCGCCCCGAGCCATCAGGGTCGTGACGACCGGCGCGCCGACGAGCTCGGCGAGCTGCAGCAGCTCCGCGGATGCCTTGGCGCGGATCACCCCGCCGCCCACGTAGAACACCGGGCGCTTCGCCTCGGCGAGCAGTTGGGCGGCCGCCTGGACCTGCTTGCCGTGCGCCTTCACCACCGGGCGATACCCGGGCAGGTCGACCTTCGGCGGCCAGACGAACGGCGCGGAGTTCTGCTGGCAGTCCTTCGTGACATCCACCAGCACCGGGCCGGGCCGGCCGGTCATCGCGATGTGATAGGCCGCCGCGATCGTAGCCGGGATGTCTTCGGGCCTCGTCACGAGGAACGAGTGCTTGGTAATCGGCATCGTGATCCCCACGATGTCGACCTCTTGGAAGGCGTCGGTTCCCATCGAGGTGCTGAACACCTGGCCGGTGATCGCCAACAGCGGCACCGAGTCCATGTGGGCATCCGCGATCGCGGTGACGAGGTTGGTCGCCCCTGGGCCGGAGGTCGCGATGGCCACACCGACGCGGTTCGACGCTGACGCGTATCCCTCAGCGGCGTGGCCGGCACCCTGTTCGTGACGAACCAGGATGTGCCGGATGCCCTGGGAAGACATCAACTCGTCATAGAACGGCATGATCGCGCCGCCCGGAAGGCCGAAGACGTCGGTGACTCCGAGGTTTTCGAGCGAACGCAGAATCGCGCCGGAGCCGGTGAGTATCTCCGGTTCGGCGGATTTCTTCACGGGCGACGCTGGCACGGGAACGGTTTCCGTGGACATCTGATCTTCCTTGCGAGACGTAGAGTGCGAATGGTGACGAGCCCGAAGCCGCCCGATGCCGCGCTAGCCGGTGATGGCGCCCACCGCAGCGGAATGCACGAGCTTCGAGTATTTTGCGAGAACGCCACGGGTATAGCGCGGGGGAAGCGGTGCCCAACCGGAGCGGCGGGCGGCAAGCTCGGAGTCGTCGACAAGTAGGTCGAGCGAGCGAGCGGCGATATCGACCCGTATTAGATCACCATCGCGCACGAAGGCGATGGGACCTTCGTCCACCGCTTCGGGTGCTATGTGGCCGATACACAGTCCGGTTGTGCCGCCTGAGAATCTTCCGTCTGTCAAGAGTAGTACATCCTTGCCGAGTCCGGCTCCCTTGATGGCGGCCGTGATGGCCAGCATCTCGCGCATCCCCGGCCCCCCCTTCGGACCTTCGTAGCGGATCACGACGATGTCGCCCGAACCGATCTTCCCCTCGGTGAGCGCGTCCATCGCCGCGCGTTCGCGTTCGAAGACCCGGGCCGGGCCCTCGAACACCGTGGCGTCGAATCCGGCGGTCTTGACGACCGCGCCCTCCGGGGCGAGCGTTCCGCGCAGGATGGTGAGGCCGCCGGTCGCGTGGATCGGATTGTCGAGGGTGCGAAGCACCGTACCGTCGAGCGGAGGGATGTTCATCTCCGCGAGGTTCTCGGCGAGCGTCTTGCCGGTGACCGTGAGCGCATCCCCGTGCAGGAGCCCGGCATCCAGCAGTGCCTTCATCAACACCGGGATGCCTCCGCGGCGGTCCAGGTCGTTCATCACGAACCGGCCGAACGGTTTCATGTCGGCCAGGTGCGGGATCGTGTCGCCGATGCGGTTGAAATCGTCGAGGCTGAGCTCGACCTCGGCCTCGAAGGCGATCGCGAGGAGGTGGAGCACGACGTTGGTCGACCCTCCGAGGGCCATGGCCACGGCGATCGCGTTCTCGAAGGCATCCTTCGTGAGAATGTCCCGGGTCGTGATGCCGAGGCGAAGAAGGTTCACCACGGCCTCGCCGCTCTTGTGCGCGAAGTAGTCGCGACGGCGGTCGGCTGCGGCCGGACTCGTCGACCCGGGCAGAGCCATCCCGAGCGCCTCGGCGACGCTGGCCATGGTGTTGGCGGTGTACATGCCGCCGCAGGCGCCTTCGCCCGGCGCGATCGCGCATTCGATCGCGTAGGCGTCCTCATCACTCATGGTGCCGGCCTTGACGCCGCCCACCGCCTCGAAGGAGTCGATGATGGTGACCTCCTTCTCTGTGCCGTCGCTCAGGCGGACCCAGCCCGGGGCGATGGATCCGGCGTACAGAAACACGGAGGCGAGGTCGAGTCGGGCGGCCGCCATGAGCATGCCGGGCAACGACTTGTCGCAGCCGGCGAGGAGAACCGACCCGTCGAGCCGCTCGGCCTGCATTACCACCTCGACCGAGTCGGCGATCACCTCCCGGCTCACCAGCGAGAAGTGCATGCCCTCGTGCCCCATGCTGATTCCGTCGCTGACCGAAATCGTGCCGAACTGCAGCGGGTATCCGCCACCCGCATGCACACCCTCCTTTGCCGCCTGTGCGAGGCGGTCGAGGCTGAGATTGCAGGGGGTGATCTCGTTCCACGACGAGGCGATTCCGACCTGTGGCTTCTCCCAGTCGGTGTCCCCCATTCCCACCGCCCGGAGCATGCCCCGAGAGGTCATGGCCTCGATTCCGTCGGTCACGGTGCGCGAGCGGGGCTTCCAGTCGATCTGAGACGGTGTTTCGGGCATGTGACCGAGTCTAGAACGCG
>JANMBI010000075.1:0-12270 GCA_031360325.1 Frigoribacterium sp. | reverse complement strand
TCGCGCCCGCGAGTGACACGTGCGCCCGAACGTTCGGGCGCACGTGTCACTCGCGGGCGCGAAGGGTGGGGTTTCGGCGGAGTGGCCGCCCCGCACGAGTGCGATCTACCGGGTGGGAGGCGTCGAGCTCTGCCGGGCGACGATGGCCGCCACGAGCGCTTCGATCGGGGCGCGGGCGGATGTCGGATTGTCTAGCAGGCGGAAGTCGATGTCGCCGAGCTCGGGCAATTCGAGTGATGCCGGGAGCTGCACCAGGTCCGGGGGAATGAGCCCCCGAGGGAAGGCCGCGATTCCGATTCCGGCGCGAGTCGCCGCGAGCACCCCATTGATCTCTCGCACATTGCAGGTGATGCGCCAGGTTCGCCCAACCGACTCGAGGGCCGTGATGGCCGCGGTCCGGCTGAGACTCGGGGCCTGGTACGCGATGAGGGGCACCGGTCGCCCCGGCTCGAGGGTGAGGGTGCGGTGGCCGACCCAGACCAGTCGATCGCGCTGCACCAGACGCCCGCCCGGGATGTCCGGCTCCTGCTTCACGAACACGAGGTCGAGCTGCCCGGCGAGTAGCCGTCGGGTGAGGAAGCCGCTCTGGTTCACGGTCAGTTCGAGGTTGATCCGGGGGTAGAGCTGCCGGAAATCGCGCAGGACCTGGGGAAGCTGTGTGAGGGCGAGATCATCGGCGGAGCCGAAGCGAAGACGCCCGCGCATGGCCGAGCCAGTGAAGTAGCTTGCGGCCTGGTCGTGGGCGGCCAGGATGGAGCGTGCGAATCCGAGCATCGCATCGCCGTTGTCGGTGAGGCGTACCTCCCGCGTGCTTCGCTGGACGAGAGCCCTCCCGGCCGCGACTTCGAGCCTGCGGATGTGCTGACTCACCGTCGGCTGGCTCAGACCGAGCCTCTGTGCGCTTGCCGTGAAATTGAGGGTCTCGGCCACCGTGACGAAGGTGCGGAGCAGGACGGGATCGAACACATCCCCTCGATTCATTGCGAAACGTAATACGACTTATAGCCTGGATTCTATAACCGAATGGTTTGTGAGCCGCGTAACGTGGAGTGGACCATACGAAACCAGTTGAGAAGTGCAGGACCCTTTCCGCGTGACCACCGAGACGTCCACCGCCATTCCGGCCACCGAACCGATTCCCGTCCTCCTCGAAAGACCGCGGTGGCGTGACACCTTCGATTCGCTTCGGGTGTTCAACTACCGCCTCTACGTGATCTCCCAGGTTCTGGCAAATACCTCCGGGTGGATGCAGAAGATCGCGACAGACTGGCTTGTCAATGAACTGACACACAATGTCGCCTTGGTCGGCGTGACGGTCTTCCTTCAGTTCGCTCCCGTGCTGGTTTTCGGGGTCTGGGGCGGCGTCATCGCCGACCGGGTGGACAAACGCCACCTGATGATGGTGACCCAGTTCACGACGGCCCTGCTCTGCGCCCTGCTCGGGTCCCTCACGATTCTCGGTGTCGTCGCCGTCTGGCAGGTCTGGGGGGTCGCGTTCCTTCTCGGGATGGTCGCCGTCGTGGAGGGGCCCGCCCGCTCGGCCTTCGTCAACGAGATGGTCGGACACCGTCGACTTCGCAACGCCATCAGCCTCAATGCCTCGATCTTCCACCTGGGAGGGCTGTTGGGGCCGGCGATCAGCGGCCTTCTCATCGTCTGGGTGGGGTCGGGTTGGTCGATCGGCATCAACGCGGTCGCCGCGCTCCTGGTGGTGGGCACCCTGGCGAGCATGCGGGTTCGGGAACTGCTGCCGTCTCCCCGCGCCATCCGCTCCAAGGGTCAGATCCGTGAGGGAGTGGCCTACGTGACCGCAAAGCCCACCATCTTCTGGCCGATGGTGATGCTCGCCTTCGTGTCGACGTTCGGGATGACTCTTCCGGTGCTGCTCGTGGCGTTCGCCGACAATGTCTACCAGACCGGCGCCGCGGGCTACGGGCTCTACAGCTCCGCGGCCGCGGTCGGAGCCCTCACCGGGGCGGTGCTGTCGACGCGGAGAATGACCGTGCGGCTCCGCACGATCGTCTTCGCCGCTGGCCTCTTCGGCATCGCCCTCGTCCTGGCCGGAAACGCCGAGTGGGAGCCGCTCTTCCTCGTCTTCCTGGTGGGAATCGGCATCACTCGTCTGCTGTTCGCCACCGGCGCGGAGTCGATCGTGCAGCTCTCCACCAATCGGGTCATCCGTGGCCGGGTGATGTCCCTCTATTCGATGGTGATGCTCGGCGGGCAGGCGCTCGGCGGCCCGATCAGCGGTGCCATCGCCGAACGGTTCGGGGTACAGGCGGCCATGACGGTCGCGGGCGCGGTACCCGCCGCCGCGGCGATCGTCATCGCCATCGTGCTGGCGCGGTCGGGACGCCTCTCGGTGCATATTCGACTGCGACAACGACCACGATCACTCAGAATCATCAATCGGGCCCGACCCGCGGGCAACTGAAAGTCGGCCGCGTCGGACCGGGTCGTCCTAGGACCGGTGATCGCGGTCGAGCATCGCCTCGACCTCGTGCACGGCCATGACCGGCATTGTGCTGTGGCTGAGTGTGCGGTCGAGGTCGTTCTTCACGGTGTCGACGAGGCCGTGCAGCATCTGAACCGCGTCATCCACGATCTCCGTGCTTCGCTCCTGCGTGCCGTGAAGTAGCCACTTGGCGATCTCCACCTCGGCGTAGAGCATGGCACGACGTTTCAGTTGGCGGTCACTCGACCCGCGCGCCTCGTTGTATGCGTCGAGGGCTACCTCGGCCGCGTCACCGGCCTGCTCTCCGAGCAACCAGTAGAGGTCGCGGGCCGGGTCGCCAACGCTGAGGGACTGCCAGCCGAGCAGCCCGGTGACCTGATCGTCGGCGGTGAGGAAAGATTCGGCGGAGAGTCCGCCGTTGATCACGGTGGGGGCGAATTGCCACAACGGACCGTCCTCGGTGGCCTTCTCCCATCGGCCAAGCAGGGCGGCCGGCACGAGGTTCGTGGCACCGGCGCGATCCATGACGGAGATCGTCGACCTCAGAATCTCGACCGGTCCGAGAACCGGGAGGCCCGCATCCGCGACGACGCTCGTGGGAAGCAGGTGGATGGCCGCAATCGCCCGGCCGAGCGACGGGGCGAGGACGCCGCGGTCGGCCGCCCGCGCGATGCCAGCAAGGCTGAGCGGGTCCCCGTGAACGAAATCGTAAACGACCGCCCTCGTGCCGCCGACCGGTGCCTGGCCGACGAAGGTGGACACCTCGAACGGCAGACGAGTCCGCACTCCGGCGCTCAGTGCGCGCAACGCCACGAGATCCGCCGACTGCTCGGCCTCGGCGCGTTCCGACGTGGGAATGCGGATGATCCGGTGGCCGCCGTCGCGCACGGCGAGCAGCGCGGATTCAAAGTCGCCAGTGATCCTCGACCCGAAAGGGGCGGCCGCGACCACATCGAGGCCGGCAACCGCCGAGGTCGCGAGCGCGGCTAGAGTGAGATGGGATCTGGCCATACCTCCCAGGGTAGGTCGTCCTCCGGCGGACGGTGTCGAACGCCACGCCTTTCCCGCCCCCTTCGATGATTGGTGCTTCGATGCCTGCCGACGCCGTGTCGCCGTCCTACCTGGCGCCGCTCCCGGTCTCGTCGCTCCCGCTTTCGCGGCACGGACTCGATCGCGACTACCTCGGTCGAAGCGCCCCCGATCTGTTCGAATCGCTGCGGGATGGTCCGGCGACGCGACTGCTGGTGCTCTGGAACGGCAGAGCGTTTCTCGACTCGACCGGGTCTCTTGACCTGCTCCCCGCCCACACCCACACCGACCTCGCCCCACTGCTGCGCCTATACCTCGGCCGAACCACCCCCGCGGGCACACCGGTCGTCGCCGTGATCGTGGACGACGAAACCGCCCACCGGCTCGAGGCCAGGCAGCCGGGACCGACCGACACCCGCTGGGGCGACCTCCGGGCGCTCGGCCACACTCTCAGCGACCGCGATGCGGGACTGTTCACCGCAGCGCTGGCGCTCGCCAATTGGCACGAGTCCCACCCGTTCTCGCCGCGCACCGGCATGTCGACGATCCCGGGCCAGGGGGGCTGGGTCCGCACCGATGGGGAGAGTGGTCGCGAGAACTTTCCGCGCACCGACCCGGCCATAATCGTCGGAGTCGTGGACGCCGACGAACGGATCCTGCTCGGCCACAACTCTCTGTGGCCCGCCAATCGCTTCTCGCTTCTCGCCGGATTCGTGGAACCCGGCGAATCGCTCGAGAGCGCCGTTGCGCGGGAGGTCTGGGAGGAGTCGGGCATCCGTGTCGTGGATCCCGTCTATCTCGGATCCCAGCCCTGGCCGTTCCCGGCATCCCTGATGCTCGGGTTCGTCGCCAGGGTCGACCCAGGCGTGGAGTCGACCCTCACCCCGGATGGCGAAGAGATCCTCGAGCTGCGCTGGTTCAGCCGGGAGGAGCTGGCCGCATCGCTCGACGACATCCGCCTTCCCGGCCACACCTCGATCGCGCGGGCGATCATCGAGCACTGGTACGGCGGTCCGATCGTCGACCGGCACGCCTGGTGACCTCGGCAGACTCACTGCTCGACGACCTCGACGACGAGCAGCGTATCGCCGCAGAGACACTGCTCGGACCGCTCTGCATGCTCGCCGGCGCCGGAACCGGGAAGACTCGGGCGATCACCCATCGCATCGCCTACGGCGTGGCCACCGGGGTATACGCGCCGGATCGCATCATGGCGCTCACCTTCACGTCGCGGGCTGCCGCCGAGCTCCGTGGGCGTCTGCGGCAGCTCGGGGCCACCGGGGTCGCTGCCCGCACCTTTCACGCCTCGGCGCTATCCCAGCTCGGCCACTTCTGGCCCGAGGTGATCGGCGGGCAGATGCCGCGCATCCTGGACAGCAAGGGGCGAGTAATCGCTCAGGCGGCCGAGACACTCCGGCTCAAGCTCGACACCGCGACCCTTCGGGATCTCGCAGCGGAGATCGAATGGCGCAAGGTCTCGCGGCTCACCCTCGATCAGTACACGGAGGTGCTGCCGCAGCGCGCGATTCCGTCATCCCTCGACGCCGAGAAGATGGTGGCGCTTCACCGCGCCTACGAAACGGTGAAGGACGAGCGCCGCCAGCTCGATTTCGAGGATGTGCTCCTGGCGACCGCCGGAATGATCGAGGCCGAACCGCGGGTCGCGCAGCAGGTGCGCGAGCAATATCGCTTCTTCGTCGTCGATGAGTATCAGGATGTCTCGCCCCTGCAGCAGGCACTCCTCGATCTGTGGCTCGGCGATCGGCAGGACCTCTGCGTGGTGGGGGATGCCAGCCAGACCATCTATTCCTTCGCGGGGGCATCCGCCGACTTCCTGCTCGGGTTCCCCGCTCGTTTTCGCGAGGCCGCGGTGGTGCGACTCGAGCAGAACTACCGCTCGAGTGTTCCGATCGTCTCCCTGGCGAACCGGCTCATGCGCGGCCAGCCCGGAGCTCTCGCGCTTCGCGCGACGGCCACCGCCGCGGAGCCGGCCGCGAAAGCGGCTCCGACGATCACCGGCTACCCGAGTGAGGTCGCCGAGGCCCGATCGGTCGCCGCCCAAGTGGTCGCGGCGATCGAGGGGGGCACGCTTCCTCAGGACATCGCCGTCCTGTTTCGCATCAACGTGCAGTCGGCGCCCCTCGAGGCCGCTCTCGGCGATGCCGGGGTGAGCTGTCAATTGCGGGGCGGCACGCGATTCTTCGAACAACAGGAGGTGAAACAGGCCCTGATGATGCTGAAGGGTGCCGTCGTCGCCGCGACCCGCGAGCCGTTGTTCAAGACGGTGAGCGATGTTCTGCGGTCCCTCGGATGGACCCAGAACCCGCCAGACGCCCGCGGAGCGGTGCGGGATCGATGGGAATCCCTGAACGCTCTGATGGGGCTCGCCGAGGCATCGACCGTCGGGACCGGGCTGAAGGAATTCGTCGACGAGTTGTTCGAGCGTTCGGCGAGTCAGCACGAGCCGACGATGGCTGCGGTCACCCTGGCCACCCTGCACTCCGCAAAGGGACTGGAGTGGGACACCGTCTTCCTGGTGGGTCTCGGTGACGGCTTCATGCCGATCACCTATGCGAAATCGGAGCAGGCGGTCGAGGAAGAACGCCGTCTTCTCTACGTCGGCATCACCCGGGCCAGGCGGCGGCTTCACCTGTCCTGGGTCTCGGGAAATTCCGGTCGAGGCGGCGAGCGACGGGTCTCACGTTTTCTCACCGGACTCAGCGCCGACTGACGATCGCTTCTCGATGTCACGGCAGAAGCAGTCGGGATGCGCCACCCAGGGGTGAATCCGGGTCGACCCGGTCTCGATATCGAGGTCGATCGAGTCCACCGAACCGAGAAAGCGGGATGCTTCGGGTCGACGGAGCAGCCGCACGGCGATCGCGGCGGCCTCGGCGGCGGTGAGAGAGGTCTCCGCCGCACTGCGTCGGCCCCACAGCTGTGAGACGATGGCGGCTCTGGCCGGGTCGGCATCCGACCTGTGGTGCTCGAGACAGTACAGGCACGGTCCCGAGCCCGGGGTCACCAGCGGGCCGATTCGCACTGCGGAGTCTCCGAAGACGATGCCGAGGTGGGGGATGTCGCGGCGCAGCCAATACCCGTGATGCTCCGGCTCCATGACGTAGTGGGCCACGATCACGGCGAGGTCAGGGCTGGCGTCCGAGGTGTCCGAGAGGAGGGTGCTTCCGGCCTCGCCGAAGAGCCGCCGCAGCAGTTCCGCGGTTTCCCCGTTGCCGCACACCACGATGGAACCCGGCGCCGTCGAGGGCTTCGGATCCTCCAGTACCGGTTCGAGCGACCGCAGCAGTGCGGAGATCGAATCGTCGTCGAGTCCGGCCGCGCGGCCGATCATGTCCGCTCCCGAGCGACTCACGCCCGCCACGAGCGCGGATATCAACCGCTCATCGGCCGGAGAGACCTCGTCGAGCACGGTCCGCGGCCGATCGAGTCCGAACTGGAGGCTCTGTGGTGTGCGCCAGATGAGGGGGAAACGGGGATCGACTCGAAGGGCCATGCCCGGAATGATGCGCCCTCGGCGGGATCCGCGGCGCAGATCATCCACAGGCGGCCGGCGGTGACCTTACTTCGGGGGGTCCGCCGCGCTCCCGTCATCCGCTTCGTGCGGGCGATCGTCGCGGTCGTCGTTGAGCAGGTCTTGGATGGCCTGATCGACGTCGTCGGCGGTGGCATCCGCATCTGCCAGCTTCGCCACGATCGCGGACGGATCGTCGATGTCGCTGGACGTGGGGAGAAGATCCGGGTGCGACCAGAGGGAGTCGCGCTTCTCATCACCCACCTCGTCGGTGATCTTCTGCCACATTGTGGCGGCCTCTCGCAGTCGTCGAGGACGAAGTTCGAGGCCGACGAGGGTCGAGAACGCGGACTCCGCCGGTCCGCCGGAAGCTCGGCGCCGCCGCACCATCTCTGCGATCGAATCTGATTTGGGAAGGCGGGCGGTGGCCTGTGCGGTGACGACATCCACCCAGCCCTCAATGAGGGCGAGCACCGTCTCAAGGCGTGCGAGGGCGGCGAGTTGGGACTCCGACTTCGGCGGGATCAGCGCCCCGCTCACCATGGCTTCACGCAGCTCTTCGGGATTCGACGGATCGAAGTCGGCCGCGAGCTGCTCCAGCCGATCGGTGTCGATGCGGATGCCCTGGGCGAACTCCGTGATCGAGGTCATGAGTTGCAGGCGCAGCCACTTGGAATGCCGGAACAGGCGGGCGTGGGCGAGCTCGCGCACCGCGAGGTAGAGCTGAATCTGGTCGGTTTCGATATCGAGGCCGGCACCGAAATCGGCGACATTCTGGGGCAGGATCGCCGCCTGAGGATCGCCATCCTTCGCCGTCCCGAGGAGGGGGATGCCGATGTCACCGCCGGAGACGACCTCGCTGGCGAGCTGGCCGACAACCTGCCCGAGCTGCATCGCGAACAGCGTTCCCCCCACGTTGCGCATGAGCTTCGACGCGCCCTCGATCATGTCCGACATCTCTTCGGGGGCCTGATCCCGCAATACCTGGGTGAGCGAGTTCGCGATACTGAGCGCCACGGGCTCGGCGAGTTGCGTCCAGATCGGCATCGTTGCGGTGATCCATTCCGTGCGCGACATGAGGCGAGGGGTGGAGGTCAGCTCGGACAGGTAGGTGGCCTCGTCGAGCCAGAGCGCCGCCACGTGGAACGCCTGCTCGAGCGACGAGCGGTCCGCCGGGGTGGTGGCTGCCACGTCCTGGGCGGCCAGGGCTTTGGCCTGTTCGAGAGCGAGCCCCCAGTTGATGCCGTCCGCGCTCGAGCGCATCGCACTCTGCAACTGGCCGATGAGGTTGCGGATCATTTCCGGGTCATCGGGCAGCCCGGCGGCGTTCGCGAGGCGCGCCGGATCGATTTCCCCGTTTCCGGAGAGGAACTGGCTCAGGATCTCGCGGAACTCATCTTCCGGGTTCTTGGCCGAATCTTCAGGCATGGCAACTACGCTAGCGGCTGCATACCGTGAGGGGTGTGTGTATCGACTTTCCCGCGTCAGGATGCTCTGCGCCCGTGGCGAACACCCGACAGAGAGGACCCCGGTGGCACTGTTCATCGACCGGCAGGAGATCGATGGACCCCGGAAGTCGCGTCCTCGACGTCGCGTCACCATCGCCGGTCGGATCCTTCTGGTCGCCGCGGTGTTCGGCACCCTCGCCTTCACGCTCGTTCCGGCACCGTACGTGATCGAGGAGCCCGGGCCGGTCTTCAACACGCTCGGCACGGTGGCGAACGGCAACAAGCAAGTGCCGCTCATCGAGATCCCGGGGCAGAAGACGTACCCGACCAGCGGCGCGCTCGACATGCTCACGGTCAATATCGCCGGCAGTCGAAACCACGCCCCGAGCTGGTTCGAGGTGGCGCAGGCCTACCTCGACCCGAGTAGGGCGGTATTGCCGGTGGATGCCATCTACCCGGTCGGCACTTCGGTACAACAGTCCAACGCTCAGGCGGCGATCGACATGCAGAATTCGCAGAAGGATGCCGTGGCCGCGGCACTCAAGCAGCTCGGTTACACCCTCCCGTCGACCCTCACCGTCGGGGGCCTGTCGCCCAATTCGCCATCGGCCGGGATCCTCGAGAAGGGTGACACGATCCTGAGTGTTGACGGTCAGACCACCGACACCGTACTCGGGCTGCGCGCCATAATCGCGAAAGCCGGCGTCGGTTCCCCGGTGAAGATCGCGGTCGAACGTGCGGGAGTGCCGAAGACCGTCACGGTGACGCCCGTGCTCAGCCCCGGACCGAACCCGGTGCCGATCGTCGGTATCTTCCCGGCCATCGTCTACACCTACCCATTCGACGTGAAGATCCAGCTCGAGAACGTCGGCGGCCCGAGCGCCGGGCAGATGTTCGCGCTCGGCATCATCGACAAGCTCACCCCGGGAAGCCTCAACGGGGGGGCGAAGGTGGCCGGAACCGGCACGATCGACGCGGACGGGGTGGTCGGACCGATCGGGGGCATCCGCCAGAAGCTTTACGGTGCGCGCGACGCCGGTGCCACCTGGTTTCTCGCACCCGAGGGGAACTGCAACGAAGTGACCGGACACGTCCCGATCGGGATCCGGGTGCTCGCCGTCAAGACTCTCACCGACTCGCTCGCGGCGCTGAAAGCCATCAAGAACGGATCGAACACGAGCGGATTGCCGACCTGCCCGACCGGGTGAGCGGCCGCTCTCCCTCCCCGGCGTGCCCTTAAGATGAGAAGGCACCGCATCCGCCACAAGCCAGGAGCAGTCTCGTGACGTCCAGCCCCACCGAAGAGCGTCGACCCGCATCGCGATCGAGGGTCACCCTCCTGTTCACTCTGGCGGTGCTTGCGGTCCTCCTCGTCCTGTTCTTCGTGTTCGCCAGCCTCTATACCGATTGGCTGTGGTTCGAACAGCTCGGCTATCTCAAGGTGCTGACCACCCAGTGGGTGGCGAGCGCGGTGATGTTCTTCGTCGGTTTCGTGGCGATGGGAGTGCCGGTGCTCGTGAGCATCGAGGTCGCGTTCCGCGGCCGCCCTGTCTACGCCAAGCTGAACGCCCAACTCGACCGCTACCAACAGGTGATCGAACCGCTTCGGCGACTGGCCATGTGGGGGATCCCCACCGTGCTCGGGCTGTTCGCCGGCATCGCCACCGCGTCGCGCTGGCAACTCGCGCTCGAGTGGATGAACGGTGTTCCGTCCGGCAAGCTCGATCCGCAGTTCCACCTCGACGTGTCGTTCTATCTGTTCGCGCTGCCGTTCTATCAGGCCGTCACCGCGTTCGCCTCGGCCGTCGTGCTGATCGCCGCGATCGCCGCGATCGCCACCAGCTATCTCTACGGGGCGCTCCGCTTCACCGGTCGCGAGGTGCGCATCTCGCGCACCGCGCGCGTCCAACTCGCCACCACCGGAGCCGTTTACCTCGCGCTGCAGGCCCTGAGCATCTGGCTCGACCAGTACGCGACCCTCAGTTCGAAGACCTCGAGCACGCTGTTCGAGGGGGCCTCGTTCGCCGATGCCACCGCGGTCATTCCGGGGCGGCAGATTCTCGCCGGGATCGCCGCTGTCGTCGCCCTCCTGTTCGTATTCACGGCGATCGTCGGCCGCTGGCGGTTCCCCCTGATCGGTACCGCGCTGCTTCTCGTCAGTGGACTACTCATCGGGTCGGTCTACCCGTGGATCGTTCAGAAGTTCCAGGTGGAGCCGAACGTGCGCAGCATCGAGGCGCCGTACATCCAGCGAAATATCAATGCCACGAGGGATGCCTACGGTGTGGCGAGCGTGAAGGAGGAGGCCTACTCGGCCAAGACCGTAGCCCAGCAGGGCGCCCTGCGAAACGATGCGGAGACGACCGCGAGCATCCGCATCATCGACCCGGCCGTGGTGTCGCCGGCGTTCGGTCAGCTCCAGCGCATCAAGCAGTACTACCAGTTCAACCGGTATCTCGACGTCGACCGATACATGATCAACGGTAAGTCCCAGGACACCGTGATCGCCGTGCGCGAGCTCAACCAGGCCAACACGAATGCCGCGCCGAGCTGGTACAACAACACCCTCGTCTACACCCACGGCTACGGGGTGGTCGCCGCCTACGGCAACCAACGGTCAACCGACGGCCTTCCGGTCTTCCTCGAGTCGGGCATCCCGAGCACCGGAGCGCTCGGAAAATTCGAGCCCCGGATCTACTTCGGCGAGAAATCCCCCCTGTACTCGATCGTCGGGGGACCGAAGGGCGCGAGCAAGATCGAGCTGGACTACCCGGCAGGCGACGCCAACGCCAATCAGAATGCCACGACCACCTATTCCGGCAACGGCGGCCCCCTGCTCGACAACGTGTTTAAAAAGCTCATCTACGCCATTAAGTTCCAGTCGGGGGAGATTTTTCTCTCCAACGGAGTCAACAACCAGTCTCAGGTCCTTTACACCCGCAACCCGGCGGATCGTATCCAGAAGGCAGCGCCATACCTCACCCTCGACAGCGACCCGTACCCCGCGGTCGTGGGCGGACGGGTGCTGTGGATCGTCGACGGCTACACCACCAGCGCGAACTATCCGTACTCGGCCGTTGAGCAGCTCAGCAACGCGATCTCGGACACCTATACACCGGCACCTCAGTTCGCGCTCGACAACATCAACTACATCCGGAACTCGGTCAAGGCGACAGTGGACGCCTACTCCGGAAAGGTGACGCTCTACGCGTGGGACACGAACGACCCGATCCTGAAGACCTGGCAGAAGATCTACCCGTCGACGGTGAAGCCGATCAGCGACATGTCCGCCGGGCTGATGAGCCACGTGCGCTACCCGGCCGACCTGTTCAAGGTGCAGCGCGAGATCCTCGGCAACTACCATGTCACCGACCCGAACACCTTCTATTCCTCGAGCGACTCCTGGGTCACCCCCCCCGATCCGACGAAGCCAGCGACGACGGCCAAGCTTCAGCCCCCCTACTACCTGACGATGAAGTTGCCCGGCGCCTCGACGTCGGCGTTCTCGCTGTACTCGACCTTCATTCCCAGTTCGAAGGGCGCGGGCACCAGCAGCATTTTGACCGGCTATCTCGCCGCGAACGCGGATGCCGGCTCGGTCGCCGGGCAGGTGGCGAAAGGCTACGGCAAGCTCACCCTACTGGCGCTGCCGAAACAGAACTCGGTGCCTGGCCCGGGCCAGGTGCAGAGCAACTTCAACACGGATACCGTGGTCGCCAACCAGCTCGCCCTGCTGCAGCGCGGCAACACCACCGTCGATCTCGGCAATCTGCTGACAGTGCCGGTGGGTGGGGGGCTGCTCTACG
>JANMBI010000066.1:0-4980 GCA_031360325.1 Frigoribacterium sp. | reverse complement strand
TGTCGGTCGGTCCCTGCGCGCAGTTGAGGCACCGCGCGAGGATGCGTGCGGAGGTCGTCTTGCCGCAACCGCGCGGACCGCTGAACAGATACGCGTGGTTCACCCGATCGCTGCGAAGGGCGGTGCGCAGCGGATCGGTCACCTGAGACTGCCCGATCAACTCGGCGAAAGTCTCTGGCCGATAACGGCGATACAGGGCGGTGACCACGAGCCAAGACTACCGGCAGCAGCCGACCGGGCATCCGGCGTGCGGAGCCATTTCAAGGTTATCTCAATTTTCACCCCCTTCGACCCGGTGCCGACGGGGGTGTTGCCTCAGGAGACCAGGGCGTGCACCTGACGGGCGATCTCGAGCTCCTCGTTCGTGGGGATCACCAGCACCGCCACCGGAGAGCCGTCCGGAGAGATGAAGCGGGCCTTCTTCGAGACGAGTTCGTTTCGGTCGACATTGACCGAGATGCCGAGGAACTCGAGTCCCGCGAGCGTGCGGCGCCGCAGAAGGGCATTGTTCTCGCCGACACCGGCGGTGAAGACGAGGGCGTCCAGTCCACCGAGGTGCGCGATGTACGCGCCGATATAGCGGCGGACGCGATGGCGATACACCGCGAGCGCGGCTTCGGCCCTCTCGTCGCCGCGCGAAGCGGCATCCTGCACGTCGCGCATGTCGCCGTTGCCGGTGAGGCCGAGCAGGCCGCTCTTGCGATTGAGCAGAGTGTCGAGATCCTCGAAGTCGAGGCCGGCCTGGCGGTGCAGATGGATGAGCACGGCCGGATCCACATCCCCGGAACGCGTGCCCATGACGAGACCTTCGAGCGGCGTCATCCCCATGCTCGTCTCGACCGAGACTCCGCCGTCGATCGCGGCGACGGATGCTCCGTTGCCGAGGTGCAGCACGATCGTTTTAAGCGACGCGAGCGGTCGATCGAGAAAGCGGGCCGCCTGCTCGGCGACGTACTTGTGGGAGGTGCCGTGGAATCCATAACGCCGCACGCTGTGCTTCGCCGCGAGCTCCGCATCGATCGCATAGGTGTAGGCGGCGGGAGGCAGCGTCTGGTGGAAGGCGGTATCGAACACGGCCACGTGCGGCACCCGAGGCAGCGCCCTGCGGGCCGCCCGGATGCCGAGCAGGTTCGCCGGGTTGTGCAACGGGGCGAGGGCAGAAAGCTCGTCGATCTGCCCCTCCACCTCGTCGGTGACGAGGGTGGCGCGGTCGAACAACGACCCGCCGTGAACCACGCGGTGACCCACCGCGGAAATGACGTGGTCCGTGCCGAGGATCCCGAGCACGCTGCGCATCCCCGCCTCGTGGTCGGGCACGCCAGACCCTGGCTCACCGATGCGTTCCACAATCCCGCTGAGCGCGACCACTTCGGTCTCGGTCTCGACGACCTGGTACTTGATCGACGAGGAGCCGGAGTTGACGACGAAGATCTGGGTCATGCGGTGTCCGTTCGGTTCTCGTCCGGCCCGTTGACGGTCGCGGATGGAGCGCCGGCCACGACCGCGGAGAGGGTCTGCGCTTGGATGGCGGTGATCGCCACGGTGTTGACGATGTCCTGCACGAGCGCCCCGCGCGACAGGTCGTTGATCGGCTTGCGCAGGCCCTGAAGCACCGGGCCGATGGCCACCGCCCCGGCACTGCGCTGCACCGCCTTATACGTGTTGTTGCCCGTATTGAGGTCGGGGAAGATGAAGACGGTGGCACGTCCGGCGACCTGGGAGCCGGGCATCTTCGAGCGGCCGACCGCGGCATCCACTGCGGCGTCGTACTGGATCGGCCCCTCAACGAGGAGGTCGGGTCGCCGTGATCGCACGATCTCCGTGGCGGAACGCACCTTCTCCACCTCGGCCCCCGAGCCGGACTCTCCCGAGGAATAGGACAGCATGGCGATGCGCGGCTCGATCTGGAACTGGCTGGCCGTCATTGCCGAGGAGATCGCGATGTCGGCGAGCTGGTCGGAATTCGGATCCGGGTTGACCGCGCAGTCGCCGTAGACGAGTACCCGATCCTCGAGGCACATCAGGAAAACACTCGATACCACGGACACCCCGGGCTTGGTCTTGATGATCTCGAAGCCGGGCCGGATGGTGTGGGCGGTCGTGTGCGCCGCGCCGGAAACCATTCCGTCGGCGAGCCCGAGGTGCACCATCAGGGTGCCGAAATACGAGACATCCGTCACGGTGTCCCGTGCCTCTTCGAGACGCATGCCCTTGTGCAGACGGATTCTGGTGTACTCCTCGGCGAAGCGCTCGCGCAGTTCCGGATCGAAGGGGCTCAGGATGGCGGCCTCGCGGATGTCCACGCCGAGTTCGGTGGCACGCCCACGGATGTCGCCCTCGTCGCCGAGCAGCGTGAGGCGGGCGACGCCGCGTCGCAACAGCGTCGAAGCGGCACGGAGGATTCGATCGTCCGTGCCTTCCGGAAGCACGATGTGCCGCGGTTCGGATCGCGCCCGATCGAGCAGGTCGTACTCGAACATCAGCGGGGTGACGACGTCCGACCGGCTCACATCGAGCAACCGGAGGAGAACGTCGGCATCCACATGCTGTTCGAACAGGGCGAGGGCGGTGTCGTATTTCCGCGGGGAGTCGGCGGCGAGCCGGCCGCGGGTCTGCATGATGCGGCGTGCGGTTTCGTAGGTGCCGAGCCCGGTCTTGATGAGCGGGATCGTGTTGTCGAGCCCCTCGATCAGCAGCTCAATCTGGGGCAGAAGGTCGAAACCGCCATTCAGGATGATTCCGGAGACCGTTGGGAAGGTTTCGGCCGCGTTCGCCATGAGCACTCCGAGCAGCACGTCGGCGCGATCCCCGGGAACCACGACCACCCCTCCGTCGATGAGCCGCGTGAGCACGTTCTCCATCGACATCCCGGCGACCACGATCCCAAGCGATTCGCGATCCAGTAGCTCCGGGTCCCCCGCGATGACCGTGCCGTCCACCGCCTCCATGAGCGATCGGATGCTCGGCGCGATGAGCAACCGGTCCTCCGGGATGGCCCACACCGGGACCCGGTCGTCCACCGATTCGAGGGCGGCGATGATCTCAGGGAGTTGGTCGGGATCCGCGCGGTTGGCGATGATTCCGAGCACCTGGGCGTGCGCGCTGTCGAGTTCCTGGCGGGCGACGAGGTAGACCTGACGCATGTCGTCCGGGGTGCGGCTGCCCGGTCCGTCCGACTGCTGTCCGCCGAGAACGAGGAGGACCGGTGCACCGAGATTGGCGGCGATCAGGGCATTGAATCCGAGTTCGGTCGGGCTTCCGACATCCGTGTAATCGGAACCGAGAATGATGACGGCCCCACACTGACGCTCCACCGCCTTGAACCTCGACACGATCTCGCTGAGCGCGGCCACCGGATCGGAGTGCACATCGTCATAGCTCACTCCGATGCACTCGTCGTATTCGAGGTCGACGCCGTCGTGTGCGAGAAGCATCTCCAGTACATAGTCCCGCTCGTCCTGCGACCGGGCGACGGGGCGAAACACCCCCACCCGCTCCGTTTCATGGCAGAGCGTATCGAGCATGCCGAGGGCCACCGTCGACTTGCCGGCATGCCCTTCGATGGAGGTGATGTAGATGCTACGGGTCACCAGCTCAGCCTAGGCTTCGAGGATGTCGGTCGGTGGAGCACCTCGGTCGGCGGCGGGGGAGCCGGGTACTGCGGGAACTTCCGCGGCCTGCGGATCGCTGTCAGGGCTCCACGGGCGGGGCATCCCGATCGGATTCGGATGCGGATATACGGCCCCGGCGGCGCGCGCGATCGGTTCGAGCCGGCGGGCGACGTCGAGGAATTCGGTGTCGGAGAGCGCGTTCCACGGGCCGAGAGCGAGGCGGTTGGTCAGCCTCTCCGCGCGGGCGAGGGCCGCCGATCCCTCAGCGCTGATCACCCGGTCCGGGGAGAGCAGGCCTCGCGAGACGAGCTCGTCGGTCATCGCCGTCCACTGCTCCTCGGTCCAGCCGCGCGACGTCATCATGGCTCTCCCATCGAGGTCCACCGCGCTACGCAGCACGATGGTGGCGAGCCCGGCGATCCCTCCCCCGACCAGAGCGACCACATGGCCGTCTCCCCGATGCTCGCGCAGAGTGGATGCCGCCTGCCACAGTCGGCGGTATGGATCCGCCTCCTCCGGCAGAGCCCGATTCGCCGCCGCGAGCGGGCGACCGATCGTGTCGACACGGGCGGCGATCGGGGAGAGAGCATCCGCCGCTGCGGAGACGATGCTCTCGTCGGAGACCAGGATGCGCAGGGTCGCCGCCGCTCCCCGCGACCGCGCCTCGAGCACCCGATCGACCGACGCGGTCGACCAGACGGCCGGAAGTGCTCGCTCGACGAGGGAGGGCGCGAATCCGCTGAAGATCGCGACGATCGGCGCCGCCGCCACGGCGCCGAGCGGTGCGGAGCGTCCGGCGAAATAGCCGTCCCAGTATCGGGGGAGGCCGATTTCGGCGAACGATTCTCGTGCCTCTGTCGAAAAATAGGTCACGGCGTGGATCGGTTCGTAGAGCGTCCACATCGCCCGTACCAGATGTTCCCGGTCGCTCATCGGTCCCCCTCGTCGTTGGTCCGAGCCTACGAGATCGCGCTCGGGATCAGCGCGGACACGACCGCGGCAACGACTCAGGGCCGACCGGTCGTCAGCGATGACCGTCCGGGGCCGTTCGGCGCCCCGGGCCGGTCGCCGACCGGGAGCGCGGCACACCGGGACGGTCGCCGGGCCGGGAGCGCGCCCGTCGCCGTGAGCGTGAGCAGGGAATCCGTGGCGTGAGCATTCACGTCCCCGAATGTCTTGCCCCGAGAAGTGAAAGACTCCTCGCGCACCCGCCAGAGCCCGGTTACCCTTGCTACGTTTCCGTCCTGGGGGAGTTGGCCTGGATGACGCCACGCGAGGAGCCTCGATCAGTTTAGCCGCTCATTCCCGGGTCGCGACCGGCAGAGAGGCCTGACCCGGAACGCGCTGTGGTTTGTCGGCCGTGCGCCCC
>JANMBI010000007.1:0-2319 GCA_031360325.1 Frigoribacterium sp. | reverse complement strand
GATCCCCTCCCCCTCCTCGCCCTCGCGAGCGGCGTCATCACCACCCTCGATCCGCGTCAGCAGAGCCCCCTGCAGGGTGACACCGGCCGGCTCACCCTGGCCGCGCTGTGTGAAACCTTCATGGACGCCGGACTCAGACAGCCGGATGCCCTGCTCAAAGTGATCGGCGAGATGGCCGGTGACGATCTGCTCCGTCTGCGTATCCGGCAGTCCGTCGCCGAACGCCGCCATGCGATCCCGGGATGGGTGGTGCGCCTCGGCGAGGCCAGCCCCTACCGCGCGGTCGAGATGACCCACGTTCTCGCCGACGGTGACAACGTCGTCATCGGGGCCACTCTGCCCGGTAAGCGCGAACTCAGTCTCGTGATCTACATCGACCACAACCTGGGAACACTGGTCAAGGACGCATTCGTGCTCCCGGCGCCGATCGCCGACGTGATCGAATCCTGGAACGCGGTCGACCCGCTCAGCGGTGCCGAGACCACCGAGCTGCCACTCGCGGATGCTCGCGCGCGAATCACCGAGTCCATCGCGACCGCCGCGATAACCTACCCGCCCTTCGAAACCGACACCTGGCCCGCCTGCCGCCCGTTGGTCGAGTGGATCGTCTCGATGCTCCCGGACGGCGGTTCCGGATACCTCCGCCCGGAGTGGACCGAACGGCAACTCGCCTCGCTCGCCGCGTCGTTCTTCGCATCGAGTTTCGGATCGCCGCTCGTCGATGAGGACAATCGATCGCTGCTGGAGTCGATCCTGTGGTTTGCGACCGACTACGGTCCGGGTGATCCGTTGCGCTGGAGTCCGGTGTCGGTCGAGATCCTGCTCGAGGACTGGATTCCCCGCAAAATCGTCGCCCCCGCCGACTACCTGAGGAAGGTGCCGACGCTGCTGCGGGCATTCGTTCGTTACTGTCACGCCGAGCGGAGCATCCCGCGGGATCTCACGGACGAGACGATCGAGACGATCGATGCGGGGGAGCCGCACTATCGGGAGGTCGTCGGCACCCCGCGGAACCAGGGCGCGATGGCTCTCCTCGAACGCCTCGGGGAGCTTCCCGGGCTCGGCGTCGAGGGGGACGACGCCGATTGGGGGGAGGCGGACGGCGTCGCCGGACTCAACCTCAGCGAATACATGCTGGATTCGCTCGCCAGAGCCGTGGGCGTGCTGCGCGCGCTCGAGACTCTCTCGAGCGATCCGCTGCCCGACGAACCCATCGAGCAGAGCGGAATCCCCGAGGACATCCTGAGTCGCGTGACCGAGGTCGCCGCCCGGGTCGACCTGTGCTGCGACGAGCTCTTCGATGTCGAGTTTCGAACCGCAAGCCGACGTTTGCTGTCGCGGGTCGCCGCCGCAGACCCGGATATCTTCCGCCGGAAGAGTTCCGCCACGACGACCGCAGCGGCGATCTGTTGGATCGTTGGCAAAGCCAACGACAGTTTCGGCCTCAGCGGGTCGGCGAATTCCCGTGACCTACGGGTGAAAGATCTCATGGCCCATTTCGACCTGACCGGCAGTGTCTCCCAGCGTGCCGAGCCGATGGTGCGGGCAATCGGAGCGGACTGGAGTTTCGGGAAGGCGACCTTGGGCGACCCCCTTTTACTCGTCGCGGCCAAGCGCGTGCGGTTGGCGCATGCTCGGGATCGCTATCGGTCGAGCCCGTAAATCCCGCGAAACAACGTTGCAACACGCGGGGCCTAAGGTAAAGCCATGGACGGGCTGTTCGAGGGATACGGCACCCTGGCGCGACGGGGTCGCCCGAGCGGCGCCGCGCCGTGGGATGAGATGTTCCGCAATCCGACGCAGGTCCGACCCGCCTACCGGGAGATCCATTCCGCACTTGCGCAGATGACCCAGGAGGAACTGCGCGGTCGCACCGATTCCCTGGCGCGTTCGTATCTCGCCCAGGGGGTCACCTTCGACTTCGCCGGGGAGGAGCGGCCCTTCCCTCTCGATGCCGTGCCGCGGGTCATCGAGCTCGCCGAATGGGTGGACGTCGAAGCCGGCATCAAACAGCGCGTGCGCGCCCTCGAAGCATTTCTCGCCGACATCTACGGCACTCAGAATGCCGTGAAGGACGGCGTGATCCCCGCGGCTCTGATCAGCTCGTCGAGCCACTTCCACCGTGAGGCGGCGGGAATCGTGCCGGCGAACGGCGTGCGTATCCAGGTCTCCGGGATTGACCTGATCCGTGACGAACAGGGCACATGGCGCGTTCTCGAAGACAACGTCCGGGTTCCGAGCGGGGTGAGCTACGTGATCTCGAACCGTCGCGTCATGGCGCAGACGCTTCCGGAGCTCTTCGTGTCCATGCGCGTGCGG
>JANMBI010000266.1:0-30937 GCA_031360325.1 Frigoribacterium sp. | reverse complement strand
ATCAGGAACTGGATGGCCGCTCCGATGACCGACCCGAAGAGGATCTCGGCCGGCTTCCCACCGCTCAACGACGGGATCCTGACCACGAGCGCCTTGGTGAGGTCGGAGGCGTTGAACAGCGCACCGATGATCGGATTGAACACCCCCTCCACGAGTTTGGTTACGATCGCGGTGAACGCCGCCCCGATGATGATGCCGACGGCCAGATCGATGACATTTCCGCGGAGGATGAACTCCTTGAAACCAGTGAGCATGGTGACTCCTTCTCCTCTCGTCGAGAACTACGAACCGGCGGAACCGGAGGGGGAACTCGAAGATACCGCGCCCTTTTTCTTCTCGGGGGACTTCGCGGGCTTCGTTTCGGGCTTCGAGCTAGCCGTCTCGGTTTTCGATGCCGAACTGTCCGCGGAGGGGGCCGGACTCGACTCCGACGGCGGGGTCCCGGCACGACTGTCGTTGCGATAGAAGCCCGTCCCGGTGAAACTCACCCCGATGGAGTTGAAGACCTTTCGCAGCTGGGACTGGCCGCATTCCGGGCAGACGGTGAGGGAGTCATCCGTGAACGCCTGGTATTGGTCGAACGCGAAGTCGCAGTTCGCACAGCGGTAAGAGTAGGTGGGCACAGTGGTCCTTAGAGCGTTGAAGGGGAAATCAGAAGCGAGTGATGGCGCTCGGGGTGACGACACCGTCAACGCGCTTGTCGTGCACCTCGCTTGGCACGGTGTCCACGAACTCCCGGTCGAAGATCACAGCATAGACCGGCGGACACCGCTCCATCGATCCGAGGGTCCGGTCGAAGTAGCCGCGGCCCCAGCCCATGCGCATGCCCGTGCGGTCAACCGATGCCGCCGGCACCACGATCAGGTCGACATCATTGATCGCAATCGGGCCGAGCAGCCCGCCGACCGGCTCCGGCATGCCGAACAGCCCCTCGATCTCGGTTCCGCCGTCGCCGACGGTCCAGTCGAGCAGCCCGTCGTCCCGCGAGATGGGAAACAGGATGCGAATCTTCTGCTCGGCCGCCCAGTTGAGGAACGGACGGATGTTCGGCTCCTCCGGTGCCGGAAGGTACGCCGCCAACGATCGAACCCGGAGGCGCGTGGCCAGGTCGATCAGATGAGCCGACAGCCGCGCCGTCGCCTGTTCGCGCTCCCGGCTCGTCATGATCCGCCGTCGCTCGCGAAGTTCGGCCCGGAGGGCGCGCTTATGGTGGCTCTCGTCGCCCGTCATCCGCATACCCCGTGCATGGTGGCAAGTCTATGGTTCGTGCAGAGTTAACGCCCTCGAAATGGCTGCCGTATACCCTTGGGCCATGGCCTTCACGATCACCAAAGCTGTCATCCCCGCCGCAGGGCTCGGGACCCGCTTCCTGCCCGCGACCAAAGCGATGCCTAAGGAGATGCTCCCGGTCGTCGACAAGCCGGCGATCCAGTACGTGGTGGAGGAGGCGGTCGCCGCCGGCCTCACCGACGTGCTGATGATCACCGGGCGCAATAAGAATGCCCTCGAGAACCACTTCGACCGCGTGGGCGAACTCGAGGCGACCCTTCTCATGAAGGGCGACATCGAACGCCTGCGCAAGGTGAACTACGCCACGGATCTCGCCGAAGTGCACTATGTGAGGCAGGGCGATCCCCGGGGCCTCGGCCATGCGGTGCTCCGTGCTCGCATGCACGTCGGGCACGAGCCATTCGCTGTGCTGCTCGGTGACGACATCATCGATGAGCGCGACGTGCTGCTCTCCCGCATGCTCGAGGAGCAGGGCAAGCGCAACGCGACGATCGTCGCGCTGCTCGAGGTCGATCCCTCGCAGGTGCACATGTACGGAATCGCCACCGTCGAGGCGACGGACGACGACGACGTGGTGCGGATCACCGGCCTCGTCGAAAAGCCCACCCGCGAAAAGGCACCGTCCAACTACGCCATCATCGGTCGGTATGTGCTTCAGCCCGAGATCTTCGACATCCTCGAGCACACGCCGGCCGGAAAGGGAGGGGAGATCCAACTGACGGATGCTCTGCAGACCCTTGCGGCGAACCCCGGCATCGCGGGCGGCGTGTACGGGGTCGTTTTCCGCGGTCGTCGCTACGACACCGGAGACCGTCTCGACTACATCAAGGCCATCGTGCAGCTCGCCGTCGACCGCGACGACCTCGGACCGGAACTCCGACCGTGGCTCAAGGACTTCGCCGCGACCCTCGACTAGCCCGGCTCTACACTGGGAGGGTGGCGACTCCGATCCCAACCCTCCGCGAGGGCAAGACGATGATTCGCCCGATCCGGGTGAAGGATGCCCGCGCTCTCGAGCGGGAACTGCTCGACAACCGCACCTGGCTTCGCAAGTGGGAGGCGACCAACCCGCACGGCCCGATGAGTTTCGATGTGCGCTCGAGCATCCGGAGTCTCCAGGCGAACGCGCGGGCCGGATTCGGTCTCCCGTTCGTGATCGAGTACGACGGCGAGTTCGCCGGGCAGCTCAACGTGTCGGGCATCAGCTACGGCTCGCTGTCGTCGGCCACGATCGGCTATTGGGTCTCGGAGCGCTTCGCCGGTCTTGGGGTGACCCCCACCGCTGTCGCTCTCGCCAGCGATCACGCGTTCTTCCAGGTCGGTCTGCACCGGATGGAGATCTGTATCCGGCCGGAGAACGCTCCGAGCCTTCGCGTGGTGGAGAAGCTGGGATTCCGGTACGAGGGGCTCCGACGGCGCTACATCCACATCAACGGCGATTGGCGTGACCACTTCTGCTTTGCGCTCGTCGCCGACGAGCTGCCGACCGGGGTGCTTCGGCGGTGGCTCGACGGACGGGTGCCTCAGGGTGCCGGCACGGTGCCGAAGTCGGGGTGGGACGCCTCCCTTCTGCCGGGGACACACCCCCGCTAATCGGCCGTTTTACTTCCGGGCACTCGTACCGTTGGGCTATGCGGATAGAGAGCTTCGGATCGAGTGTGATCATCGCGCTCGCGGCCGTGCTCTGGCTCACCTATCTCGTGCCCACCTGGTTGCGGCGGCGCGAATACCTCGCGACCGAGCGCAATGCCCTGCGCTTGCAGCAGACCCTTCGCATCATGGCGGAGACCGCGGAGATGCCGCGGGAGGTGCGCGTCGAGGCGTCCGCGCGCGATGTCGTCAAGCAGGAGCGCGTGCTGAGGATGCAGCTGAACCAGGCTGCTGCGACAGCCGCCTCTGCTGCTTCTGCCGCCGCCGCCGAGGCGCGGGATGTCGCACACCGGCGGGACGCCGACCGTCGCCTCGCCACGACGAAGTCGGCGATCGCGGCCGATGTCGCCGTCACCTCCTCCGCATCCCGCCGCCTCCGACGTTCCCGTGCCTCCAGCTCGATCCTCCTCGTCGCGGGCATTGCGAGTGTCGGCGCCGGTACCGCGCAACTCGTCGCTTCCGGCTCGTGGACTCTGCTCGCTGTCGGTTCGGCCGTGGCTCTCGGCAGCCTGGCGACCCTCGGCCGGTTGGCCTCCGTTGGGCGCGCCCGGGCGGAGCTCGCGCGCAGCCTGAGGACTCGGCCTCCCGTGGTGGTGGAGGCTCCGCGCGCCGTCGTTGTGCCCGACGTCGCCGCGCCGACGACCTGGACGCCGGTTCCCGTTCCGAAACCCCTCTACATGTCCCGTCCGGCCCCCGAGCGAACCCTCGTGTCGTCGCTCGAGGCCGCCGCAGAACTGCGCCAGGCCGCAGCGGATGCCGAGCGTCGACTCCGCGAGGCGCACGGGGCTGCCGAGATCGTCCCGATCCGTCCCGCCGCAGTGGTACCCAGCCGTTTTGCGGGCATGGGTTTCGTCGAAGCGCCACCCGATCGTCACACCGACCTCGATGCCGTGCTGCGCCGCCGCCGCGCGTAACCCGGGCAAGTACCCGGGCTGAACCCGAGTCGCGGCCGTGCCGCGGCCGTGTCGTGGCCGTGCCGTGAGCTGGCGCGTTTCCCGCGCGAGCTTGCCCCCACGTCGTACCGCGGCCGTTCCCGTGCCGTGAGCTGGCGCGTTTCCCGCGCGAGCTTGCCCCTACGTCGTACCGCGGCCGTTCCCGTGCGAGTGGGCGATTCCGGGGTCAACCCCCGCTGGCACCAGCCACTCTTGCCACCCGGACGTACGCCCGGCTCAGGTCGCCGGCAGCCGTCACGCACCGCACCGCATCCCGCGCCGCATGGATCGTCGACGGTCTCGAAAGTGATAGCGTAGCTACGCACGACGGGCCCTTGGCGCAGTTGGTAGCGCGCCTCGTTCGCATCGAGGAGGTCAGGAGTTCGAATCTCCTAGGGTCCACCCGGTGCCAAGGCCCCACTCGAAACAGTCGAGTGGGGCCCCTCGCACTCCCGCCGTCGGGGACGTCCGGCCGCCCGCTACAGGCCGACGCTGCCCTGCATGATCCCGCCGTCCAGAAAGACGGTGGTCGCCGTCATGTACGCGGATCGACCCGAGGCGAGAAAGACCACCAGGTCGGCGATCTCGGTCGGCTGCGCCATCCGGCCGAGCGGGATCGCGCCATCCAGTTTCGAGAGCGCAGCCGGATCATTCATGGTCGCCGTGTTGATCGGCGTGGCGACCGCGCCCGGAGCCACGTTGATCACGCGGATGCCGTGCTGGCCGAGCTCGACGCCGGCGGTTCGCGTGAGCATCCGGGTGCCACCCTTCGACACGCAGTAGGCGGTGTTCCCGGGCATCGGCCAGTCCTCATGCACCGAAGAGATGTTGATGACGAGCCCGGGGGTTCCCTGCGCGATGAACTGCTTCGCGGCGAACTGGGTGCCGAAGAAGGCGCTCTTCAGGTTGATGTCCATCACCCGTTCGTACTGTTCCTCCGTGGTGTCGAGGATGGACGTTCGGGTCTCGATTCCGGCGTTGTTCACCACCACGTCGAGGCGTCCGAAGGTGGACACGGCGGTTGCGACCATTCGGTGGAGGTCGGCCGCCTTGCTGACGTCGGCCCGAACCCCGGCGGCATGGCCACCCGCGGCCTCGACTTTCGCGATGAGGTCTGCGGTCTCCTCGGGTTTGTCCACATAGTCGATGATGATGTTCGCCCCCTCGGCGGCGGCAGCGAGGACTATGGCCTCGCCGATTCCACTGTTGCCCCCGGTGACAATGATGGTCTTTCCCTCAAGCAGCATCGCATTTCCTTCCCACTGGATCGCTCGTCGGAGCGCACCGGCAGGCTACCTCGGTCGTCTGCATGGGGAGTCGGAGCCTCCCGTGAAGCGTCCGCGAAACCGATCGCGGCGTTTGCTTGGAATCCGCTGCACCGTCAACTCGCGGCCAGCCACCCCCTTGCGTTTGGGGAGAGTAAGGCGAATGGTGGATGAGTGAACAGTCCTGAGGTTGCTTCGTCCGACCGGTATGACGTCATCGTGATCGGGAGCGGTCCGGGTGGCGGGACCACCGCGGCCGCCCTCGCGGAGACCGGAAAGCGGGTACTCCTCCTCGAACGTGGCGACTATCTGCCGCGCGAGCGGGCCAATTGGGAGTCGAAGGAGGTGTTCGCCGAGAACAGGTACGTCGCCGAAGAGACCTTCTACGACATCCACGACGCGCCGTTTCGCCCCGAACTGCACTATTACGTCGGCGGCAACTCGAAGGTGTACGGCGCGGCCCTCTTCCGGCTGAATCCGACCGACTTCACCGGCGTGACGCACCCGGGAGGCATCTCCCCGGAATGGCCGATGAGCTACGACGACCTCGAACCGTACTACGTGCGGGCCGAGCACCTCTATTGGGTGCACGGCAGACACGGGGAGGATCCCTTCGGCGGCCGGTCGAGTGCGGAGTACGCCTTCCCCCCGGTGCGCCACGAGCCACGGATCCAGGCGCTCTCCGACGGTTTGGAGGGTCTAGGCCTTCATCCCTTCCACCTGCCGATCGGCGTGAACCTCCTCCAGAATGCCGACGGCACAGCCGCTCACGGCTCGCCGTGCATCCGGTGCGACCGGGTGGACGGGTTTCCGTGCCTGGTCGAGGCGAAGGCGGATGCCGAGTCCGTGGCCATTCGGCCGGCTCTCGCCGCACATCCGAATCTTCGGCTGCTCACGGGTACCACGGTCACCCGACTCCTCACCGACGCGGCCGGTCGCACGGTCACCGGGGTCGTGACGACCGCCCCGGACGGCGCAATCACGACCTTCGCTGGCGACATCGTGGTGCTTTCGGCCGGATCCATCCTGTCCGCTGCGCTCCTCCTCGCCTCCGCGAACGATGCCCACCCCGACGGCCTCGCGAACGGCTCCGGCGTCGTCGGGCGGCACTACATGCGGCACAACAATCTGGCCCTCATCGCCTTCTCGAGGGAACGCAATGACACGGTGTTCCAGAAGACCCTCGCCATCAACGACTTCTACGGCCCGAGTGCGGCCTGGGAGTATCCCATGGGCAACATTCAGATGCTCGGCAAGTCCGACGACTGGCAGGTCAAGGGGCAGGCGCCCAAGGGGCTCGGGTGGGCTCCTCCGGCCGCCTACGGAATCGTCGGCAAGCATTCGATGGATTTCTGGCTGGCAAGCGAAGACCTTCCCCTTGCGGACAGCCGGGTCACCCTTCGCCCGGACGGTCGGGTCAAACTCGCCGTGCAGCCCGACAACAACGCGGAGGGGTTGAAGCGCCTCCGCCACACGTTCGACGGCATGTTGACAGATCTCGGAATGCATTCGCAATCGTTCGAGCGCAACCTGTATCTGAGCAAGGCGATGGATGTCTCGGCGACGGCACACCAGGCCGGAACGATTCGGTTCGGCACGGACCCGCACTCCTCCGCTCTCGACCCGACCTGCAAGGCCCATGAGCTGGACAACCTCTACGTGATCGACGGGTCCTTCATGCCATCGATCGGCGCGGTGAATCCCACCCTCACGATCATTGCGAACGCTCTGCGGGTGAGCGAGCACATTGCACGCCGGATCGCCTAGCCCCACCGCCCGCCCGGGCAGTCGCGCCGAGAACGCCGTCGTCTATGCGACCGGCCTCGTGCAGGGCATCGTGCTCGTCACTTTTCCGGCAGCGAGCTCCGTCTTCACGGCGCGGTCCGGCTTCGGACTCTCGACCACCCAGTACGGTCTGATGTTCCTTCCGCAGGTGATCGCCGCGATCGCCGCCGCGCTTCTCGGCGGTCGGCTGATCTCGCGATTCGGAGGGAAGCGGGCTCTCCTTGCGGGCCTCGCGGCCGCGCTGGTCTCGATGCTCCTGCTCGCTGGCGGCCAGCTCGTCGAGTCGAATCAGTCCACCGCCTACCCTCTCCTCCTGGTGGCCACGGCGAGCCTCGGAGTCGGGTTCGGCCTCACGGTGCCAACCCTCACCATCTTCGTGGGCGCGTTTCACCCCCAAGCCGTCGACCGGTCGACCCTTGCCCTCAACGCACTTCTCGGCCTCGGGACGGCTCTCGCCCCCGCGTTCGTAGCCATCTTCGTTGGCCTCGGCTTCTGGTGGGGGTTGCCGATCCTGTCGTCGATTCTCGTCGCCGCGATCTTCCTCGTCGCCCGGCGGCTTCCGTTCCGGACGCCCGGCGACACACGGACGGGAACCCCCGCTCGACGCCGTTCCCTTCCGGCACGATTCTGGATCTACGCCACGGCCGCCATGCTCTACGGGGTCGTGGAGACGATGAGCGGCAACTGGTCGCGGCTGCTGATGATCGGTGACCTGCGCGCGACCGCCGTGACCGCTTCCCTCGCCCTCACCGGCTTCTGGGCGATGGTCACGATCGGCCGGATCGCCTTCGCCGCACTGCAGCGGGTGATCCCGTCGCGCTGGATCTATCGACTGATCCCCCTCCCGGTCGCCGCCGCGTACCTGTGGCTTCTGCTGCTCACCCCGGCCTCACCACTCGCGGCCATACTCGCCTTCGCCCTGGCGGGGCTCGGCTGCTCGGCGCTCCTGCCCCTCACCGTGAGCCTTGCGGAACGGGAGTTCGCCCCCGTTCCGTCGGGTGCCGTGGGTCGCCTCATCGCGTTCTACCAGGTGGGCTACGGCATCGCCGCATTCGGGGTCGGGCCGCTGATCGCCGCCGGTGCCACGCTCACCTCGAGCTTCGGCATCGCCGCGGCAGTCGCGGTGCTGTTCGCCGTCGTGGCGCTGGTGATCACCCGTTCTCCGCGACGCGCGAACCGGGCGAGCCGCACCGGCCCTCGGTCGTGATCTAGACTCGCAGCACTTCCACGAAGGGGGAGATGATGCCGAAACTGCACTATGCCCGCCAAACGTTCGAACTTTCCCCGAGCGACGGGCAGGAGAATCTCGCCGGGCGCATCGACGATGCGCTGACCGCGGGTCGCGCCCTCGTCGCCCACACCAAGGTTCCGACGAACATGATTCTCGGTGTTGCCCGGCTGGCTAATGGGAACGATCTCATTTTCGGCTTCAGCGGATCGCTGCCGATCGCGATAGAAAGCGACGGACCGCAAGCGCTGCAGTAGAGGGGCGACTCGACCGTCGCCCGACGGCCCGAGTCGCGTAGTGTGGCGCTCGTGCCCGAGACCGCCCCGATTCCCGCCGCCCTCAGCATCCGAGGCCTCTACAAGCGTTTCGGGGACAGAAACGCGGTCGACGGCCTCGATCTCGACGTTCCGGCCGGGTCGTTCTATGGACTCGTCGGTCCGAACGGCGCAGGCAAGACCACGACCCTCTCGATGACCACCGGCCTGTTGCGACCGGATGCCGGCAGCATCCTGCTCCACGGGGTCGATGTCTGGCCCGACCCGCTCGCGGCCAAACGCCTCGTGGGGATCCTCTCCGACGGGGTGCGGCTCTTCGACCGACTCACCGGCGAGCAACTCGTCACCTACTCCGGACTGCTCTCCGGAATCGACCGGGCGACGGTTGCGGGGCGGGTGGCCGACCTGCTGCGACTGCTGGATCTCGAGTCCGCGGGAGGGACGCTCGTCGTGGACTATTCGGCGGGCATGACCAAGAAAATCGCGCTGGCCTGCGCGCTCGTGCACGCGCCGCGGCTTCTCGTGCTCGACGAGCCGTTCGAGTCGGTGGATCCCGTGTCGGCGGCGAATATCCGCGACATCCTGCAGGGCTACGTGAGCTCCGGCGGAACCGTCATCGTCTCGAGCCACGCCATGGATCTGGTGCAGCGGATGTGCGACCACGTCGCGGTCATCGCCGCCGGCCGCGTGTTGGCTGCGGGCACGATCGACGAGGTGAGGGACGGATCGACCCTGGAGGACCGTTTCGTGGAGCTCGTCGGCGGAAGACACCACGCGGAGGGTCCCGAGTGGTTGCGGATCTCCTGAAGCTGCGCCTCCTTGTGCTGAAGAACTCCCTGCTGCGAAGCCCCTGGCAGTTGGTCGCCGTCGTGCTCGGCGGGCTCTACGGACTCGGGGTGCTGATCGGCGCGGTCAGCGGACTGGTGGCTCTCAGCGGTGTGCCGATCGTCGTGGCCCGAACCGTCGTGGTGCTCGCCGGCTCAGCGGTCGTTCTCGGCTGGGTGGTGATCCCTCTGCTCGCCTCCGGTATCGACCAGACTCTCGAACCGGCGCGGCTGGTGACCTTTCCGTTGCCGCTCAACACCCTGTTGCTCGGGCTCGGAGTCAGCGGGCTCGTCGGGGTGCCGGGGCTCGTGACCGTCCTCGGCTCGCTCGCGACCGCCGGTACCTGGTGGCGGCATCCCGTCATCGCCCTGATCGCTCTGCTCTGCGGGGCGATTGCGGCGGTCACCTGCATCGTGGGGGCGCGCGCGATCACGACCCTGAGCGCCACCTTCACCTCCGGGCGCCGATTCCGCGAGGCCGCGGGATTCATCGCCATCATCCCTCTCGTCCTGCTCGGGCCGATCATCGTGACGGTGTCCTCGGGCATCGTGAAGGCGGCCGGGGCACTGCCCGGGGTCGCAGATGCGCTGGCCTGGACTCCGCTCGGGGCGCTCTGGGCGGTGCCATCGGATGTCGCGGAGGGGCGGTGGATCCCCGCGCTGGTGCGCTCGCTCATCGGGCTTGCGACGCTCGTGCTGCTCGTGCTGCTCTGGCGTCGGAGCCTCGCGCTCGCTCTGGTGACTCCGGCACACATCGCGTCGCGCAGCCTCGGGCGCGGAAGACTCGGACTCTTCGGTCGATTCCCCGCGACGCCGGCCGGCGCCGTCGCGGCCCGGTCACTCACCTACTGGATCCGGGATCCGCGCTACGCTCGCCAACTCCTCGTGGTGCCGCTGATCCCGGTGATCATGTTCTTCTACAGCCGCACCGGCTCGATCGAGTTGATCAACTCGGTCGGTCCGATCGTCGCGTGGCTGCTGTCGCTGTCGATCTTCACCGACCTGTCCTATGAGGGCACGGCCTTCTCGACGCAGGTCGCATCCGGGATCCGGGGAAGGGACGACCGGCTCGGACGAGCGGCGGCACTCGCGACCTTCGGGCTGCCGGTCGTGGTCCTGTTCACCGTCGCGTCCGTCGGGATGAGCGGCTCCTGGCCCGTTCTGCCCGGCCTCCTCGGATCGTCGGTCGGGATCTTCCTGACCGGGCTCGGCATTTCGAGTTTCTCATCGTCCCTCATCATCGTGCCGGTGCCGGCGCCCGGCGACAACCCGTTCAAGGCGGCACCGGGAGCGGGGTTCACCACCGCGCTGACGACCCTCGCAACCTGGGGCGTGCTCGGCGTTCTTGCGCTCCCGGAACTCGCGCTTGCGGTGGTCGCCGCGGTGACCGGACAGAGCCTGCTCGGTTGGATCGGCCTCGTGGTCGGGATTCTGCTCGGCTCCGCCCTGCTCGCGTTGGGCATCCGCATGGGCGGTGCTCGGCTCGACCGCACCGCACCGGAATTGCTCGAGCGCCTCTCACGCCAGCGCTGAGCCCCGGCAGGAGGGTCTTGCCGCCGGCGTACCGGAGCGGTCGCGGACGAGTCCTACCCAACGATTGGCGCCGTTCGTGCCCCCCGCTGGTCGGTTCAAGGTGTGGCGGACCGGTAGTGCTTGGCCAAGGCGTCCCGGGTGACGCGACGTCCAGCTGGGTAGCGCTCGCGCTACCTAAGCTGAAGCGCATGGGCATCTTCATCTATCCGTTGGCGTTCGCGGTGGGAATTCTCTTCAATCTCAACCCGTCCTGCGGGAGCGCCAACGTGGTGTGGGTGAGTACTCAGAGAAATCCACGCAAATTGGCCCTCCTGGGAACGACCCGGATTCTTGTCTTTGCGTCGGTGGGAGCTTTGGCCGGGTTCTTTGGGACGGCATTGCGGTTGCCCTGGGGGATCATGATGATCGCCGCCGGCCTATTTTTGTTCTACACGACCGTGAAGCAGGTCCGGGCAGGAACAACCGGTATGTGTGCGTTGCCTCGACGATCGGCCGCACTGCCCTGGGTTCTGGCGTTGACGCCTCCTCCCAGCGCGTACATCGGGCTAGCGCTGTTCTTCGGCGGCTTCAACGCGCCGTCGGTCGCGGAGGGCGTGCTGGTATTGACCATGGTCGGACTCGGCCTGACCCTGCCGCTCTGGCTCATCATTGTCAAACCGGGGTGGCGGATCAGCTGGCAATTGCGGTTGCAAAACCACCCAAGGACTGCCCGTACTCAAGTCGTGTTCCAGTTTGTTGGCGTTGGTCTCATGCTAATTGTGGGAAGCGCCTTTCTGCTGGTCCAGGACTTTCATCGACCGCTGATTGAGTTGTACAAGCATTTTTAGCGACGGAGGGATGGCACGGTGCGGGTGTACTTGGTGAGATCTTTCGTACCGATACTCACGAAATCCGCGACCCGCCGCACCTGGTCGGTGACGGCGAGCAACGGAGTCTCGATCACCGTTCCCACTACGGCCGCACTGGCGTCGACTGCTGGCCGGGATTCCGCTGTGAATGGGGTTTGGAAATAGTTGTAGATAGGTCTACAGTAGAGATCGTAGAGGTAGCTACGATATGTACCGTGGTGTTGAGACAATTTCTTGGAGGAAATCATGACGACTGCAGTTCCCACACATCCTGAACTTCGCGACGCTGTGGTGCAGGCAGCCCGGCTGCTGTTCACGGCGGGTGTCATGTCGCACTCGGGGCACGCGAACCTCAGCGTGCGGCTGGACGCCACGCACTTCATGTTGACCACCACCGGGATGGTGCGGGGCCTCGGTCCCGAGCAACTGGCGACGGTCACCCTCGACGGGGACGTTGTGGAGGGCGAACTTGGCCACGAGAATGCCGAAATTATGGCGATGCACGCCGTCGTCTATGCGGCCCGTCCTGATGTGGGAGGCATCATTCACACGCACTCCCCGGCCGCGACGGCATTTGCCCTCGCACACCGGGCATTACCCGCCCGGGCCGAGCCGCTCCTGCGGTTCGGTCAGGCCGAGTCCACGCCGGTCGTGCCCTGGGGGCCGCGCGGGTCTGATGTGTCGGTCACAGGCATCGCGAAGGTTCTTGAAGATAGGCCAACCACAAACGCGGTGTTGCTCGCGAACCATGGACTTCTCGCCTTCGGGCCCGACCCGTTGGCTACAGCACAGCTGGTGGTCGCGATCGAGGAATCGGCTGAGGCCGAGCTTGCCGCCGCGGCCATCGGCGGGGCGGTGGACTTTCCGGAGGGGGCGCTCGCCGCAGTGCAGGCGTCAATGGCACGGGCCCGAAAATGACCGGGCTGCAGGTTCCGGATCGTGCCGAGGCCATTCGTGACCGGTACCGAGCAACGTTCGGGGCAGTGCCGAGCGCAATCGAGCAACGCCTGGGTGTGGCGGAAGCCACCGGGCGACTGTCCGCGGTGGAGGTCATCGAGGACGTGCGTCAGGTGCTTCTTGCCGACAACGCCTTGGGTCCTCGAGTGCAACAGTTGGTGCATTTCGGGCAGCTCCTCGCTCTCGGACACAGTGGGCCGGGCCGCCTCCATGCCCGCGGTGCCCTCCGCGCCGGGGCGACCCTTACCGACCTGGTTGGCGTCGCGGAGACGGCGATGATCACGGCAGGAATGCCCGCCTACAGCCTCGGGATAGAGATCATCGCGGAGCTCATCGGCGCGGCCCCCGATGCGCTCGATCCGATGACCGAGCCGACCGACCAGTCGTGACATCGTCATCTGCCAATGAGGACGGGCTGGTCGGTCTCGGATTCCTGCTCGGCGTCGCCCACCGGGGTCGCCGCCGGGTCTGGGAGGCGCAACTATCCGATATAGGCGTCTCCCCGCCGCAGGCGGCATTGCTCCGGCTGGTGAACCGGCGTCCGGGTGGTGGGATCCGTGAGCTCGCCAGACATCTGGTCAACGATCCGATGGTCGTTCAACGACTGGCCGACACGCTGGTCGACAAGGGACTGCTGGAAACCCGGGCGGATCCAACCGATGCTCGCCGTCGACCTCTGTACCTCACCGCCGCCGGGCAACAACTCGCCGCCATCATCATCGACCGCGCCGCTCACGCCGAACAGCAACTCAAGGTTCACCTCGGTCAGGACACCTACCTGGCACTCATGGACGCACTGAGCCGCCTCGTGGCAAGTGATGGCCCGGGGGCAAAGCGGCCTTCCGACACAGACGCGGCTTGAGGGCCGACGAGGGCATGATTCGAGGGACAACGGTCGTCAGACCGGTCGTTACGCGAGCCGCAGCCTTTGCTTTCGCGTCCGAGACCTAGGCTGGTGTGATGGACACTCGCACTCTCGGCCGCACCAACCGCTCCGTCTCCGCCACCGGACTCGGCACCTGGCAGCTCGGCGCCGACTGGGGCGATGTGACGGAGGCGGATGCCCGCGCGGTGCTCGATGCCGCCGTCGCCGGCGGCGTCACCCTCTTCGACACCGCCGACGTCTACGGCGACGGCCGGAGCGAGAAGATCATCGGCGGTTATCTTGCCGACAACCCCGGCCACTCGATCACCGTCGCAACGAAGATGGGTCGCCGCGATGCACAGGAGGCCGAGAACTTCACGCTCGCGAAGTTCCGCGAGTGGACCGATCGCTCGCGGGCGAACCTCCGGGTGGACACTCTCGATCTCGTGCAGCTGCATTGCCCGCCGACCGCCGTGCTCTCCACCGACCGCGTCTACGACGACCTCGACACGCTGGTCGCGGACGGCGCGATCGCCGCGTACGGCGTGAGCGTCGAGACGACGGACGAGGCCCTCACCGCAATTTCGCGACCGCATGTCGCGACGGTGCAGATCATTCTCAATGCGTTCCGTCTCAAGCCTCTGGATGCCGTGCTTCCGGTCGCGATCGCCGCGGGAGTCGGCATCATCGCGCGCGTTCCGCTGGCCTCCGGATTGCTGAGCGGCACATATACCGCCGACACCGCCTTCGCCGAGAACGACCACCGCACCTACAACCGCGACGGCTCGGCATTCGACGTGGGAGAGACCTTCTCGGGGGTCGAGTTCGCGCAGGGAGTGCGAGCAGCCCAGGAGTTCGCCGCCCTCCTGCCGGGTGAGGCCGCAGCGAACGGGTTCAGCACGGCGCAGGTCGCACTCTCTTGGGTCGCCCAACTACCCGGCGTGAGTTCGGTGATCCCCGGCGCCCGTAACGTGCGGCAGGCGGAGAGCAACGCCGCCGCTGGCGCCGTGCCGCAGCTCAGCCCGGAGTTCACTGCCGCGGTCACCGACATCTACGATCGCCATTTCCGCGCGGCGGTGCACGGCCGCTGGTAGAACGGCCGAGCACGGGGCGCGGCGCCGAAGGGCCGAGAGCGGCACCGCCAGTTCCCCGTCGGCGTCCTCAGTGGGCGTCCGGATCCATTCCGGTGCGAACGCCCGACTCGAGCCCCGCGATCGCGGCGAGGTCTGCCGCGTCGAGTTCGAAGTCGAACACGTCGAAGTTCTCGACGATACGCGTCGTCGTCACCGACTTGGGGATCACGACATTGCCGAGCTGGAGATGCCAGCGGATCACCACCTGGGCCGGGCTCTTGACGTGCTTCGCCGCGATCGAGTCGAGCACGCGATCCCCGATGATGCGGCCGCGGGCGAGCGGGGACCACGCCTCGGTGAGGATGCGGTGACTCGCGTCGTAGTCGCGCACGTCCCGCTGCGGGAGCCACGGGTGCAGTTCCACCTGGTTGATCGCCGGAAGGACGTTGCCCTCGGCGAGCAGCCGGTCGATGTGATGCGGCGCGAAGTTGGAGACACCGATCGACAGCGCCCGACCGTCGGCCTGGATCGACTCGAGGGCTCGCCAGGTTTCGACGAACAGGTCCTTCGACGGCACCGGCCAGTGGATGAGGTAGAGGTCGACGTAGTCGAAGCCGAGAAGTTCGAGACTCGTGTCGAACGCCCGGCGGGTGCGGTCGTAGCCGTGGTCGTCGTCCCAGACCTTCGTCGTGACGAACACCTCCCCGCGCGGTACGCCGGACGCCCGAACTCCCGCCCCCACCCCCCGCTCGTTGTTGTAGAGGGTCGCGGTATCGACGTGCCGGTATCCGGCATCCAGCGCCGTCTCCACCACGCGCGCCGCCTCGGGGTCCGCGACCTTGTAGACGCCGAGTCCCAACTGCGGGATTTCCCGCCCGTCGTTCATGGTCAGGGCGGCGGGGGATCGCTGGGAGGTCATCCCCCCATTATCGGGAATCGGCGTCCGCCCCGCGCTCGGTGCGGCAGGGCGGCGCGGATCACGGCGGAACACGGCTGCACAGCCCGACAGAATGCGGCAGCCGGATCTGCCGGATCAGCCGGGGTGGGTCGAGATCGGCTCGGTATCCGGGATCGGACTCGCGTCCCGACCGCGCAGATCGGGGTGGGCACGTTGATCATCGTGGTGCTGCTCTACAAATTCATGTTCACGCCCGACCTCCTCCAGATCGAGAACATCCGTGCGCGGTTCGTAGAGGTGGCTCGGAGAGCGCATGGATGTATATGGGCCCAGCTGTCGCCCGGGTCGAGCTGCGCGTCTATGCCGTGAGCGGGCTGTGCGCTGGCCTCTCTGGAACTCTCAATGCCGGTCATTCGTCTCCGGTGTCTCGACTGTCGGGGTGGGGGTGGGGCTCGGTGCGATCTCGGCGATTGTGATCGTCGGCACGCTGCTCGTGGGTGGCCGCGGTAGCCTTGTCGGGACGTTTGCCGGGGTGCTGCTCAGAATCATCTAGAACCTGATCACCCAGGTCGGTTCACTTTCGTCGTGGGTGCAGTCCGTGGTGTCCGGGGTGTTCCTCGCGATCGTTGTCGTCATCCAGACCGTGCTGTCCCGAACCGAGCGCCTGAAGACCAACCATCTACAACTACAAGAGGAGGTAGCCATGACAGTACCCAGGGTCGCATCCGTATCGGAACCGGCAGTCGACGCGACCGATGCGGCGACCGCGGCAGTCGTGCACGCGCTCTATACAGACGGAATCTCGGCGCTGAAGGGAGCGATGACGGTCGAGTGGGCCGATCAGCTTCGTGAAGACATCGATGTCGCCCTCGCGGAGGCACTCTCGCGAAAGGGCGGCGCTGTCGGGCGCGGTCCGAGCCGCTATTACGTCGAAATGCACCCAGAACAGATTCGCGGATGGCTCGAGCTCGTCGATCATCCGTGGGTGCGAAGCGTGTGTGAGGCCGTGCTCGGCCCGGATTACCAGATCGTGGAACTGGGCTTCGATATCCCCGGGCCGAGAGCGATGAACCAACCCTGGCACCGCGACTTCCCCATGCCGGAGGAGACCAAAACCTCCGGTCGTCTGACCTCACTCGCCTTCAACGCGACGGCCGTCGACACCGCCGAGGACATGGGTCCATTCGAGATTGCGCCGACCACCCAATGGGACCTGCCCGAGGGATTCGAGCACGAGATGTTTCCGGCGAAAGCCCTCTACGAACGATACGAAGGCCTGGCACAGCGCAAGTTCCCGCAGCGCGGTGACGTCTCCGTTCGTTCGGCGCTGACCGTCCATCGGGGAACGAAGAACGAGTCGCAGAGGTCGCGACCGGTCCTCGTTCTCGGTGTCGATGCCCCGGGAGCGGGAAACGCAGACGCTCACGACATGGCCGTGACGCGAACGTTTTACGAAAGCCTTCCGCAGCGGATTCGCGATCACCTCGTTTGTCCCATCGTCGACGCCCTCACCTCGATCACACAAAAGCACACCATCGAAGGTCTGATGATGGGCGAGGCGTGATGCAATAGCTGCCAAATCGGTTTCGCCGTCGGGGACCTCAGCGCGTCGGGACAACCCGAGTTGCCGAATCCCGCGTCCCCAACAGTGAGTCGCCTATTCCCCGATCCGACTCCCGCGACGAACGGTGTCGGTAGGGGAGGGCTCCGCACGTTCGTGTCTCCCAGGCGTGCCGTTTGGGGCGCGGTGAGATTAGCGGCTATCGCCTCGCACGAGGGCACGCAGTCGGTCGATCGGGAGCTTGGGGATGCGGGCCTCGCTCGCGAGTCCGTTGGTTTCTTGGAGCGTGTCGGTGAGTTGCGTGTAGCAGTATCCCGCGAGCACACTGCTCGCACGTACGGCGTCGAGGAGGGCGCCGAGGCGCGTTGCAAAGTCGGCCGCCGACGTCGCAGACGAGTACCCCCATGCGTCTGAGTATTCGGGGGATTGCGAGCCGCCCGCGTGGTACTTGACTCCGCCGAACTCGGAAAGCATTACGGGTTGGCCACGATCGGCCTCGTCGGAAAGCCGGAGTCTTCGACCTGCGGGACCGAGTCCGCCGAAGAGAGTCGCTACGGCAGCGGCGTCCGCGTATCGCCGTGCGAGCACCGCGCCCGAGGGCTCATAGTCGTGAATTGTCCACAGGTCGGAATCGAGGTGCTCCCAGCCGTCGTTGGAAACCACCGGTCGCGACGGATCGAGGGTCTTGGTGAGGTGGAATACCGCCCGCGCGTAGTCACGAATCGATTGGTCGTTCGCGATGTGTTGCACCCCCCAGCTTTCGTTGAGCGGAACCCAGGTCACGATACAGGGATGCGACCGATCGCGATCGATCGCTTCGGTCCATTCGGCGAGCATTCGGGTAACGGCCCGGGGGGTGAATTCGAACGCACTCGGGGTCTCGCCCCACACGAGAAGGCCGAGCTTGTCTGCCCAGAAGAGGAAACGGGGGTCCTCGATCTTCTGATGAACTCGCGCGGCGTTGAATCCGAGATCCTTGATGAGGCGAGCCTCGTCGTGGAGTGCTGCGGCGGAAGGTGCGGCCAAGTGCGATTCTGGCCAGTATCCCTGGCTGAGTACGGAGCGCACGAAGTACGGCCGGTCATTCAGCAGGAAGTGGCCGTGACCAACGGAGGCGGAGCGCAGCCCGAGGTAAGAGCCGACCGTGTCGGCCGTGCTGCCCGCGGCGGAGAGGGTGACAACGGCATCGAGCAGTCGAGGAGTTTCCGGGGTCCAAAGCAGGTGTTCGTAGTCCTGCCCGTTTCTTTGCCGGGTCAGCTCTAGTGTCGCCTTCGCGCGGTCGGAGTCGACCAACGTGACCAGTTCGGCGAGCAGGCTGCCGTTCCATGAAAGCTCCACTTTCACACTGCCGTGGCCCGGGGGGCGGCGATTCAGTTCGACTTCGACCAGCACCGTTCCCTCGACGAGGTTTGGAGTCCAGTGCAGCTTCGAGATGGAGAGCGCAGGAACGGCCTCCAGCCAGACGGGTTGCCATATTCCGGTGGTCCGGTGGTACCAGATCGCGTGGGGCTCAAGTTCCCAGTCCTGTTTGCCCCGGGGTTGGGACAGGTCCAGGGGATCATCTTCGGCCCGGACGACGAGTGAATGCACGGTTCGGTCGGGATCCAGAGCGGCCGTCACGTCGAATTCGAAGGGGGTGTGGCCACCCTCGTGATGCCCGAGACGGGTGCCGTCAAGCCACACGGTCGCGTGATAGTCGACTGCTCCGAAGTGGAGGATGAGGCGCTCGCCCTGGGTGCCGTATCCCGCAGCGGAGAGAGCATCCGCCCCGACATCACGTCGATACCAGACCACACGATGAAAGCCGGTGTCGCCGATGCCGGACGCGGCCGACTCCGGCGGGAACGGAACCGTTATCTCTTGCTTCAGTGCTTCGCGGTGAGCCCAGTTCCCGTCGAGGCCCGTATCGTCGTCGTCGTACTCGAACTCCCAGGTCCCGCAGAGATCTGCCCAGTGCGTGCGCACCAGTTGCGGACGAGGGTAAGTGCCATCCTGCTGGCTTGCTCGTCGGTCGCTTGCTCTCTGTTCGCGGAAGACTTCACTGTCGGCGGTGGTGTACATGACTACAGTGTGCTGCAAAATTACAGCGCTGTAAAATAGTGGTGCCTCAATGTCGGCCTGCCGCCCTCGCCGGGGAACGAGCAATTGTCGGCGATGCCGGGCCGATCGGCGCACTTTCCCTCACGACTAGGCACCACGGAGCCAACTCGTGTCGCCCCATTCCCTCGAACCCGGAGATCCGTTCCTCGAGCATGTCCAGGGCGATCTTCGCGATGCTGGGAGTGTCGGGCGCGATTGTCGTCAGGCTCGGGTAGGTGAACGAAGCCATGGAGATGTCGTCCCATCCGACGACTGCAACGGAATCCGGAACGGCAATTCCGCGCTCCTTGATTGCCCTCAGCGCGCCGATGGCGGCCAAGTCGTCGCGGCAGACGAGGGCGTCGAATCTCAGGCCATCGTCGAGGGCTCGACCGACGACGATGGCAGCCTCCTGGGCGCTCACGGCACGACTTGGCAACAGTAGCGACATGTCGACGGTGATCCCCGCCTCCTCGAGTGCCTGCTGATAGCCCATGAGCCGGTAGCTGGACGTCGCTGACTGGGCGACCTCCTCGTGGCCGGCGAATCCGATCCTGCGCCTCCCGAGAGAGATGAGGTGGCGGGTTGCGGCGGCGGCGGCGGCGATGTTGTCGATCATCACATGATCCACGCCTATCGGCGCGTGCCCCTCCCCGAGCAGGACGAGGGGCACCTCTTCTCGGTGCTGAGCGATCTCGAGGGACGACATCACCGATGGTTGGAAGATCACGCCGTCCACAAGGCCGGCTTCCCTGCTGGAGATGATGGCGCGCTCGCCCGCGAGGGTGCCATCTGTCTGCTCCAGGAGCAGGCGATATCCGCGCCGGCTGGCTTCGCCCGAGATCACCCGGGCGAGCTCAGAGAAATACGGCAGACTCACGTCGGCGAAGGCCAGGGCGAGCATGCCGGAGCGCCCCGTTGCCAGGCGCCGACCGAGCGCATTCGGCCGATAGCCGAGTTCGTCCAGGGCGCGTTGAACCTTTTCCCGCGTGCTGCTGCTCACATGCGGGTAGGAATGCACCACATTGGAGACGGTCTTCATCGACACGCCAGCGTGCTTTGCGACGTCCTCGAGCCGTACCCGACGCATGGCTTCATCCTTCCCGCCGAACGACCGCCGGCAGGGGCCCGCGGACCCCTGTACTAGACCTTAGTGAAACTCACCCCTGGTTCCCGGCCTCGATCGGGTTGACAATGAGTTTACAGCGCTGTAAATTGTGGGAACAGTCGGCAGCGGATCGATCAACGGTCCTGCGGTCGAGGTTTTCACCTCGCCCCGCGGGGAACAACTCAAAGGAGAGCACAGTGATGAAACGACGGATGGCGGTACGCACCCTCGCCGCCACTCTGGCAGTCGGCGTCGGAGTCGCCCTCGCCGGATGCAGCGGTTCCACCGGCAGTGGCGCAGGAAGTGTCACAAGCGGCGCCTACGCTGGCCCGAAGGTGACGATCAGCTTCTGGAACGGCTGGACCGGCGGAGCCGCGCCCGTGCTCGTGCCGAAACTCATCGAGAAATTCAACGCATCACACAAGAACATCGTCGTGAAAGACGTGCCACAGGAGTGGGGTGCCATCGCCGCGAAGATGCCCCTCGCAATCAAGGCGGGCAAGGGACCGGACGTGGCCGTCGCACACGGTGACGACATCGCGACCTACGCAGCCCAGGGTCTGCTCCTCAAGAGCGATTCCATTGTCAAGTCTCTCGGGTACACGGCGAGCGACTTCCCAGAGGGCCTGCTCAAGAACGCCACCTATAAGGGAAGCCAGTACGGTATCCCGTGGAGCGTTACTCCGCTCGGCCTTTACGTGAACAAGGACGTGCTCTCCGCGGCCGGGCTCGACCCGAACACGATTCCGACCGACAAGGTCGGCTACCTTGCGGCTCTCGACAAGCTCAAGTCTGCCGGAGTCCAGGGAGAGTGGGTGGACGGCTATGTGTTCACGGGCACCTTCGAGTTCGAGTCGCTTCTCTGGCAGTACGGTGGAGATCTCTTCGATAAGGGCGTCTCGAAGGCGACCTTCAATTCTGACGCCGGAGTCAAGGCGTTGACCTACATGACCGACTTGATCAAAAGCGGGTACAGTCCGTCCACGGTCGCCCAGGACGGAAACTTCAACGCCCTCCTCGCCGGCAAGGCGGCGTTCAACTGGAACGGCGTCTGGCAGACCACCAACAGTGCGCTTGCAAAGACGAACTGGACGGCGACCGCCGTGCCGCAGATCGGTACCCAGAAGGCAGTGTGGTCCAGTTCGACCGACTGGATTTTCCCGAAGAACAAGGGACAGGATGCGAACAAGACCTCTGCCGCTGCAACCTTCGTGAGCTGGATGAACGCAAACTCGAGTTCATGGGCTCAGACCGGCGAACTCCCTGCCGCCAACTCGGTGCGCAACGACCCCAAGCTGGTCGCGGCATACCCCAACCTGGAGCCCTTCCTTGCGGAACTGCCTTTCGCGCACTACGAGACTGTCTCTCCGGGCATTAGCAACGCTGTCGCGGAGATCACGACAGCGGTCAACGAAGCCGTCCTCGGCAAGAAGACCCCGAAAGCGGCGCTGGACGACGCCGCGACGAAGGCGGACCAGCTACTCAAGCAGAACGCGAGTCAATACGGTGGCTAGTACCGGCCTCCCCACCCTTGCCCCCGCGAGCGCCAGCGCTCGCGGGGGCGGGGTGCGTCGGCGTACGGCCACGGCGTACCTGTTCCTCGCTCCGTTCCTCATCCTCTTCTGCGTGTTCGTGCTCGGTCCAGCCCTATTCGGCCTGTGGATCAGCCTCCACTCCTGGAACCCACTCCTCCCGCTTCAGCCGTTCGTGGGGCTTCGGAACTATTTCGACCTCTTCACGCCCGGTTCGGTCACGTTCGCCGACTTCTGGGAGAGCATGCGAGCGACCGGCATCTTCACGGTCGCGAGCGTGCCCCTGCTGCTCATCATTCCGCTGGTGATCGCGGCTCTTCTCAACAACAAGATTCGTGGCGGCACCGTGTTCCGGGGCATATTCTTCGCTCCGTACGTGCTGGGCGTCGCGGTCATCGGAGTCATCTGGAAGTACCTGCTCGACCCTCAGCTCGGGGTGGTCAACCACCTTCTCGGCGCGATCGGCTTGCCCTCTGACATCCCGTGGACGGTGGATGTGCCGTGGGCCTGGATCTCCCTTGTCGGCATCACGGTGTGGTGGACTCTCGGGTTCAACACGATCATCCTGCTTGCCGGCCTCAAGGGAATCAGTCCCGACCTCTACGAAGCCGCCGCATTGGACGGAGCTGGCGCCTTCCGCAAGTTTGTTAGCGTGACGCTGCCCGGTCTTCGCCCGGTGCTGACCTTCGTCATCACAGTCACGATTCTCGCGTCGGCCAACATGTTCGGGCAGTCCTACATCCTCACCGCCGGCGGGCCCGGACACGCCACGCGAACGGCGATCATGTATATCGCAGATGAAGGGCTCTCGCAGAACCAGATGGGCGCCGCCTCGGCGATGAGCTATGTGCTCTTCGCCTTCCTCGCGATCGTGAGCGTCGTGAACTTCCGACTGCAACGCGACAAGTCCAACTGAGAGCGACCATGGCCATCGACACCGCACACCGCACAGCAACACCTCCGGCAGCCAGTCAGCGCCCACCGCACCGCAAACGATCCTCGGCGAAAGTGGCGCTCTACGCCATCCTCGTCTTTATCTCCCTCCTCATCATCGTCCCTCTCGTGTGGATCGTGCTCACTTCTTTCAAGACCGACTTCAACGCGATCCGTTCCCCCCTCAATCCGATTCCGCAGCCCTTCACCATCGACGCGTACAAGACGCTGGCCTCCGGTCAACAACCGATCTTCCGATGGTTCTTGAATTCGGTCGCCGCGGCAGTGGTGCAGACGGTACTCATCCTCGTGACGGCGTCTGCCGGGGCCTATGCCCTGGCGAGGCTGGAGTTCCGAGGCAAGCGGATCGTCTTCGGCGCGATCGTGGCCACGCTTCTCGTGCCGCCGGTGATCTTCCTCATCCCGAACTATCTCATCGTGCAAAATCTCGGATGGCTCGACACGATTTGGGCGATCACAATTCCCGGCGCGGCCGGAGCCTTCGGCATCTTCTTCCTCCGGCAATTCTTTGTGGGACTTCCGCTGGAGATCGAGGAAGCCGCGCGAGTGGACGGAGCGGGCGATTTCCGCATCTTCTGGCAGATCGTGCTGCCTCTGGCGAAGCCCGCCCTCGCCACCCTGGCGGTGTTGAGCTTCCTCAACAACTGGAACGACTTCCTCTGGCCGGTGTACGTGCTGCTCTCTCCCGAGAACCAGACCCTCCAGCCCGGCCTTGCCCTGCTTCAAGGGGCCTATTCGACCCATTTCAGTATCGTCATGGCGGGCGCGATCATCGCATCGATACCCGTTCTCATCCTGTTCACCATCGCCCAACGCCAGATCGTCGAGAGCGTCGCGAGCTCGGGCATCAAGGGATAGCGGATGCGGACCCGAGTGGCCATCTCCGCTGCCGCAATCGCTGTGGCGTTTCTCGGTCTGAGCGGGTGCTCCGGCGCGCCGGGCGCGGTGACTCCCTCGTCAGGGGTCGCGGCGTTCGCGATCGATCAGGATTTCCCGGACCCAGACGTGCTCCGGGTCGGAGACACCTATTACGCCTATGCGACGAACAGCCACGCTGCCAACGTGCAGGTCGCGACATCCACGGACCTCAAGTCGTGGACGGTGTCCCCGACCGATGCCCTTCCCGTGCTGCCCGCATGGACCGCGCCGGGGAAGACGTGGGCGCCAGACGTCAGCGAAGTGAGCCCAGGCAACTTCGTCATGTATTTCGCCGCCGCGAACGTCGATCCCGCTTACCAGTGCGTGAATGTCGCGACGTCGACCTCGCCCACCGGCCCTTTCGTTGCGTCCGGATCTGCCGCGTTGGTCTGCAATCCCGATCAAGGCGGCGCAATAGACCCAGCCAGCTTCGTCGATAAGGACGGAACCGCGTACCTGGTATGGAAGAACGACGGCAACTGCTGTGGCCTCGACACGTGGCTCCAGATCGCGCCGCTTTCGCCCGATCGTCTGAGTCTCGCCGGGCAGCCGACGAAGCTCATCAGACAAACGCTGGCCTGGGAGGGCGCGGTCGTTGAGGCGCCCACACTCGTGAGACACGGCGGTCGATATGTCCTCTTCTATTCCGCAAACGACTACAGCGGGGACAAATATCGGATCGGCTACGCCACGGCCGGGTCGATACTTGGACCCTACAAGAAGTCGAGCCACTCGCTGTTGTCGACCGCGTCATCCGGCGGTCGCTATGTCGGTCCCGGCGGGCAGGATGTGGTGATTCGGCCCGACGGGTCGACAGCGCTCGTCATCCATTCCTGGTCCGATGGTCTCGCATACCGGGGCATGAGTGTGCTCAACCTTGACTGGACGGGCGACACGCCGTCAGTACGACTGCCCTGATCGGCCGCGAAAAACTCGTACAACTCAGTTGAGCTGACTGACAAGTCGGCGAGGCCAACGAACGACGAAGACAGTGATGCCGGCAGGCAGGGCGGCGAAGGCCAGCCACGGCAGGACCGGTCCCAGAACCACGACGACATCGGAGGGCAATGCTATGAACGAGCCCCAGCTGGCGAACGGTCCGAAGAGGAGAGCGGCACGGCCCGACAGAACGCGGCAGCCGGATCTGCCGGGTCAGCCGGGGTGGGTCGAGATCGGCTCGGTATCCGGGATCGGACTCGCGTCCCGACCGCGCAGATCGGGGTGGGCGCGGTGGAAGACCGTGGGGATGAGGAACCCGGCCCCGGCGAAGGCGGCGGCGACCCAGAACGCGCCGGGTGCGTCGAACCGGTCGATGAGGAATCCGGCGATGGCGGACCCGAGGGCCGCGCCGATGAGCTGGCCGGTGCCGACCCAGCCGTAGGCCTCCGCCGTCTCGCTGAACCGCACGCTCGAGGAGACGATAGCGAACATCACGGCGAGGGCCGGCGCGATGCCGATTCCGGCGATGAGCAGGGTGACCGCGAGCCACCAGAAGTTGAGGGATGCCGCAGCCAGGGACATCCCGATGAAGATGGCGAACAGGCGGCGGGCGAGCGCCCACGGTCCGATCGGGATGTGGCCGAGGGCCAGCCCGCCGATGAGCGAACCGACGGCGAAGAGTGCGAGCACGATTCCCGCCTGCGATCCGCTCGTGCGGAAGGCCGAGACCACGCCGGCTTCGACGGCCGCACAGGCACCGACGAGGAGGAACCCGGTGGTGGTCGCGAGGAGCACTGCGGGCTTCTTGAGCACCGCACCGAGATTGCGTCTGCTCCGCGGAATGCGCACCCGACCGACCTCGGGGGAGGAGATGAACCAGATGCCCCCGCCGACGAGGAACGCGAGAGCGACGAGAATCGCGAGCACCGTGCTGATCTGGATGGCGACGAAGGTCGTGATCACCGGTCCGAGCACCCAGATCACCTCCTGCGCCGACGCGTCGAGGGAGAACAGCGGAGTGAGCTGGCGCGAGTTGACCATCTTGGGGTAGATGGTGCGCACCGCGGGCTGGATCGGGGGCGTGCTGAGTCCGCCGATGAAGCCAATCGCCATGTAGAGACCGACGGGCAGTGCCGGGGCGAGCGCGATGGTGCCGACGGCGGTGGCGCAGACCGTCATGGTGAGCACGAGCACCCGCCGCATCCCCCAGACGCCCATCCACCGGCTCGTGAGGGGACCGGCGATCGCCTGCCCGAAGCTCGTGGCTGCCAGCACAAGGCCGGCCGCGAAGTACGAGCCGGCAATGTGATGGATGTGAAGGAGGAAGGCGAGCGAGAGCATCCCGTTGGGGAATCGCGCCACCAACTGTGCGGCCATGATCCGCGCGACCCCGCGCGTCTTCAAGAGGCTCAGATAGGTCTTCACAAGGCTGCCAGCCTATCGGCCCGGGGCAGACGATCGGAGGGGAGACCCGGGGCCGCCGGATGTCGGTGGCACGCAGGAGGATTGTGCACAGGCTGTGCAGAAACCGGCGAACTTATCCACATTCTGTGGATGACACGCCCACTACATATGGGGTTACCGTTTTGTCAGAAGCCCGCTATATAGTGGTCAAACCGCGGAACAGCCGCACTTCGTTCCCATTGTTCGGAGAGCGTGAACCGAGTGCGTCCGCACACAATTTCGGCCCCGCTGAGGGGCGCACGAGGGGAAGCAAAAGTGGCAATCACCGTAGTCAAGCGCAATGGGCAGCGCGAGCCGTATGACGCGAACAAGATCAACCTCGCGATCGAGCACGCGAGTGCCGGACTCGACGAAAACATCACCTGGGTCACCCAGATCGCGAGTGAGCTGGAATTGACGCTATTCGACGGCATCACGACCCAGCAGCTCGATGAGGCCGTCATCCAGGTGGCGCTTCAGAACGTCAAGGACGACCCGGCGTTCGACACGGTGGCAGCGCGTCTGCTCCTCAAGACCATCTACAAGCGTGTGCTCGGCGACTACGAGTCGGCAGAGCAACTCAAGGAACTGCACCGAGCGCACTTCGCCGCGAACGTCACGCGCGGGGTGGACGAGCAGCTGCTCGACCCCCGCCTCACCGCACTCTTCGACCTGGACGTACTGAGCACCGCACTCGAGCCCGCCCACGATGAACTCCTCAAGTACATCGGGGTCGTCACGCTCAACAATCGTTACGGCATCAAGGGCCGAAACGGCGACGCCCTCGAAGTTCCCCAGTACTTCTGGATGCGCATCGCCATGGGACTGTCGCTCAACGAGGCCAATCCCACCGAGCACGCCATCAAGTTCTACGAAAAGATGTCGCAGCTCGAATACCTGGCTGCGGGATCCACCCTCGTCAACGCCGGCACGGTGTACCCGCAGCTTGCGAACTGCTTCGTCATGGAGATGCAGGACGACATGGAGCACATCGCGAAGACCACCCGCGACGTCATGTGGCTCACCAAGGGCACCGGTGGAATCGGCCTCAGTGTGACCAAACTGCGGGCGCAAGGTTCGCCCATCCGGTCCAACAACACGACGTCGACCGGCCCGATCCCGTTCATGCACACGATTGACTCGATCCTTCGCGCCGTCAGTCGCGGCGGCAAGAAGTTCGGCGCCCTCTGCTTTTACATCGAGAACTGGCATCTCGACTTCCCCGAGTTCCTCGACCTTCGCCAGAACTCCGGCGACCCGTACCGGCGCACCCGCACCGCCAACACCGCGGTGTGGATCTCCGACGAGTTCATGAAGCGTGTGCAGAACGACGACGACTGGTACCTCTTCGATCCGCTCGAGGTGCAGGACCTCAACGAGCTCTACGGCAACGCGTTCTCGGTCAAGTACAACGAGTACGTCGCCAAGGCCGAAGCCGGCCAGATGCGCCTGTTCAAGAAGATCACCGCCCGCGAGCAGTTCAAATCAATTCTCATCTCTCTGCAGACCACGAGCCACCCGTGGTTGTGCTGGAAAGACACGATCAACAACCGTGCGCTCAACAACAACACGGGCACGATCCACCTCTCGAACCTCTGCACCGAGATCACCCTCCCGCAGGACGAGGAAAACGTCTCGGTCTGCAACCTGGCGTCGATCAACCTGTCGCGTCACCTGCTCGATCTCGAAGCGGGCGGCGTCGCCGTCGATTTCGCCAAGATCGAAGAGAGCGCGCGCCTTGCCGTGCGCCAACTCGATAACCTCATCGACATCACCCGGTCCTCGGTGCAGGAAGCTGACTTCTCTAACGCGCAGAACCGTGCTGTCGGCCTCGGGGTCATGGGCTTCACCGATGTGGTGGAACGTCTCGGGTTCAGCTACGAGAGCGAAGAGTCTTACGACCTGATCGACGAGATCATGGAGCACGTCTCCTATGCCGCAATCGACGAGAGCGCAGACTTGGCGAAGGAGCGCGGCTCCTACCCGAACTTCCCGGGGTCGCGCTGGTCGGAGGGACTTGTGCCGCTCGACTCGATCGCGCTCACCGAGGCAGATCGCGGCATGGCGATCAAGGTCAACCGCACAACGCGGCTCGACTGGGCTGCCCTGCGACTCAAGGTCGCGGGCGGAATGCGCAACGCGACGCTCATGGCGATCGCGCCCACCGCATCCATCGGGCTCGTGGCCGGAACGACCCCGGGGCTCGACCCCCAGTTTTCGCAGATATTCAGCCGGGCCACCTCGAACGGAAAATTTCTCGAAGTGAACCGCAACCTGGTGAAGGACCTGCAGGAACTCGGGATCTGGGACACCACCCGCGAGGCCATCCTGCGCAGCCAGGGCGACATCCAGAACATCGCGGCGATCCCGGACTCGGTGAAGGCGACCTACAAGACGAGCTTCCAGCTCTCGCCCTACTCTTTCCTCGAGGTGGCTGCTCGCGCTCAGAAATGGATCGACCAATCGATCAGCCGCAACATGTACCTCGAGACGCGTGACCTCGGAGACATGATGGACATCTACTTCGGGGCCTGGGAGCGTGGAGTCAAGACCACCTATTACCTGCACATGAAGCCGCGACACACGGCCGAGCAGTCGACGGTCAAGGTGAACAAATCGGAGCAGATCGGTACGGGCGCACCGCGAAAGGGCTTCGGGGCATCGACCCCCGCAGCGGAGACGGCACCGGAATCGGTGCCGCCGGAAGTGACCGTGCCCGCCGCACCCCGGCGCGGTTTCGGCTTCGGCGGGCTCGCTCCCCAGTCGGGAGAGTAGAGATGGAATTCGACAGCACCGCCGGCTACGAGGTCCCGGTCGACCCGATGGATGACCTGCAGTGCGACAGCTGCCAGTGAGCCGCCGCGACCGTTGATCCCGGTGCGGGCGCGGTGCGCTCTGCTCGATCAGCACGATGTGAAGCAAAATTCTCCGAAGTAAGGAAGTAACGCACATGGGAATCCTCGGAACCGGCCTCCAAGAGGGGCTGCTCCTCAAACCGATCCGTTACCAGTGGGCGATGGACCTGTACGACCAGGCCGTGGCCAACACCTGGTTCCCCAATGAGATTCAACTCGGCGAGGACATCGCCGACTTCAAGAAGATGACGGACGAGGAACGGCACGCCGTCACCTTCCTCATGAGCTATTTCAACCCCAACGAGCTCCTGGTGAATAAGGCGCTCGCCTTCGGCGTCTATCCCTACGTCAATGCCGCGGAGTGCAGCCTGTATCTCGCCAAGCAGATGTGGGAAGAGGCCAACCACTGCATGTCGTTCGAGTACGTGCTCGAAACCTTCCCGATCGACCGCGAGGCCGCGTACAACTCGCACGTCGACATCCCTTCGATGGCCAGGAAGGAAGAGTTCGAAATCCGATACATCAAGCGGATGACGGAGCAGACGCTCGACATCACGACGACCGAGGGCAAGAAGGACTTCGTGCGCAACCTTGTGGCCTACAACGTGATCCTCGAGGGCATCTGGTTCTATTCGGGGTTCATGGTGGCCCTGTCGTTCCGCCAGCGAAACCTGCTACGCAACTTCGGCTCGCTCATGGACTGGGTGGTGCGCGACGAGTCGTTGCACCTCAAATTCGGAATCAACCTCATCCTCACCGTGCTCGAGGAGAACCCCGACCTTCAGACGGAGGAGTTCGCCACCGAGATCAAGCAGATGATCCTGGATGCCGTGGAGATGGAGGCGGACTACAACCGTGACCTGCTCCCGGGGGGCATCCTCGGCCTCAACGCCAACTACATCAATCAGTACGTCAAATACCTGGCGGACCGCCGTCTCGAAGAGCTCGGTTTCGAGGCCGAGTACAACGTGACGAACCCGGCGAAGTGGATGGCTGCGGCGAACGATACCCTCCAGCTCGTCAACTTCTTCGAGTCGACGAACACGTCGTATGAGTCAAACGCGTCGGCGACGGTGGGCACGAAATAGCCTCCGAAGTCCCCTCAGATATTCTCGAGATCGCGCGGGTCGACTGGGTCGACCCGCGCGCCTCCGCGCTGCGGAAGATCATGGAAGACGAGATGACCGCGTTGTATGGCTCGACGGTGGATCACTATCCACCGGAAACGGCTCGAGCTCTCTCCGCGGCCTTTGCCGTCGCGCCGGAGACGATCGTCGCGACGGTTCTCGCGCTTTCGGGCAACACACCCGTCGGCCACGCAGGGCTTCGCCCGTACGGATCGGATGCGGAAAACCGCGACGTCCTCGAGATCAAAAAGGTCTTCGTGAGCGAGTCGCATCGCGGCCGTGGCATCTCCCGTGCCCTCATGATCGAACTGCAGACCGTCGCCCGCGAGCTGGGCTCGACAACCCTGATCCTCCAGACCGGAAGCCTGCAGGATGCGGCGATCGGTCTCTACGAGAGTCTCGGATACTCGCTCACGGCGCCCTATCCGCCATTCGAGTCGATGCCCAACGCTCTCTGCTACGCGAAGGACATGTAAGGGGTCACCCGCAGGTATCGCCGTGTTGTCTACGGCAAAGCGCGCGGCCGATCATTCGGCAGAAACGCCGGAATCTCGCCGCGGAATGCGCCGGCCGACGTGCCGGGTGACGTGCCGGGTGACGCGAAGCCGCCTCTGCTTCCCGTCCTCACGAAGCCCTCGCAGGGAATCGGCCGGCCGAGGTCCAGGTCGACCGGCCGCCCGCGCATCACTTCGACCATCGACACGGGAGAGATCCCGCCAAGTACGGAACGCGAGAAGGCTGAAGCGCTGCTGACCTCGTGGCGACGGCGTGGCCTTCCGCGGTGCGGGGTGGCTGTGTGCGGTGCCTTTCCGCGGTGCTGGTGTTGTGGTGCGTCATTGTGGTGGGGGTGGTGGTTTTCCTCCGCGTCGTGGGGTGCGGTGTGGGTCGATTGTTGTTGGCGGGATGAACCAGGGGGTGTTGTTGTGGATGTGGATCGTCCAGTTGTTGCGGTGGATTTCGTGGTGGTGTTTGCTGCAGAGCAGTATTCCGTTGCGGAG
>JANMBI010000259.1:0-1506 GCA_031360325.1 Frigoribacterium sp. | reverse complement strand
GTGCCCCCAGGCAGATTCGAACTGCCGCCCCTGCCTCCGGAGGGCAGTGCTCTATCCCCTGAGCTATGGGGGCCCAGGTGCAGGTCAAGGATACCAGTCCGGTGTAGCCGGATTGTCGAGGGCCAAACGTAGGCTGCGTAGATGATCGATTCTCCGTGGCGCGATCGCCTCCGCGCGCTTCCCGTCTTCAGCGACCAACTCCCGGACTTCGATACGGATGCCGCCCCGGCAGATCCCACCGTCCTGCTGACCGAGTGGTTGGCCTTCGCCCTCGAAGCGGAGGTGTCGCAGCCGCACGCGATGACCATCGCGACAGCGGGTGCCGCAGGGGCGCCATCCGCTCGCACGGTGTTGCTCAAGGACGTCACGGCCGAGGGGCTGTGGTTCGCCACGCTCTCCACCAGCCCGAAGGGGCGGGATCTCGCGGCCAACCCACGCGCCGCCCTGCTGCTGTACTGGCGTGAACAGGGGCGGCAGATCCGGATCACCGGTGATGTGGAGCGCGGCGCCCCGGAGCTCTCTCGCATCGACTTCCTGAAGCGGCATCCGAATGCGCGGGCGATCGCGGCGGGCGGACGGCAGAGCGAACCGGTGCCGGAGACCGTCGCCGAGTACGATGCCGCGGTCGGGGCCGCGCGAGAACGGATCGACGCCGATCCGGACTATGTGCCGCCCGAATGGCAGGCGTATGTCCTGCGTCCGAGGGAGTTCGAGTTCTGGCAGGCCGCCCGCGAGCGTGACCAGCTGAGACTGCGTTACCGACCCGACGGTCACGGGTGGGAGCGGGCGCTCCTCTGGCCGTGACGCTCGTGACGCTCGTGGCACCGGGGAGAAACCCGCGCATGGCAGGATCGTCGCATGCTCCGTAACGTCTCCGCTCGGCTCGAACTCGACATCGCCGGCCGCACCGACATGGTGTTGAGCCTCGCGGTCGCCGAGGGCGCCACTCTGGGTTCCGAGCGCCTCGACATCCGTTTGAACGGTGTTTCGCAGAGACCGAGGGAACTCGTCGACCGGCACGGTTCGCGACTGCACCAGTTGGTGAGCGGCGGGGGCCGCATGACCATCGACTACGCGGCCGAGGTGATCGGACAATCCCTTTCGGCACCCGGAGACGATCTCGACACGATCATCTATCTGCGACCGAGCCGGTATTGCGAGTCCGACACGCTCCTTCCCACCGCGTCATCCGAATTCCGTGGCCTCAGCGGGCTCGCCTTGCTCTCCGCGGTGGGGTCGTGGGTGCACGATCGGCTGTACTACGTGCCCGGTTCGAGCCGCGTGACGGATGGTGCGGTTGGTACGCTCCTCGCGCGTCAGGGCGTGTGTCGGGACTACGCCCACCTCGTGATCGCCCTGTTGCGTGCGATCGACGTGCCCGCCCGGATGGCCGCCGTGTATGCCCCGGGACTCAGCCCGATGGACTTCCACGCCGTCGCCGAAGCCTTTGTCGACGGGCGCTGGCACGTGGTCGATGCCACACGACTCGCCCCGCGCCAGAGCCTC
>JANMBI010000241.1:0-14161 GCA_031360325.1 Frigoribacterium sp. | reverse complement strand
GAGAACGAGAGGGGCGCTGACCGGCAAGAAAAATGCCGGCCAGCGGCACTTATTTTATGTCGGGGTAACAGGATTTTAACCAGCGACCTCTTCGTCCCGAACGAAGCGCGCTACCAAACTGCGCCACACCCCGATGCCCATGAGTCGGCCCGGAGTTCGAACCGACTCGCAAAACGGGCCTCATCAAGAATAGCTGATATCTCGCGCCGTGAGTGTCAGGAGCGTCGCCTCCGGCGGGCACGCGAAGCGCACTGGCGCGTAGATGGATGTTCCGAGCCCTGCTGAGACGCAGAGATAGGCCGTGCGGCCGGCGTGGGTCCACAGACTCACGCCTTTCACCTGATCGCGCGGGATGTCGCAGTTCGTCACCAGCGCACCGTAGCCGGGCACGCACACTTGCCCACCGTGGGTGTGGCCGGCGAGGATCAACTCGGAACCGTAGTTCACGAACGAGTTGAGCACGCGCTGGTAGGGGGAGTGCGTGAGGCCGATCGTCAGCGGATTCGGGCCTCCCTGATCATCCTGCCAGCCCACGTTCTCCCGCATTTCGTCCATGGCCCCGGGGAGCGTGGCCAGTTTGTCCCAGCCGATGTGCGCGTCATTGACGCCGAGGAACTCGAGCCGAGAGCCCTTGATGCTCATCGCCCTCGCCGTGTTGTTGAGATCGAGCCAGCCGAGGCCTTCGAGGAAGGAATCGAGGCGGCCGGTATCGAGGCGGGGTTGCGAGTGTTCCACCTTCGAGGGTGCGGTGAAGTAGGTGAACGGATTCTTCGCCACCGGTGCGTGGTAGTCATTCGAGCCGTGAACGAAGACGCCGGGGATGCCGCGGTATGGCTCGAGCGCGTACTCCACGCCCTCGATACCGCGGGCGTGACCGAGGTTGTCGCCGGTGTCGACGATCAGGTCGGGCTCGTAGACGGCGAGGCCGCGGACCCATTCCTGCTTCGCCAGCTGCCACGGCGCCATGTGCAGATCGGAGAGGTGCAGGACGGTGATCGGGCGGGATCCCGGCTGCAGCACCGGAAGGGTGTGTGTGCGCAGGGTGAATCGGTTGCGCTCCACCAGGGCGCCCCAGGCCAGAGTCCCCAGGCCGGCCGCGGCGAGCGCTAGCGCTGCCGAGCCGACCCGTGCGGATGCTCGACTCACTTGGGGCAGGCCCCGCCGGGATCGCTTCCGTCGGGCATGCCGTACACCGTGAGAGTGATCGGATCGGTCTTGGCTGCGGCCGATCCGGACGACGGGTTGGACGCCTGCACGATGCACGCACTGTCGCTCTGACCCGGGAGCGGATTGCCCTTCGCCCACTGGTAGCTGATCTTGCTCGGATCGAACCCGGCGCTGGCGATCGTGGCATCCGCTACCTGACGGGTGAGACCGGTGACCTGCGGCATCGTGGTCGCGAGAGTGCCGTCGCTCGTGTAGATCGCGACATTCGAGCCAGCCGGCACTTTCGATCCGGCGGCCGGGTCGGTGCGCGTCACGCGTCCGGCGGGCAGTCCCGACGGCTCAGTGCCACCGTCCGAGTATTGGAAGTTGAGGCTCGAGAGCACCTTCTGCGCCTGCGCCACGCTCTGGCCGTCCACGGTCGGAACGGTCGCGGACGATCCGCCGAGGATCGTCCCGGACGGGGAGGGGAAGGCTCCGCCTTTGTAGGTGCCGGTGGCGTCCGCCGCCTTCATGAGCGTCTTCATGACGGCGAAGCGTGATGTGGAGTAGTAGTTCCCCCGGGTCACCGGATTGTTGTATCTCTTGAGGCTGGTCTGGGCGCTGTCCCAGTTTCCGGTCCAGACCGACGATCCGACCTTGGTGTTGGTGGCGATCACCCAGTCCTGGTGGGCGGAGGGGGAGGTGCCGGTCTTGCCGCCGATCGGCACTCCGTCGCGCGGATTCGCCGGTGAACTGGTTCCGCCGGTCATGCTTCCGACCATGGCGTTGGCGACCCCGGCCGCGACATCAGCGGTGATGGCCTGGTTGCAGGTGATGGGCTGCCCGGGAAGCTCCTTGCCATCGGGGTTCACCACCTTGGAGATGATGATCGGGGTGCAGTGCAATCCGCCGGCGCCGATGGTCGCAGCCACCGACGCCATGGTGAGGGGTGCCTGCTCGTTGGTTCCGAGGATGTTGGACGGGGCGATGTTCAGGTCGCCCTTGAAGTCGCCACGGTGCGCGCCCATGCTCTTGGCCGTGTCACGGATGGAACACAGATCCTGTTGGGTCGCCATGCGCATGAAGGCGTTGTTCACCGAATTGATGAGCGCCGTCTTGACCGTCATGTAGCTTCCGGGGGAATTGCCGTCGTTCTGCAGGGTGAAGGGTTGGGGAAGTGCGCCGGGGTCGCACGGCGCGCTGAAGTCCTTCGCGGTGTAGGTCTGTGGTCCGCGGCCGTCGACCAGGTCGTTGAGCCCGTGACCGGTGGACAGCCAGTTGGCGAGATCGATCACCTTGTAGGTCGAGCCGGTTTCGAAGCCGTTCGCCCCGCCGTATGGGGCGTCAACGCTGAAGTTGTAGGCGGTGGTCGCCGTCGCCCCCGGCGCCGCCCCGTCGTCGAAGATCTTGTTCTGCGCCATCACCAGGATCTTGCCGGTGCTCCCCTCGACGGTGTTCGCGGTCGCCCCCAGCTTGAAGCGGGCCTCCTCGGCGGGAGCCTGCTTCTGCAGTTCCGCCTGCGCCGCGTCGTTGAGGTCGAGGTTGATGGTGGTGTAGATCTTGTAGCCACCCTTGTCCCAGTTGGCCCGCCGCTCGGCCGAGTTCGCGCCGAGCGAGTCGACGACCGGTGCGGCCCCCAGGTCGACCGGGAGGTTGTCGGCCGCCTTGATCACGCCGAGCGCGTAGTCGCAGGCCGCCGCGGCGCTCAGATCGGTCGCGGTGCGGCATCCGTTGTTGACGACGCCGGGCTTGATATAGGACTGCACGGTGGTGGCGACCGCATCGTCGTGCTGCTTCTGGGTGATGTGCTTCGCGGCCAACATGGCATTGAGGATCTGATTGCGGCGTTTCTGGTTGGCGGGATACGTTTTGGGGTTCGAGAGCCCCTGGCTGTTGGGGTTCTGCACGATCGCGATGAGGCTGGCCGCCTGAGGCAGCGTCACATCCTTGGCATGCACGCTGAAGTACTGGAGAGCGGCCGCCTCCACCCCGTAGGTGGTGGATCCCATCCCCACGATGTTGAGGTAGCCGAGGAGGATCTGCTGCTTCGTGTAGACCTTGTCGAGGCCGATCGCCAGCTTCATCTCTTTCAATTTGCGATCGATGGTCGCGCCGTTGGCCGCCTCGATCGCCTTCTTCTGGGCGTCGCCCTTCAGGGTGGTGAACGCCTCCTGCACGAGGATGTTCTTCACCAGCTGCATGTCGAGAGTCGAGCTGCCGCTGGTGCCGTTGGCGGACTGCGTCGTGTTCTTGATCGCCGCTCGGGCAACCGAGGGGATGTCGACCCCGCCGTGGGAATAGAAGCGGCGGTCCTCTCCGTCGACCGCCGCTTGCTTCAGGAACGGCGACACGTCGTTCCAGGCCACGACCTGCCGATTCTGCTTGTAGATGGTCGCCAACAACACCGGCTGCCCGCCACGGAGAGCGTAGACCTGGTTCTGCTGGGCCTGCTCGCCGATCTTGATCGAGTCGGGCAGGTTCTCGAAGATGTTGATCGACCCCTGGGTCGTCATGCTCGTCACGGCGATGGCCGGGGTGACCATCGCGGTCACGAGAACTCCAGCGAGGATGCCGAAGCCCAGCACGCCGAGGACGCTTCCGAGCACGCCGGAGGGCTTCAAATTTTGGGCAGACATAGAATCAGGGTAAGGGATGATCGCCCTGCCCAACCTGAAGGGATGCCGGGATGACCACCTGGGAATACGTCACCACTCCGCTGATCGTGCACAATACCGCCGCGATTCTGAACAATTGGGGGTCCGAAGGATGGGAACTCGTGCAGGTCGTCAGCGGCCCCGAGGGGGGCCTCGTGGCCTATTTGAAGCGTGAGAAGAAGGACGACCGCTGATGGCTGCCATCGCCGACCGGCTCGCTGATCTCGGGCTCGAAGTGCCCCCGCTCGCCGCTCCCGCCGGGGCATATGTCCCGGCCGTGGTGAGCGGCAACCTCGTCTTCACCGCGGGTCAGCTGCCCTTCACCGCGGGCGTGCTCCCGGCGACCGGCAAAGTCGGCGCCACCGTCTCCGCCGAGGATGCGCGACGCTACGCCGCGACCTGTGTGCTCAACGCCCTCGCCGCGGTTCAGTACGCGATCGGATCGCTCGACCGGGTGACGCGCGTGGTGAAGGTCGTCGGTTTCGTGGCATCCGACCCCGCGTTCACCGGCCAACCCGGAGTGCTCAATGGTGCCTCCGAACTGCTCGGCGAGATCTTCGGAGACGCGGGCGTGCACGCGCGAAGCGCCGTCGGGGTGGCCGTCCTCCCGCTCGATTCGCCGGTCGAGGTGGAGTTGATCGTCGAGTTCGCCTAGCGCCCTACTTCACCCGGTCGCTGATGACCCGCATCACCGAGGTGTCGGCCAGCGTGGTCGTGTCGCCGATGTCGCGTCCCTCCGCGACATCCTGCAGCAGCCGGCGCATGATCTTGCCGGAGCGTGTCTTCGGCAGCTCGGCGACGATGAAGATCTGGCGCGGGCGGGCGATCGCACCGATCTGCTCCGCCACGTGCGTGCGAAGCATGGCGCTCGCGTCCTCGGCCGACTGCGACTGCGCGTGCTCGCTCCTCAGGATCACGAAGGCGACCACCGCCTGGCCGGTCGCCTCGTCCGAGGCGCCGACCACGGCCGACTCGGCGACGATCGGATGCGAGACGAGCGCCGACTCGATCTCCGCGGTGGAGAGACGATGGCCGGAGACGTTCATCACGTCGTCGACGCGGCCGAGCAGCCAGATGTCGCCGTCCTCGTCGAGGCGCGCGCCGTCGCCGGCGAAGTAGCGCGGCCCGGTCTCACTGTCGTCGAACTTGTCCCAGTACGTCTCCCGGAAACGCTCCGGGTCACCCCAGATCCCGCGCAGCATCGACGGCCATGGCTCGGTCACCACGAGAAGGCCGCCGCCGCCGGCGGGCACCGGATGGCCGGCCTCGTCGAGAACATCGATCGAGATGCCCGGCAGCGGCACCTGCGCTGAGCCGGGCTTCAGAGTGGTGACACCGGGCAGGGCCGAGACCATGATTGCCCCGGTCTCGGTCTGCCACCAGGTGTCGACGACCGGAGTCGTCCCGCCGCCGATCACGTCGCGATACCAGACCCAGGCCTCGGGGTTGATCGGTTCGCCGACGCTCCCGAGCACGCGGAGGGAGCTGAGGTCGAAGTCATCCGGAACCTGCCGCCCGAGCTTCATGAACGAACGGATGGCGGTGGGGGCCGTGTAGAAAATGGTGACCCCGTATTTCTGGATGATCTCCCACCACCGCCCACTGTGCGGCGCATCGGGCGTTCCCTCGTACAGCACCTGGGTCGCACCGTTCGCGAGAGGGCCGTAGACGACGTAGCTGTGGCCGGTGATCCAGCCGACATCCGCGGTGCACCAGTAGACATCGCTAGCCGGGTGGAGGTCGAACACGTTCTTGTGGGTGAATGCCACCTGGGTGAGGTATCCGCCGCTCGTATGCAGGATGCCCTTCGGTTTGCCCGTGGTTCCCGAGGTGTACAGGATGAACAGCGGATTCTCGGCGGGAAAACCGATCGCCTCATGCTCGGACGCGACACCGGCCACCGCCTCGTGCCACCACAGGTCGCGGCCCTCGACCCACGCGACGTCGTTGCCTCCGCGCTTGACGACCAGTACGTGCTCCACCGAGAGGTCCCCCGCCTTGGCGAGCGCGGCGTCAACGGCGGGCTTCAGTGCGCTCACCTTGCCCTTTCGCCAGCCGCCGTCGGCGGTGATGACGAGCTTGGCGCTCGCGTCATCCACCCGGGAGCGGATGCTCTCGGCGCTGAAGCCGCCGAAGATCACCGAGTGCACGGCGCCGATGCGCGCCACGGCCAGCATGGCGACCACGGCTTCGGGGATCATCGGCAGATAGACGGCGACCCGGTCCCCCGGACCGATGCCGAGCGACGAAAACAGATTCGCCGCTCGCTTGACCTCGGCGGTGAGCTCGGAGTAGCTGATGTCACGACTGTCGCCGGGCTCGCCCTCCCAGTGGAGGGCGATGCGATCTCCGTTGCCGGCGATCACATGGCGGTCGAGGCAGTTGTAGGCGACGTTGAGCTCGCCGTCCTCGAACCAGGTGGCGAACGGCGCCTTCGACCAGTCGAGGTCCTTGGTGAAGTCTGTGTGCCAGTGCAACAGCTCGCGGGACTGGGCTGCCCAGAAGGCGAGCCGATCGGCGCGCGCGTCGTCGTAGAGTTTCGCGGTCGCGACCGCCGATTCCACGAATTCCGGGCGGGGCGGGAAGCGCCGAAACTCGTGCTGCAGGCTGTCGATAGAAGTGGGGGACATCGGAATTCCTTGTGCCGAGGCGGGCGACGATGCCCACGCGAAATAGTGCTCCGATCCTAAACCGGTGCGGGGTTGCGCCTCGTTGCACGGTGGCGCGGTCAGCCTGGGAGTGTCCCCAGTTCGAGTGTTTTTGTCTCTTGCGCGCAAGATCCCCCGGAGTACACTGGGGTCGTCGAATGCAAATTCGATAAGCAACGCACAGTGATTCCCCCCAATCCAGCGTTGCTGTGGCGGCGCCGGTTCCCCCCAACAGGCGCCGCCCCTCTTTCGTTAAGCCCGGTGCGGGTTGATTGCCGCGGTTCCCCTCCTTCCCGCAGGGCATGCCGCGGATTCCTCCGCAGAATGCGTCGGTGCCACGCGGTCGGCGATGCGCCCGTTCTACGGTCGTGTGATGCCGACCGCCGACACCGCCCGACCCGCCAATCCGCCCCGCCCCGCCGATCCGCCCCGCCCGGCCAATCCGCCCCGCTCGGCCAATCCCCCCCGCTCGGCCGATCCGCCCAGCCCGGCCAATCCGCCCAACGCGGCCAAGCCGCCCAGCCCGGGCACTCTCGCCGCGTTGCCCGACGACCGGTTCGTTGCCCGACGGCCGGGTTCGCCGCCGCTTCTCGTCGTCCACCGCCGGTCACGCGCTGGCCGTGAACTCGACGAGTTCGGCGCGCTCACCGCGTTCGTGTCAGAGGCCGCGGTGACGGATGTCTTCGTCAACGGTCCCGACGATGTGTGGGTGGATCGTGGCCAGGGGGCCGTGCGGCAGGAGGACCCGCTGTTCGACGAGGCCGCGCTTCGCGACCTGGCCGTGCGGCTGATCGGGCTCGGCGGCCGGCACATCGACGAGGCGACTCCGTGCGTGGATGTGCGGCTGCACGACGGCATCCGAATCCATGCCGTGCTCCCGCCGATCTCGACGGGGGGTACCCTCCTCTCTATCCGCCTTCCCCGCCTGGAGCGCCTCGGGCTCGTCGACCTCGCCGCGGCGGGTTTCTTCTCGATCGTCGACGTCGGTACGGTGTCGGCTCTCGTCGCCGAGCGTCACAATCTGCTCATCACGGGGGCCGGTGGGAGTGGGAAGACCACACTGCTCGCGGCTCTGCTGTCGAGCGCAGCGCCGGGGGATCGGATCATCGCCATCGAGGATGTGAGCGAGCTCCGGGTGGCGCATCCGCACTTCCTCTCATTGGAGGCGCGACAGGCCAATCTCGAGGGAGCCGGCAGGCTCGGGCTCGAACGGCTGGTCCGGGAGGCGTTGCGCATGCGTCCCGACCGGCTCGTACTCGGCGAGTGTCGCGGAGCGGAGATCCGCGAGTTGCTCGCCGCCCTCAACACCGGGCATGACGGAGGAGCCGGCACCCTCCACGCGAATTCCCTGGACGATGTTCCCGCGCGGATCGAAGCCCTCGGGGCCCTCGCGGGAATGAGCCCGACGGCGATCGCACGTCAGACGGTGAGCGCCATCGGCACCGTCCTGCACCTCGAGCGCGATCGTGACACCCGTCGGCTTGCGCAAATCGGGCGATTCGAACTCGATCGTCGGGACAGGCTGAGGATGGTGGAGACCGGTGCCACGCTTTAGGCAGCCTTCCGTCGACCTCGAACCTTTGGCTTCGGTGGTTCAGCGCCTCGGGGTGTTGCTCGCCGCCGGTGTCGCGCCGGGCGCCGGTTGGGCCTATGTGGCCGAGACTGCGCGGGGCGCCGCGGTCAGCGGGGTGCGGGACGTTGCCGATGCGGCCAGCCGGGGGGAGTCGATCGCCGAAGCGATCGTGACGGCAGCGGAGTCGGAACGGGCGGAGGCCTCGGCCTGGCGTGGCTTCGCCGCGGCGTGGCTTGTAGCGAGCGAGGCGGGAGCGCCGCTGGCCTCCACCCTCGCCGAACTCGCCGCCACACTGCGCTCGCTCGCCCAGAACCAGCGGGATATTCAGACGGCGCTCGCCGGTCCATCGGCGACCGCACGAATGGTCTTGGTGTTGCCGGTCGTGGCAATCCTTTTCGGAATGGCACTCGGTTTCGACTCCATCGCCACCCTCTTCACCACAACACCGGGACTCGTCTGCCTCGCGCTCGGCGCCGGTCTTATGCTTCTCGCGCACACCTGGAACCGTCGGCTGGTGCGCCGGGCGCGACCGACGAATCTCACCCCCGGACTCTCGCTCGACCTCATGGCGATCGCGGTCTCGGGAGGGGCGGCCATTCCGCGAGCGAGACAAGCCGTCGCCGCCGCGCGAGAACGGTGCGGAATGGAGGGGGATGACGACGGCGACTCGACCATCGACGAGGTGCTCCAGCTCAGTCGGCGGGCCGGCATTCCCGCGGCGGCGCTCCTACGAAGCGAAGCGACGGAGGCGAGACGGGCGGCCCGGAGCGCGGGGGAGCGGAGGGCGGCGACCCTCGGGGTGACCCTCATGCTCCCGCTCGGGCTCTGCATCCTGCCCGCCTTCATGCTGCTCGGGGTCGCGCCTCTCCTCATCGCCGTCGTCTCGTCCACAGTCGCCGGTTTCTGAGCGGATTCCACCGATGCGGCGTGAGCGGCGTTCGCGCGATGGCCGAGACCCGATCATGGGGTGTCCGGCGATCGCCGACGCCATCGAGAGGAAGGTCGATCATGAAGAGATTCCGCAGGATATTGCACCCGGACGAGGGGGCGGCGACGGCCGAGTACGCCATCGCCACCATGGCCGCTGTCGGATTCGCCGGGCTGCTGGTGGCGATCTTGCGCAGCAGCGAGGTGCGCGGCATGCTCAGTGAGCTCGTGCATCGTGCGCTCACTTTCGCGGGTTGAGCGGACGAAGACGCCCCGTCGCCGAGAGCGCGGCAGCGTCACGGCGGAGTTCGCCACCCTGATGCCGGCGGTGCTCATCGTCCTCGCGGCCTGCCTCGCCGGGCTGCAGGCCACCACCCAGCAGGGACGGCTCCAGCAGGCAGCGGCGATGGCCGCTCGGAGTGTGGCGCGGGGAGAGGCGGTCGGCGCGGCATCCGCCCTCGTGCCCGGGTCGACCCTTCGGGTGGAACACCGCGGGGAGCTGGCCTGTGTCACGGCCTCCGCACGGGGGTCGACCTTGGCCGGCCTGATCGGGGCGTTCACGGTGAGTGCCTTCAGTTGCTCACTCGACGGGGGTCGGTGATGCGCGACCGTCCCGGGGGCGAACGGGGCTCCGGCTCGATACTCGCGGTGGCGATCGTCGCTGCCGTGCTGCTGATGTTCGCCGCGATGCTGCCGGTGGCGTCGGTGCTCTCGGCCCACCAGCGGGCGGCCGGAGCAGCGGATGCCTCCGCTCTTGCCGCCGCGGATGTCGCGGTCGGAATCAGTGCCGGCAGCCCGTGCCCGGTGGCCGAAATCGTCGCCGAAGCGAACGGGACCCGCCTCCGGGGATGCCTCATCGATGGCACCACCGCGACCGTGCGGGTCAGCACCTCTGTGTTCGGATTCGCCGTCTCGGCACGAGCCACCGCGGGGCGACCACGGGACACCCCGGCGGCTCTCCGGGGCGACGGGTAGGGAGGGGATCGAAGCGGACCCCGTGAATCTGTGTGTATGGTGTGCCTGTCGGGCTTGCAACCGATATCTCCGATCCGTGGTGGGTAGCATCATCGGTGCCGCCCTAGGCTGGGCGAGGTTTGGTTTCACCCGGAGACCCATAGAGGCGGTTTCCGCCGCAGTAGTCAAGGAGTCAAGTGCCTGGCACGAAGAAGCTGGTCATAGTCGAGTCGCCGGCAAAGGCGAAGACGATTGCCCAGTACCTGGGCGACGGATACGAGGTGTTGGCTTCGGTCGGTCACATCCGCGACCTGATCGAGCCGAAAAACCTGCCGCCGGAACTCAAGAAGGGCTCGCTCGGAAAGTTCTCCATCGATGTGGAGAACGGCTTCCTTCCCTACTACGTGGTGTCCGACCAGAAGAAGAAGACCGTCGCCGAACTGAAGCGCGCGCTCAAGGGCGCCGACGAGCTCTACCTGGCGACCGATGAGGACCGGGAGGGGGAGGCCATCGCGTGGCACCTTCTCGACGAGCTGAAACCGAAGGTGCCGGTCAAGCGCATGGTGTTCCACGAGATCACCAAGGAGGCGATCGAGAGGGCCAGAAACACCACCCGCGACATCGACACCGCTCTCGTCGACGCGCAGGAGACCCGCCGCATCCTCGACCGTCTCTACGGCTACGAGATCTCGCCGGTGCTCTGGCGAAAGGTTGGCCCTGGCCTGTCGGCCGGCCGGGTGCAGTCCGCCGCCACTCGCCTCGTCGTCGACCGGGAGCGCGAACGTCTGGCGTTCGTGCCCGCCGGCTACTGGGACCTGTCGGCGCAGCTCACGGCATCCGCCGACTCGGCCTCCTTCGAAGCCCGTCTCGCCCGCGTCGACGGCGTGCGCGTCGCGACCGGTCGGGATTTCGATGACAGGGGACAGTTGAAGTCCGCCACGAACGGCAAGGCGGATGCAGTCGCCCTCGACGAGCAGGCCGCCACCGCCCTTGCCGAGGCCTTGCGCGACCCGACCGTTACGGTGGTGGTCTCCTCCGTCGACTCGAAGCCCTACACCCGTCGGCCCGCTGCGCCGTTCAGCACGTCCACCCTTCAGCAGGAGGCGGCGCGCAAGCTCCGCTTCTCCGCCAGGCAGACGATGAGTGTTGCGCAGGGGCTGTACGAAAACGGGTACATCACCTACATGCGCACCGATTCCCTCACCCTGTCTCAGCAGGCGATGACCGCCGCACGCAGCCAGGCGGCCTCTCTGTACGGTGCTGAGAGTGTGTCGGAGAAGCCGCGCACCTACGCGAGTAAGAGCAAAAACGCCCAGGAGGCGCACGAGGCGATTCGCCCGGCCGGCGATACGTTCCGCACCCCCGGCCAGCTCGAGGGCACCCTTCGCGGAAACGACTGGAAGCTCTACGACCTCATCTGGAAGCGCACCATCGCATCGCAGATGGCCGACGCCAAGGGAATGACGGCCTCCGTGGTCATCACCGCCGGCCCCGTTCAGGGGTCCACCCTGGCCGAATTCGCCGCCAGCGGCACCGTCATCACCTTCCGCGGATTCCTGCAGGCCTACGAGGAGAGCCGGGACGAAGAGCGCAATGACGCCGCAGAACCGGTTGAGGCGAAGCTTCCTCCCCTCACCGTCGGACAGACCCTCGCCGTTGCGGATGTCGAGGCGAAGGGTCACGAGACGAGCTCGCCTCCTCGATACACCGAAGCGAGCCTCGTCAAGACGCTCGAAGAGCTGGGGATCGGTCGGCCATCCACCTACGCGTCGATCATCTCCACGATCATCGACCGCGGCTACGTCACGCCGCGCGGAACCGCGCTGGTGCCCAATTGGATCGCGTTCTCCGTCGTGCGTCTGCTCGAAGAATTCTTTTCCGATCTCGTCGAATACGACTTCACCGCGGGTATGGAAGACGACCTCGACCGAATCGCCGCCGGCACAGAGGATCGCGTCGCCTGGCTGACCAGTTTCTACTTCGGAAGTACGAAGCATCGGGGGCTCCGCAGCGTCATCGACAATCTCGGCGAGGTCGATGCGAAGAGTATCAACTCGATCAAGCTCGATGATGAGGTGACCCTTCGGATCGGCAAGTACGGCCCGTACCTCGAAGTGCTCGACCCGGAGGCCGCACCCGACGCGCCTCCGCGCCGGGTCAACATACCGCCGGAGCTCGCGCCCGATGAGCTGACCGTCGCCAAAGCGCACGAGTTGATTCGGGCTCCGGTCGTGGGTGATCGGGTGATCGGTGTCAACCCCGAAACCGGCAAGAGCGTACTGGCCAAAGACGGGCGGTTCGGCCCCTACGTCACGGAGGTCGACTCCGAACTGCCGGGCGACCCGCCCGCCGAAACCACTGCGGATTCCAGCGTCGACCCGGCCACCGGCGAGATCGTCGAGCCGAAGAAGAAGCGGGCCGCTCCGAAGAAGGCGGCCGCGGTGAAGCCGCGCACGGCATCCATCTTCAAATCGATGGATCTCGCGACGGTCGACCTCGACACCGCCCTTCGTCTCCTCTCCCTCCCCCGGGTGGTTGGTGCGGATCCCGAAACCGGGGAGGAGATCACGGCGCAGAACGGCAAGTTCGGCCCGTACCTCAAGAAGGGAGTCGACACGCGGTCGCTCACCGAGGAGGATCAGATCTTCGAGATCGACCTCTCCGGAGCCATCGAGCTGTACGCACAGCCCAAGTACGGTGCGCGCCGAGCCTCCAGTGCGCTGAAGGAATTCGACGCCGATCCGGAGAGCGGCAAGCCGATCCGCATCAAGGACGGCCGGTTCGGTGCCTATGTGACGGATGGCGTGACGAACGTGACGATTCCCCGCGGGGAGACGATCGAGGAGATCGACTTCGAGCGGGCGGTGCAGATGCTCGCCGACAAGCGTGCGAAGGGTCCCGTCGTGAAGAAGGCGCCGGTCAAGAAGGCGCCGGTCAAGAAGGCGGTCGCCAAGAAGGCGCCCGTCAAGAAGCCTGCGATCAAGAAACCGGCTCAGTAGCCTGTGAGCGGCGCACCGTGACCGGTCTCTTCATCACCTTCGAGGGCGGAGACGGGTCGGGCAAATCGACCCAGGCCGGGATGTTGGCTGACTGGCTCACGGCATCCGGATATGTCGTCGAGCGCGCGCGTGAACCCGGCGGAACCGAACTCGGGCTCGAGTTGCGCGAAATCGTGCTGCATCGCCGCGGCCATATCGCCCCTCGTGCCGAGGCGCTCATCTATGCCGCCGACCGAGCCCAGAACATCGCGACGACGGTGCGTCCGGCGATCGAGCGCGGAGAGATGGTGATCCAGGATCGCTACCTCGATTCGAGCGTGGCCTACCAGGGCGCCGGTCGAGTTCTCGACCCCACTCAGGTGCGCGACATCTCCCTCTGGGCGACCGAGGGGTTCATGCCGCACCTGACGATCCTCCTCGACCTCGACGAGGAGGTCGGTCGGGAGCGGCTGAATGAGGCGCGCACCACCTACGATCGGCTTGAGGCCGAGAAGAGCGATTTCCACGCACGGGTTCGGGCCGGGTTCCTCGCGCTGGCCGCGGCCGAACCCGATCGATTCCTCGTGCTGCCGGCCACGGATTCGATCGAGAGCATCGCTGCCGCCGTCCGCGCGCGTGTGACCGACCTCCTGTAGGCCCCAGCCGGAGCCTCCCGGAATGCCGCGCTTCAGCGGACCTGCATTCCGCGCGCCCACGCACGGACCGGCCCGGATTTCCCGGGTCGGCCGTCCGTGCCGGGCAGGTCTGCAGGAGTTATGCACGTCGGGTGGGAGACGAAGCAGCGGGTGAGCCCGGCCGGCCGTTCCGCTTAGGCTTGGCGCATGACGGTGTGGGACGAATTGACCGGCCAGTCGGAGGCGATCGCGATCTTCCGGGCCGCCGCCGCCGACCTGTCTGTCGGCGACTCTCCGATCGGAGATTCGGCCATGACCCACTCCTGGCTCATCACCGGGCCGCCGGGTTCCGGTCGATCGAATCTCGCCTATGCCTTCGCGACGGCACTGCTCAGCCCGGGGGTCGGCGCCGATTCGGTGGGCAATGACGCGACCCGGCGCCAGGTTGCCGCCCGCACCCACCCCGATCTCGCCGTGCTCAGCACCGAGGGGGTGATCATCAAGATGGACGACGTGCGTCGGCTCGTCGCCTCGTCCCACTTCTCACCGTCGGTGAGCCGATATCGCGTGATGGTGATCGAAGACGCGGACCGCATGCAGGAGCGCACCTCCAATGTGCTTCTCAAGGCGCTCGAGGAGCCGCCGC
>JANMBI010000228.1:0-5009 GCA_031360325.1 Frigoribacterium sp. | reverse complement strand
TGAAGGTGGGTGCGGCCCGGCATCGCGGCATCCGGATGCGCTTCCGCCTGGGATGCGATGGCGTCGATGAGGTGCGTGACGAGCTCGCCGATCGCCTGCCCGTGATCGAGCAGGTAGAGGCGGACCAGAGTGGCGATCTGGTCGTTGCGACTGCGGCCGGCGCGGAGCTTGCCCCCGAGTTCCGCCCCGGCGATGTCGATCAGGCCGCGTTCCAGAGCGCCGTGAACGTCTTCGTCGGAGTCGCGCGCGGCGAACGAACCGTTCGACCACGCCTGGCGGAGGGTCTCGAGGGCGGCATCCATCGCCACCAGTTCGGCGGCGGTGAGATAGCCGGCGGACGCGAGGGCCTTGGCATGCGCCTTCGACCCGAGAATGTCGTAGCCGCCCAGTTGCCAGTCGAAGTGGGTCGACCGGCTCAAGCGGGCGAGCTCCGGCGCGGGGCCGGCCGAGAACCGGGCGCCCCAGAGGGCACCCTCGGTGGTTTCCCCGACGCCGTCTCCCGAGCGCGTGGTCACGGCTACTTGCCCGAAAGCTCGCGGCGGGCGGAGATCTTGCTCGGCAACGACCAGATCTCGATGAATCCCTTGGACAGCGACTGGTCGAAGGTGTCGCCGGTGTCGTAGGTGGCGAGGTTGAAATCGTAGAGGCTCTGTTCGCTGCGCTGGCCGGTGACCGTGGCGCGGCCCCCCTGCAGCTTCAGGCGAATGTCGCCGCTCACGTACCGCTGGGTGTCGTCGATGAACACGTCGAGGGAGCGCTTGAGACTCGAGAACCAGAGGCCGTCGTAGACCAGGTTGGACCACTCGGCCTCGACGCCGCGCTTGTAGCGATTGAGGTCGCGTTCCAGAGTGAGGCTTTCGAGGGCCTCGTGGGCCTCGATGAGCGCCATCGCCGCTGGCGCCTCATAGACCTCTCGACTCTTGATGCCGACGAGACGGTCTTCGACGACGTCGATGCGGCCGACGCCGTGCTTGCCTGCCAGCTCGTTGAGCCGCTCGATCAGCTGCAGCGCGCTGTAGGACACACCGTCCAACGCGACGGGGATGCCGGACTGGAACGTGATGGTGACCTCGTCTGCACCCTTCGCGACGGTCGGGTCTTGCGTGTACTCGTAGAGGTCCTCGATCGGAGCGTTCCAGGGGTCTTCGAGGAATCCGGTCTCGACGGCACGCCCCCAGACGTTCTTGTCGATCGAGTAGGGATTCGCGGCGCTCTGCCGGATGGGCAGGTTGTGCTCATTCGCATACACGATGGCCTTGTCGCGGGTGAGAGCGAGGTCACGAACCGGCGCAATGCTCGTCAGCTCGGGTGCGAGCGCGGCGACGGCGGCCTCGAACCGCACCTGGTCGTTGCCCTTGCCGGTGCAGCCGTGCGCGACGCTGTCGGCGCCGAGTTCCCTCGCGATGCGGGCGAGGTGCTGTGAAATGACCGGGCGGCTGAGCGCGGAAACGAGTGGATAGCGCTTCTGGTAGAGCGCGTTCGCCTTGAGCGCGGGCATCAGGAAGTCGTCGGCGAACTCGTCCCTCGCGTCGACCACGATCGCCTCGACCGCCCCGCAGTCGAGAGCACGCCGACGGATGTCCTCCATGTCTTCGCCGCCCTGACCGACGTCGACCGCAAGAGCCACGACCTCCTTTCCGGTCGCATCCTTCAGCCAGCCGATCCCCACGGAGGTATCGAGCCCGCCCGAGTAGGCGAGGACAACGCGATCTGCCATGTGTGGTACTCCTAGTGTTCGTTCGTCAGTTTATTGGGTGGTCCGCTGCTGCAGCAGCCAGACCAACAGTGCCTTCTGGGCATGCAGCCGGTTCTCCGCCTCATCCCAGACAACGCTCTGCGGGCCGTCGATGACGTCGGCGGTGACTTCATACCCGCGGTCCGCCGGAAGGCAGTGCAGGAAGAGGGCATCGGGGTTCGCGAGGGCCATCAGGTCGGTATCGACCCGGTAGGATCCGAGGGTCGTGAGGCGCTCGGCCTTTTCCTCTTCCTTGCCCATGGACACCCAAGTATCGGTGACGACCACGTCGGCGCCGGCCACCGCCTCGATCGGGTCGGAGTACAGGGTGACCGATCCGTTGCTCCTCGAAGCCGCGACCTCCGCCGCCGCGACCACCGAGCCGGTGGGTGCGTAGTCGATCGGTGAGGCGACGCGCACGTGCATCCCGGCGGTAGCACCGGCAAGCAGGTAGCTCTGCGCCATGTTGCTCGCGCCGTCTCCGAGGAAGGTGACGGTGAGTCCGGCGAGAGTGCCGCGGTGTTCCCGGATGGTGAGGAGATCGGCGAGCAACTGGCACGGATGGAATTCATCCGAGAGTCCGTTGATCACCGGAACCGTCGTTCCCTCGGCCATCTCTTCGAGCCCGGACTGGGCGAAGGTGCGCCAGACGATAGCCGCAACCTGACGCTCGAGCACGCGAGCGGTATCCGTCGCCGTCTCCTTGCCACCGAGCTGGCTGTTGGCCGTGGAGATGATGAGGGGGATGCCCCCGAGATCGGCGATCCCGACGGCGAATGACACCCGGGTGCGCGTTGACGACTTATCGAAGATCACCGCCACCGTCTGCGGCCCGACCAGCGGGCGAGTGCCGAAGCGGTCCTTCTTCAGCTCGACGGCGAGGTCGAGGATTGCCGTCTGCTCGGCCTGGCTCAGGTCGTCGTCGCGGAGGAAGTGCCGGGTCATTTCGGATCCAATCTGAGGCCGTGCAGGGTGGTCGCGAACTTCTCCCGGAACTCCTCGAGCTCCGCCTCGCCGATGATCAGAGGAGGAGCAAGGCGAATGCTCGAGTCGTTCGGCGCATTGATGATGAGCCCGTTCGCAAAAGCCGCGGCGGCGATTTCCGCAGCAATCGGCCGCGCGAGACCGAGGCCGACCAGCGCACCCTGGCCGCGGATCTCGGTGATGAGCGGAGAGCCGATGGACTCGACGATGGCGCGGAGCCTCAGGCCGATGCTCGCCGCATTCTCGATGAGCCCGGCGCGTTCGATCTCGCCGAGCACCGCGTTCCCGGCCGCGGTCGCGAGCGGGTTGCCCCCAAAGGTGCTGCCGTGCTGTCCCGGCTGGAAGAGATCGGATGCCGCACCGAAGGTGACCAGAGCGCCGATCGGAACGCCGCCGGCGATCCCCTTCGCGAGGGCGAGCGCATCCGGAACGATGCCGGAGTGTTGAAAGGCGAACCAGGTGCCGGTGCGCCCGACCCCGGTCTGGATCTCGTCGAGGATCAACAGCGCACCGTGCTCGGTCGCGAGTTCGCGGGCGCGTTTCAGAAACCCGTCGGGGAGGTCGAGCACGCCGGCTTCGCCCTTGATTGGTTCGATGAAGATTGCCGCGACGGTGTCGTCCATCGCCGCTTCGAGCGCCGCAACGGTCGTGTCGATGTGCTCCACGCCGGGAAGCAAGGGCTCGAAAGCCTCCCTTAGCGCCGTCTTGCCGGTGAGCGACAGCGACCCCATGGTGCGGCCGTGGAACGAGTTGATGAGCGAGAGGATACGTCTGCGACGCCCGTCGCCTCGATTGAGTCGCGCCAGTTTGATCGCCGCCTCGATCGCCTCTGTCCCGGAGTTGGCGAAGAAGACGCGACCCGCATCGCCGGCACCGGTAATCCGACGCAGACGTTCCGCGAGTTCGAGTTGGGGTGCGCTGGCGAAATAGTTGGAGACGTGGGCGAGGGTGGCCACCTGCGCGCTCACGGCATCCACCAGTACCGGATGCGCGTGGCCGAGCGCGTTGACGGCGATCCCGGCGAGAAAGTCGAGGTAACGGTTGCCGTCGACGTCCCACACGTGGGCGCCCTGCCCACGCTCGAGCATGGCGATCGGAGGGGCGAGAGAGCCCATCATCGCCTCACCGAAGCGTTCACGCCAATTCGCGATGTCCATCAGGGCTTTTCCTCTCGTACGGTGACGAATGCGTCGACGATTTCGGGGACCACTTCCGTGCCGATGCCCTCCGCGGTGAAGGCTTCGAGCAGAATCGAGTGGGGCACGCGACCGTCGATGATCGCGGCCTTCGGCACTCCCCCGTCGACCGCATCGAGGCAGGCTGTCATCTTGGGGATCATGCCCGATTCCAGCGTGGGAAGCAGCGCCCGCAGTTCGGTGGTGCCGATGGTGGAGATGAGGGAGTCGCGATTCGGCCAGTCGCGGTAGAGTCCGGCGACATCGGTGAGGATCACGAGTTTCGCAGCCTCCAGGGCGACGGCGAGGGATGCCGCGGCCGAGTCGGCATTCACGTTGAGCGACCGGCCGGGCGCCGCGACATCCGGTGCGATGGACGAGACCACCGGGATCAGCCCGGCATCGAGGGCGGCAAGCACGACCGCGGGATCGACGTTCGATACGTCGCCGACGAGGCCGAGGTCCACCTCGTGACCGCCGATGACCGTGCCACGCCGAGTGCCCGCGAACAGTCCGTCGGTTTCGCCCGACATCGCCCTGGCCTCGATGCCGTGCGAGTTGATGAGCTCCGCGATCTCGGGACCGACCTGTCCGGTGAGCACCTCGCGCACGACGTCGAGCGCCTCGGGGGAGGTCACTCGCAGTCCACCCCGGAATTCGCTCGGGATGCCGCGGGCCCAAAGCTCGGCCGAGATCTGTGGTCCCCCGCCGTGCACCACCACCGGTCGGACCCCCACCTGACGCAGGAAGACCATGTCTTCGGCGAAAGCGTGCTTGAGCTCGTCATTGACCATGGCGTTGCCGCCGAACTTGACCACGATGGTCTTGCCGTGGAAGCGCTGGAGCCACGGCAACGATTCGATCAGGGCGGATGCCTTCGCCGAGGCTTCCCGAGAGTGCGCGCCCATCAGCTGGAGTACGCGCTGTTCTCATGCACGTAGTCGTGCGTGAGGTCGTTGGTCCAGATGGTCGCGGTCGACGAGCCGGCCTTGAGGTCGATGAGGAGGTGCATGGCTCGACCGGTGAGATCCACGCTGTCCCGCGGTTGATCGGGTTCTCCCCGGTGCGCCACCCGGGTGCCGTTCATGGACACGTCGATGTCGTAGGGATCGAAG
>JANMBI010000226.1:0-5750 GCA_031360325.1 Frigoribacterium sp. | reverse complement strand
GTCGGCTCCCCCAGGATCGCGAAGTCGCCGTCGAGCAGGCCAGGTCGATTCGATGCGAGCCGTCCCAGGCCGTTGAGGTCGGAGGCGACCTCCTCGTTGTCGTACCAGATCCAGGTGATGTCGACGGCGGGCTCGGTGAGCTCTGCGGCGAGCTTGAGTTGCACCGCTACGCCGGCCTTCATGTCGACGGTTCCTCGACCCCACAGGTAGTCGATGCCGCCGTCGGATTCGTACCGGGTCGGCAGGTTGCGATTGAGCGGCACGGTGTCCGTGTGCCCCGCGATCACCACCCGACTGTCGCGGCCGAGCGTCGTGCGCGCGACCAGGGCGTCGCCATCCCGAGTGATCTCGAGATGAGAAAGGCCAGCAAGAGCGGCCTCAATGACGTCGGTGATGACACCCTCATTGCCCGAGACCGATTCGATATCGCACAACCGCCGGGTGATCTCGATTGCGGATGCTCTCAGGTCGAGCGCGGGAGGGACGGATTCGACGGCGGGCACCGGGTCAGTTTATAAGTCGCTCCCTCGCTAATCTTGAACCATGACTGAACGTGCGGCCTGGGGCTACGGACTCGCGACCATCGCCGATGACGGCGTCGTGCTCGACACCTGGTTTCGCACGCCCGCCGCCGGCAGATTCCCCGCCGGTCGCGATCCGCACATCGCCCCGGCGGATTTCGCATCGGTGGTCGGCAGCGATCCGCGGCGCAAGGTCACCGTCGACTTCGTCATGGTCGAAATCGATCTGGATGCCGCGCCGGCCTCGACCTCCGACGCCTACCTGCGCCTCCACCTGCTCAGTCACCTCATCGTGCGGCCGAACACGATCAACCTCGACGGGCTCTTCACCCGGTTGCCGACGGTGGCGTGGACGAACGCCGGCCCGGTGCATCCGATCGCCTATGCCGACCAGCGACTGACCCTCCAGCGTCTCGGCATCACGGCCCACTCCATCGACAAGTTCCCGCGCCTCACCGACTATGTCTCCCCGGACCGGGTGCGAATCGCCGATGCGTCGCGCGTGCGCCTCGGTGCCCACCTCTCCCCCGGTACCACGGTCATGCACGAGGGTTTCGTCAATTTCAACGCCGGCACGCTCGGAGCGTCGATGATCGAGGGTCGGGTGTCACAGGGGGTCGTGATCGACGACGGTGCGGATGTCGGTGGCGGGGCATCCATCATGGGGACGCTCTCCGGCGGCGGTACCGAGCGGGTCACGGTCGGGAAGCGCGCCCTTCTCGGCGCGAACTCGGGAATCGGCATCTCCATAGGCGATGACTCGGTGGTCGAGGCCGGCCTGTACATCACCGCCGGCACGAAGGTCACCGTGCTCGGGAATTCCGAGGGAGATGCCTCCCGCACGGTCAAGGCCGTCGAGCTCTCGGGGCTACCCGGACTGCTTTTCCGTCGCAACTCCCTCACCGGCGCCGTCGAAGTGCTCGCACGAAGCGGGCGCGGAATCGAGCTCAACGCGGCACTGCACGGCTGATCCGCCGACCCGCCCGCCGCCGACCCGCCGCCGCGGTTCCGCGCCCTCGAGGTTCCGCGCCCTCAAGGTTCCGCGCCGCCGAGTGACACGCGCGCCCGAACGGGCGGGCGCACGTGTCACTCGCGGGCGCGGGCAGCGGGCGCGGGCGGCGGGGCACGAGCCGGACCTAGCGCGCGGGCCAGTCGCGCCGCGGCTCACCGATGTACAACTGTTGCGGTCGACCGATCTTGGTCGCCGGATCGCTGTTCATCTCCCGCCAGTGCGCGATCCACCCCGGAAGACGACCAATCGCGAACAACACGGTGAACATGCGTGGGGGAAACCCCATGGCCTTGTAGATCACGCCGGTGTAGAAGTCGACGTTGGGATAGAGCCTGCGCTCGACGAAGTAGTCGTCCGCCAGCGCGACGGCCTCGAGTTCCTTGGCGATGTCGAGCAGGTCGTCCCGCACTCCGAGCGCCGCGAGCACCTCATCCGCACTCTCCTTGACGAGCTTGGCCCGAGGGTCGAAATTCTTGTAGACCCGGTGGCCGAATCCCATCAGGCGGATGCCGTCCTCCTTGTTCTTCACCCTCTCGACGAACTTCTCGACCGACTCGCCAGACTCCTTGATCTCGCCGAGCATCTTAAGCACGGCCTCGTTCGCCCCACCGTGCAGCGGACCGTACAGGGCGTTGATGCCGGCCGAGATCGACGCGAACATGTTCGCCTCCGTCGAACCCACGAGACGAACGGTGGACGTGGATGCGTTCTGCTCATGATCTTCGTGCAGAATCAGCAGCCGCTCGAGCGCCCTGGAGACGATCGGGTTCACCTCGTAGGGCTCGGCCATGGTTCCGAAGTTGAGTTTCAGAAAGTTGTCGGTAAAGCTCAGGCTGTTGTCGGGGTAGAGGAACGCCTGGCCGAGGCTCTTCTTGTGGGCGTAGGCCGCAATGACCGGCAGTTTCGCGAGGAGCCGGATGGTGGAGAGCTCGACCTGCGCGGGGTCGTGCACGCTCAGCGAGTCCTCGTAGAAGGTGGACAGCGCGGACACGGCGCTCGACAGCACCGACATCGGGTGTGCGTTGAGCGGGAGGGCGTCGAAGAATCGACGCAGGTCCTCGTGCAACAGCGTGTGGCGGCGCACGCGTTCCTCGAAGGCCCCCAGTTCCGACGGAGTGGGCAACTGTCCGTAGATGAGCAGCCAGGCCACCTCGAGGTAGGTGGAGTTCGCCGCGACATCCTCGATCGCGTAGCCCCGGTAACGCAGAATTCCCCTATCACCGTCGATATAGGTGATCGCGCTCTTGGTCGCGGAGGTGTTGACGAACCCCTGGTCGAGGGTCGTGTAGCCGGTCTGTCGCGTGAAGGTGGAGATGTCGATCGCGGATGCGCCGTCCACACTCGCCACCATCGGGAACTCGGCGGTACCGCCCGGAAAGGTGAGAGTTGCGGTGTCGGTCGCAGGGTCAGTTGGGGCAGCATTCACCTCTACAGCCTAATTGGCCCGGGTCACACGATCCGCACCGCGGTCGATGGGGCGTGGCGCCAAGAAACACGCTCCGGAATTAGAGGTTTTCTCTAAACTGCCGTCGACTGGAGCCGCGCGACGGCCCGGTCGACGGCATCGTCCGTCGCCGTCAACGCCACCCGCACGTGCGGCGATTGCTCGTTTCCATAGAAGGTCCCTGGCACGACGAGGATGCCGAGGGTGGCCAGCCGGTCCACCGCCGTCCACGCGTCGCCCCCCGCGCTCGCCCACAGGTAGAGGCCGCCCTCGCTATCGTCGATGCGGAACCCGGCCCGCTCGAGGGCGGGCTTCAGGCGTTCCCGCCGAGAGCGGTAGACGGCCTTCTGGGCCCTCACATGCCCGTCATCGCCCAGGGCCGTGACCATGGCCGCTTGGATCGGGCCGGGGGGCATGGTGCCGAGCTGCTTGCGTACCGAGAGAAGTTCGCCGACGAGGGTGCTGCATCCGGCGACGAAACCGGCCCGATAGCCGGCGAGATTGGACTGCTTGCTCAGCGAGTAGAGGCTGAGAACGGAGCGACGGTCGGTGCCGAGCACCCGCGGATCGAGGATGCTCGGGGTTGCTGCCGCGTCGAACTCCGCACTCCAGCCGAGCTCGGCGTAGCACTCGTCGCTCGCGATCACCGCACCGAGCTCCCGCGCTCTGAGGACAGCAGCCGACAACTGCTCCACCGACAGGATCCGCCCATCCGGATTTCCGGGACTGTTGATCCAGATGAGCTTGGTGCCCTCCGGCCACTCGGCCGGCTCGTCGCTCGAGACCACGGTTGCTCCGACCAGGCCGGCTCCGACCGCGTAGGTCGGGTAGGCGAGGAACGGTTGAACGACGATATCCCCGGGACCGAGGCCGAGCCAGAGCGCGAGCCCGGCGATGAACTCCTTGGAGCCGATCGTCGGCAACACGTTCGCCACGGTGAGGTCGTTGACGCCGCGACGCCGACCAAACCACTCGACGATCGCCTCGCGGAGCGCCGGGGTCCCCGCGGTGAGCGGATAGGCGTGGGCATCCGTCGCTGACGCCAGGGCCTCCCGGATGATCGACGGGGTCGGGTCGACGGGCGAGCCGACCGAGAGGTCGATCACACCGTCGGGATGGTTCCGCGCCCGTGAAGCGTACGACTCGAGCGCGTCCCACGGCCAGTCGGGCAGCTGGAGCACCACGGCTAGGCGGCGGGACCCTGGGGCGGCAGCGCGGAGATGATGGCGTGATCCTTGTGGATGACCCCCACCTTGGCCGCTCCCCCCGGAGAGCCGATCTCGTCGAAGAACTCCACGTTGGCCGTGTAGTACTCGGCCCACTGCTCGGGAACATCGTCTTCGTAGTAGATGGCCTCGACCGGACAGACCGGCTCGCACGCGCCGCAGTCGACGCATTCGTCGGGGTGGATGTAGAGCATCCGGTCGCCCTCGTAGATGCAGTCCACGGGACATTCGTCGACGCAGGCTCGGTCTTTGACATCCACGCACGGAAGGGCGATGACGTAGGTCACGGTTGGGGCGATCCTTTCGACTCGGGTCGGTATCCCAGCCTATCCCGCGAAAACGTGCCCGGTTTCGGCCAGGCGAGCACGACCACGGTGAGGAAAAGGGAACCGTAGGTGAGGGCGTACCCGGCCGCGTTCCCGGGCACGAGCACCGAGCCGCCGGTCGACCGAAGCGAGAGCAGGGCTATCGTCCCGAGAAGACCGACCGCGAAGCATCCCGCCACCATCCGCCCGTCGAAGACGATGCGCAGTCCGGCGAGCAGGGCCACGATGAGCAGGAGCGAGACGATGATTCCGACCGGGAACGCGATCCCCACCACCGGCGGGGCGAACTGGTGATTGACCACCGTGATTCCTCCGAGACAGGCGCCGACGATTCCCGCGAGCACCCAGGCGAGGAGCTTGACCCGGAACCCCTGCTGGCTCCACGGCACATCTCCGGGGGCCGCGGACGCAACCGGGGTGAAGCCCTCGGTGAGGGCGATCGCCCTGCTCGGTCCGCTCGAGAGTCGGTAGCGGTCCCCCTCCACGACGATCTGGGTTCGGTGCGCCGCGAGGGCCCGAGTCTTGCGCTCGAGCACGGGCGAGACATCCACCCGCAGACTCGAGTCGGCGTCATCCGCATCGACCGTCCAAAAGGGCACACCCATCACGTCGGCCGCGCGCTTCGCGGTGTCATGGGCTCGCACGTGATCCGGATGCCCGTACCCGCCGTGCTCGTCGTAACTGACCACCGCCCCGGGCCTCACCGCCTCGATCACGGACGCGAGGTCGGCCGCGACCTCTCCGAAATCGGCCGCGCAGAGGGCGTCGGGAGCGAGCGACGCCGCCGGTTCGACCCCGTCGTCGCCCCAGCGCATGCCGGAATCGGTATATCGCCGGGGCGCGCGGCCGGCCAACCGGGCGGTCGGGTCTCCGAGAAACCGGTGGTCGCTGACGCCGAGCTCCGCCAGAGCGGTCGCCAGCTCCCGGGTGCGAACCTCGGCGAGCCGATCGCGATCACCAGCGAGCTCCTCGAGGTCTCCAGGGATGACCTCGCCGAGCTCTCCACGAGTGCAGGTGACGACGGTCACCTCCGCGCCACGGTCGACGAGCACCGCGATGGTGCCGCCGGTCGTGATGCTCTCGTCATCCGGATGCGCGTGAACGAACAGGATTCGTTCGACCGGAGGGCGCTCCGGGGAGACGGGATCGGTGGGCATCAGCCGAATTTACCGCAGGGCAACGCCTCGACGTGCATCGCGCGGCTCGCCGTTACGCGTTCTG
>JANMBI010000109.1:0-7228 GCA_031360325.1 Frigoribacterium sp. | reverse complement strand
CGGCCGTCTCCGTCGTACTTCGAGCCCTGGTCGTCGAAACCGTGGCCGATCTCGTGGCCGATCACGGCGCCGATCGCGCCGTAGTTCGCTGCGGCATCCCGCGCCTCGTCGAAGAAGGGATACTGCAGGATCGCGGCCGGGAACACGATCTCGTTGAATCCGGGGTTGTAGTAGGCATTGATGGTCTGCGGGGTCATGAACCACTCGTCCCGATCGAGAGGCTTCCCGATCTTGCCGAGCTCGCGCTGGAATTCGAATTCGCTCGTCGCCCTCACGTTGGCGATGAGATCCGTCGCGCTGATCTCGAGGCTGGAGTAGTCGCGCCAGGTGACCGGGTAGCCGATCTTCGGCGTGAATTTGTCGAGCTTCTCGATCGCCCGGGACCGGGTTGCCGGGGTCATCCACTCGAGCGCCGTGATGCTCCGGCGGTAGGCCTCGACGAGGTTGGCCACCAGCACATCCATCGCGGACTTCGCGCCGTCCGGGAAGTGCCGTTCAACGTAGGTGCGGCCGACGGCCTCGCCCATGGCGCCCTCGACGAGCGAGACTCCGCGCTTCCATCGGTCGCGCAACTCGGGAGTGCCGGTGAGAGTGCGGCCGTAGAAGTCGAAGTTGGCCTCGACGAATTCGTCCGACAGGTACGCGGCAGAGGAGCGGATGACCTGCCAACGCAGCCAGTCCGTCCAGGACTCGAGGTGGCCGGCATCCAACAGCGACGCGACTCCGTCGAGAAAGGACGGCTGACGAAGCACGAGTTCGTCGAAGGCGGTGTCCGGTGCGTCGAGGGTATCGAGCCAACGATTGAGATCGGGGCCGTCCGTCACCTCCGTGCTGTTCGACAAGCGCGATGCGGTGGTCACGACATCGATCCAGGTGGTCAGGTTGTAGGTCTTCTCCGAGTCGCGGGACTTGACGTTGTCCCAGTGGAACGAGGCGATGGCGGTCTCGAGAGCGAGTACGCGCGCGGCTCGGGCAGCGGTGTCGTCCAGACCCGCGAGTCCGAACATTGTCCGAAGATAGGCCAGATAGCCGGTGCGGATGTCGGCGAACTTCTCTTCGCGGTAGTAGCTCTCGTCAGGCAGGCCGAGTCCCCCCTGCTCGAAGAAGGCGATGTACCGCTCCGGACTACCCGGATCGTTGTCGATGTAGAGCTGGAAGAAGCCGCTCACCCCCTGTCGCTCGAGACGCCCGAGAGTGCCGAGAAGGCTCGGGATGTCACTCACCGCGTCGACCGCCTCGAGATCGTGGCCGAGCGGCGCCGCACCGAGTGCGTTGATGCGTGCCTCGTCCATGTAGCTCGCGTAAAGATTGCCCACTTTGCGCTGCTCGGTGCCGTCGGCGGCGTCCTTCGCCTCCTCGATGATCTCCCGAACGGCCCGTTCGGCCTCCTCGGCCAGAACATGGAACGAGCCATAGCGGGCCTTGTCGGAGGGGATCACGGTGCGCTCGATCCATCTGCCGTTCACGTGTCGGAACAGGTCGTCCTGAGGTCGCACCGCCGGGTCGAGTTCGTCGAGTTGGATACCGGAGGGGAGCGGCGATTCGGCGGTCATGCCGAACAGCCTAAGCCGTGCGAATGAGCGCCCGGTGATGACCGGGGAAAGTCGGCGCGAGTCCGTCCTGAAGCGCCGCACCGCGGCGGGATCCGCGACATCCGCGGCCCGATTTCACCGACAGGAATCGCGACATCCGCGCCGTCGACATCGGAATTTCGGTGCGGATCGACGGTCGGTGGCGGGCAACTCAGACTTCGCCGACGGAGCCCCGGACCGCGAGTTCGACCACGGGAAACCCGGCAAGCGCCCGCGCCCGCGCATCCGCACTAGCGACGTGGGTGAGCAGGAGCCGCTTCGCGCCGGCTTCGCTGGCGACACGCGCGGCATCCTCCGGCGTGCAGTGCACGGACCCGTCGGACGGATGCTCCGCTGCCCCGGCCTCGCACAGAAAGAGGTCCGCGCCCTCCGCGAGGTCGACCAACCCCCGGCAATACGCGGAGTCGCCGGAGTAGGCAAGGATCGAGCCCGGAACCTCCACGCGGAGACCGAAGGCGGGCATCCCGTGGTCCACCGGGCCCCAGGAGAGAGCGAGTTCGCCGATCGCCGCCCCGCCCCACCCCCGCATCTCCGTGACGTCGAAAACCTCGGGGATCACGGATGCGGAATGGTGCCCGAGGAACCCGACCATCCGGTCGACAAGTCCCGGCGGCCCGATCAGTGGCAGCGGTCGGGCACGAGGGAGGTCGGAGAACCGGAGGGCGTAGTACGCGGTGAGCAGGTCCGCCGTGTGATCCGCGTGGGCATGGGAGATCCAGATCGCGTCGAGGCCCGACAGCGGAGTGTGGCGCTGGAGCTCGGCGAGGGTTCCGGTGCCGGCATCCACCCAGATCGAGGTGCCGCCCTGGTGCACGAGGTAGCCGGAACAGGGATTGTCGGGTCGCGGATACGGCGTCGCTGTGCCGAGGATCGTGAGGTTCACGAGCGGGTCGCCTGCCACTCCTCGAGCAGAAGCGGCAGCTTCTCGCGCATGAAGCGGAAGTAGTCCGCCATCTCCACCGTGCGATCGCGCGCCTTCGAGTGCTCCGGGAGGGCATCGGCGCCCTTCTCCGCGAGCGCGATGAGATGTGTGTAGAGCGGCGTCTGCGAACCGGTGGTGGCATACCAGACGTGGTCGGGCAGTTCGTAGCGGTGGCGTCGCGTGCCCGGCACCGTGAGGCGGCGGATGATCGACAGCGTCTGCAGGTAGCGAACGGCTCCGGAGATCGCGGCCGCGCTCGCCCCAAGCCGCTCACCCAGCTCTTCGGCGGTTGCGCTTCCCGACTCTTCGGTCATCAGCATCATCATCACGCGAGCCGCCATCCGCGGGAAGCCGGCCGCCGCGAGGGTCGCCGCCGTCTGCTCCGCGAACTCGTCGATCTCGTTCGCGGCGGTCATGACACCACGTCTCTCCGGCTCATCAGCGCGATCGATGCCGAGCCCCCGGCGAGTGCCAGGCCGAGCATGACGAGCGCCGGCACCCACTGCACCGCTGAGCCCGAGAGGACCGGCGTGTGCAGGAAGGGGCTCACCCCCCGCAGCCATTCCGGCAGTCCGAACGGCCCGCCGAACTGGCCGAGAACGAAGCCGAGGGCCAACAGACTCCAGCCGAGGGTGACGGTGAGCCTCGGCAGCAGCGTGAACACGAGGGCGCTGGTCGCGGCGAAGATAGCGGCGGCGGGGAACTGCACGATGGCGGCGGCGAGCGATCCGGCGAAGCGATCCGGATGCCCGGCGGCCGCGAAGGCGATCCCCGCCGACAGTCCGCCGACGAGCAGCACGATGGCGATCGAGATCGCCGCTACGGCCAGCGCATCGCCGACCAGCCGGCCACGCCGGACTGCTCCGGCGAGGACAAGCTCGAACCTGCCTTCGGTCTCCTCTGCCCGGGACCGGAGCACCGCTTGGGTTGCCACCCCTGCGGCCAGGACGCCAAGGAACGACATGATCGCGGCGACGAAGGTGTCGAGGAGTGCGGTGGTGCCCCCCGGGACGAGCCCGGCCATGGCGGCCCGAATCGACGGATTCTGTTGGACCGCGGCGATTGCGGGGTCGGCAAGGCCCCCGGCGAACACCCCGAGCAGCGCCGCGCCGATCGCCCAGCCGATCAGAGCCCCGCGCTGCAATCGCCAGGCGAGACCGAAGGATCCGCGCAACGACGCGGCACCGCGGGAGCGTCCCGGTCGCTCGCCCAGGATTCCCGAGCCGAGATCGCGGCGACGGGCGAGCGCCACCGCACCCGCCCCGGCGCCCACGGCGAGGGCGAGGTCGAGCAGCACCGGCCACCCGGTGGCCTCCCCGAAAGGCCGCACCTGTTGGCCCCAGCCGATCGGCGATAGCCAGGACGGCCAGGCGCTGGTGACCCGCAGTCCGTTGTCCGACGACGTGCCGAGGGCATCCCCGAACGCGCGCAGGAGAAAGGCGAGGCCGATCGCCCCGCCGCACAGCGAATTCGCGGCACGCGAGGATCGAGCGAGCTGAGCGGCAACCGCGGCGATGCCGCAGAATGCGAGCCCCACCGCTCCCGTGGCGACTCCGGCGAGCAGGCTGCCCGCCAGTGGCAGACCGGCGGAAGCGAGACCGAGGGTGACGGCCACCACGATGCCCGCATTGGCGAACGAGCCGAGCAGCAGGGTCGCGGTGAGCGCGGAAGACCGCGCTACCGGAGTCGACCCGATCAGCTCGGCTCGACCGCGCTCTTCGTCGCCGCGGCTGTGCCGCACGGTGAGGAAGCTGCTCATGAGGGCCGCGAGAATGGCGAGGTAGGTGAACAACTGGAAGCTGATCAACGCGCCGAGCGAGGAGCCGTCCGGGATTCCCCGGATGGCAAGCAACGCCGGGTTCGACGACGCGAGCCTGACAAGGGCGACACGCGCCGACTCGGTTCCCAACACGCTGGCGACCGCCAGAGCGCTGAAGGCGGCGAAGGATCCCGTGCCGAGGATCCAGAGCGCGAGTTGACCTCGGTCCCGTCGGGCCTGGGCCCGCACGAGCCGCCACATTAGGCGACCATTCGACCGCGGCGCTCGCGACCGTCGCCGCCGCCGGGGTGATCGCCGCCGTAGTGTCGCAGGAACAGGTCTTCGAGCGAGGGAGGGGCGACGGTGAGCCCGTGCACCCCGGCTCCGGCGAGCGCGGACAGCACCGGAGCGAGGGCGTCGGTGTCGACATCGAAGACGAGTTTCTCGCCAAGCCGCCGGGCGTCGTGCACTCCGGGCAGCGCGGCGACAGCCGCGACATCCGCCCCGGTGACGGCGGCGAAGCTCGTGCGGGTGAGATGCCGAAGGTCGGCGAGCGTGCCCGTCTCGACGGTGCGACCCGCGCGGATGATGGTGACGCGGTCGCAGAGTTGCTCGATCTCGCTGAGGATGTGACTCGACAGCAGCACGGTCGCCCCGTCCGCCACCACCCGGGTCACCTGACGGCGAAAGACCGCCTCCATCACCGGGTCGAGCCCGCTCGTTGGCTCGTCGAACAGGTAGAGCTCAGCCGGGCGCGCGAAGGCGGCGATGAGCGCCACCTTCTGTCGGTTTCCCTTCGAGTAGTTGCGCGATTTCGTGCGCTGGTCGAAGTCGAACTCATCGACGAGTTCGGCGCGCAGGGTCTCGTCCGCGCCGCCGCGCAGTGAGGTGAGAAGGTCGATCGCCTCGCCTCCGGTGAGGCCCGGCCAGAGACTGATGTCCCCGGGCACGGAGGCGAGACGCCGGTGGATCGCGACCGAATCGTTCCACGGATTGAGCCCGAAGACGGATGCCGCACCCCCGGTCGACCGGATCAGCCCGAGCAGCACGCGAAGGGTCGTCGACTTGCCCGCGCCATTCGGGCCGAGGAATCCGTGGACCTCGCCGGCCGTGACGCTGAGATCCAGGCCGTCGAGGGCCTTCACCCGCCCGAAATGCTTACCGAGGTCGGACGTCTCGATGAGTGCGGTCATCGCCTCACCCTAGCCGATATTCACCCCTTTGTGAATTTACTGAATTTGCGGCATCGTCGTCGTCGCACCGTGGTGCAGCGTGCACCGAAAGTCCACCGGTGCGGGATGTTCACCCCGGAGCAGCGCGATGACGCCCCGGCCTGCCGCCCGACCCTTCTCCACCGCCGGCTGCACCATGGTGGTGAGGTCGTGCGGGGTGATGCCGTCGAGTTTCACCCCGTCGAAACCGACGACGCTGAGGTCGGTCGGCACGGCAAGACCGAGGTGCTCCGCCGCGCGGATGACCCCGACCGCGAGTAGATCGCTCTGAGCGATTATCGCGGTAGGGCGATCGGCGGCGCCCCGATCGGAGAGCAGCGCAAGGCCGGCCGCGTATCCCTCCTCGACGCTGCTGAACGCCGCCACCCTGCCTCCGGCCAGGGGAAACACCTCTCGGACCCCCCGAATCCGCTCGAGCGCGGTGAATCCGGTGCTGCGGGCCACGGTCTCGTCGGTGAGGGGGCCGCGGGAACGGGTCGCGTCGAGGGGAAGCGTCACCATCGCGATCCGGCTGTGGCCGAGCGTGCCGAGATGGCCGGCGAGAGCGGCGGAGGCCGCGCGATTGTCCAGGTCGATCGCGAGAACATCCGCCATCGGCTCCGCCTCGATGGCAACCAACGCGATCCCCCGCTGACGGAAGATCGCCACCTGGTCGGCCAGGCCGGTGCTGCAACCGATCAGCACCACGGCATCCACCGGAGCGTTGCGGATGCTCGCGGCACCCACGCCGTTCTCGGTGAGCAGCAGGAGTCCGGCCCCGAGGGAACCGGCCTCGTCGGCGAGGCCGTCGAGCATCGCGACGTTCATCGGGTCACGGAAGGCGTCGCTCAGTCGGTCTTCGATGACGACTCCGATGATGCCCGAGCGACCGCGCCGAAGGGACTGCGCGCGAGGATCGGGGCCGGCGTAGTCGAGTCGCACGGCCGCGGCGAGCACACGTTCGCGCGTGGCGGCCGAGACGGGACCGGATCCGCTGAAGGCGAGGGATGCCGTGGAGGGCGACACCCCCGCGAGCGCGGCGACCGCGGCGAGATTCGGGCGCGGTCGCCCGGGAGTCGCTCGGGCGTCGTTTGCCGTCACCTGCATGATTTGCTAGCTTAGTCGAATCGATTCGATCGAATCGTTTCGATAGTGTGTCCTCCGTGAGCACCCCTCGTCAACCTCGACCGACGCTGCGCGCCGTGGCGCAGGCCGCCGGGGTGTCGACCTCCACCGCCTCGCTGGCGTTCAGCGGGAAGGGCCCCGTGGCCGCCGACACGGTGGTGCGGGTGCGGGCGGCAGCGGCCGACCTGGGCTACACCGGCCCCGATCCGCTGGCCTCCTCGCTGCGCCACGGCCGCTCGGGCGTCGTCGGCGTCATCGTCGAGGGGCGGCTGCTGCACGCCTTCCGCGACCCCTTCGCCGTGAGCGTGCTCGACGGCCTGTCCCAGGTGCTCGACGAGATCCCGGCCGGGATGCTGCTCATCGCCCAGCACGCCGGCAGCCCCGAGAAGGCGGTCCCCCAGCTGTCCGCGACCGCCCTCGACGCCGTCGTCTTCTCCTTGTGCGGCCCCGACGACAACCCCGCGGTCGAGCACCTGGCCGCACGCGGCATACCGATGCTGGGCGACGGGTCGCCTGCGGACCCGCGCGTGGTCCAGCTCGCCGTGGACAACCGCGCAGCAAGTGCCACCGTCACGCGGCACGTCAAGGACCTGGGCCACGAGCGCGTGGCCCACCTGAT
>JANMBI010000040.1:0-7981 GCA_031360325.1 Frigoribacterium sp. | reverse complement strand
GGTCGTCGGCCTCGTCGTGGAGGTGCCCGGTAAGCGGCGCATCTTCCTCTCCATCGGCCGCGTCACGAGTTTCGGGCCCGGTCAGGTCATCACCACCGGGCTCATCAATTTTCGCCGGTTCGAACAGCGCGGGGGCGAGGTACGGGTTATCGCCGAAATGCTCGGCCGGGTCGTCGCCCTCGTCGACAACCAGGGAAGTGCCACCATCGAGGATGTCGCGATCGAAGAGAGCGGCCCCGGAGAGTGGGCGGTCAGCGAGCTCTTCCTCCGCCGCCCGAAGACGAGCGCCTCGCCCTTTGCCAAGGGCCATACGGTCTTCTCGACCTGGACCGGCGTGCGCGAGCGCTCCACCGGAGAAGCCCAATCGGCCACCCAGTTGCTCGCGACCTATGAAGACCTTCTGCCCGCCGACCTCGCCAATGCTCTTCTCGACCTGCCGGAGCAGCGGATGCTCGAGGTCGCCGAGGAGATGAGTGACGAACGACTTGCCGACGTGCTCGAGGAGATGGCCGAGAGCGAGCAGGTCGACATCCTCAACCAGCTCGACGACGACCGGGCCGCCGACGTGCTCGACCAGATGCAGCCGGATGACGCGGCCGACCTCATCGCGCAGCTCAGCGACGAGCGGGGCGAGGTGCTCCTCGACCTCATGCAGCCCGAGGAGGCCGAAGACGTCCGCATGCTCCTCGCCTACGCGCCGGACACCGCGGGCGGACTCATGACGCCGGAACCGATCATCGTGGCGGCAGACGCGACCGTCGGGGAGGGTCTCGCCCTGATCCGTCGACACGAGCTCGCGCCCGCTCTCGGTGCCGCCGTGTGCGTCACCCTTCCCCCTTACGAACCGCCGACGGGACGCTTCCTCGGAATGGTGCATTTTCAGCGGATGCTGCGATACCCCCCGATGACACGCCTTGGCACGCTCCTCGACCACAAGCTCGAACCGGTGAGGGGGAGCGCTTCCGCGGCTGAAGTTGCCCGCGCCCTCGCCAGCTATAACCTGGTGTCCCTTCCCGTGGTGGACGACAACCACCGACTGGTCGGGGTGGTGACCATTGACGACGTCCTCGACTATCTCCTTCCCGACGACTGGCGAAGTCACGACGACGAGCCCGCCCCGGCGAGCGCCGACACCGGCAGCATCCCCGTCGCCGCATCTGTCGGAAGGAGGGCGATCTCCCTCGCTGAACGGAGGCGCAATGGCTCGTCGCTCTGACTCCCTGGATTCCCCGAAGGGCCTGCGAAGTCGCTTCGTGCCGCACATGGGCGGTCGCGACCGGGTCGGACGGTTCTCCGAGGGGTTTGCCCGGGCAATGGGCACCTCCTACTTTCTGGTCGGCATGACCGCTTTCGTGGTGATTTGGCTCGCCTACAACAGCTACGCGGCTCCCGCCGCGCAATTCGATCCCCGAAGTTCGAATTTCACGCTGCTCACACTCATCCTCTCGCTGCAGGCCTCCTACGCGGCTCCTCTCATCCTGTTGGCGCAGAACCGTCAGGACGACCGCGACCGGGTGCAGTTCGAACAGGACCGGCAGCGCGCCGAGCGTAACCTCGCCGACACGGAGTATCTCGCCCGCGAGGTGGTATCGCTGCGGCTCGCCGTACGCGAGCTGGCCTCCAAGGACTTCATCCGCGCCGAACTGCGGGCGCTGCTCGAGGACCTGGAGAAGGATCGCGCCCCAGAGGGTGCCGCGGGTTGAGCGACGGCGGGGGGCTCCACGACCGCGTGCGGCTCGCGCTGGCCCGCGTGATCGATCCCGAGCTGCGCCGGCCGATCACCGAGCTCGACATGATCGGCGATGTCTCCGCGGCCGACGGCGGCTCGGTCAGGGTTGCTCTGAAGCTGACGATCGTCGGATGCCCCGCCGCAGACACGATCGAACGCGATGTCCGCGAGGCCGCCGCATCCGTCCCGGGTGTGGTGTCGGTGCAAGTCGACGTCAGCATCATGACACGTGAGGAACGAACCGCGCTCACCGAGAAACTCCGCGGCGGGCGGCCGCGTGAACTGCAGTTCGGACCGGACACCCTCACCCGCATCATCGCCGTCACGAGCGGAAAGGGCGGAGTCGGCAAGTCCACGATCACGGCCAATCTCGCGGTCGCCCTCGCAGCGCGTGGGCTTGCCGTCGGTCTCATCGACGCGGATGTCTTCGGGTTCTCGATTCCGGGCATCCTCGGGCTCGTCGGGGCGAAGCCGACGAAGGTGGGCGAGATGATCCTCCCGCCGATCAACTACGGCGTGAAGGTCATTTCGATCGGAATGTTCGTCGACGACCGCACGGCCGTCTCGTGGCGGGGGCCGATGCTTCACCGCACGATCCAGCAGTTTCTCACCGACGTGTTCTTCGGCGACCTAGACGTGCTCCTGATCGACCTGCCGCCGGGCACCGGTGATGTGGCGATCTCGCTCGGACAGCTCCTGCCGCACGCCGAGGTCATCGTCGTGACCACGCCACAGGGGGCGGCGGCCGAGGTGGCCGAACGGAGCGCGACGGTCGCCCGGCAGACCGGTCAGACGGTGATCGGGGTCATCGAGAACATGTCGGGGCTGGTCCAGCCCGACGGTTCGGTGCTCGAACTCTTCGGCTCGGGCGGGGGCGCGGATGTCGCCACACGCCTGTCCGCCGGCCAGGAGCAGCCCGTGCCCGTGCTCGGCACGATCCCGCTGAGTATCGCTCTGCGCGAGGGGGGAGACGCGGGAGTGCCGATCGTGCTCTCGAACCCCGGTGATGCGGCATCCGTGGCGATCACCATCGTGGCCGATCGACTAGTTCAACGCGGTCGCGGTCTGGCCGGCCGCAAGCTCGGCGTCAGCGTCCGCTGAGCCGGCGCCCCGGCGCATACTTCCGCGCCCCGGAGTGACACTTGCGCCCGCACGTTTCGGCGCGCGTGTCACTCACGGGCGCGGAGCGGGCCGCGCGAGCCGATGTCGTGCGGCTCACGACTGACGCGTGGGCACCTGTCGGTAGCCGTCCCGGAGGCTGACGACGACGACCGCGGCGATGCCCCAGACAGAGACAACAGCGATGAGGGAAGGGATGATGAACGCGAACATGGTGACCTCTGGTGAGAACTGCGGATGATGACTAGGTCAATTCCACCTCGACTTTTTGTTTAGCACAATCAAAAAGAGTTGCACTAACTGTGTAGCCTGGCTTTATGGATGTTCGCCGACTCGAGCTGTTGAGAGAACTCGCCGAACGGGGGAGCATTACCGCCGTCGCGCGCGCAACGAACCGCACGGTTTCGGCGGTGTCCCAGCAGCTCAAGGTGCTCGAACGTGAGGCCGGCCTGCACCTCACGGAACGTTCCGGGCGAGGGGTCATCCTCACCGGTGCGGGACGGGTTCTCGCCCAGACCGCCACGGATGTGGCCATCGCGCTCGAACGTGCCGATGCCGTGTGGAAGGAGTTCACCCTCTCGCCCCGCGGCGAAGTCAGCCTGACGACCTTTCCGACCGGCGGAGAGATGCTGCTTCCCGGACTCCTCGACGCGGTCGCCAAAATACCGGATCTCACCCTCTTCGCCACCGACCAGGATCCGCTCCTTCCCGACTTCGCCGATCTCACTCCCGACTTCGACATCGTGCTCGCCGACTCCCCCGGGATGCTGCCGTCCTGGCGGGACCGCGGGCTCAGCGTCGTGAAGCTCATGGACGAGCCCCTCGATGTCGCCCTCCCGGAGGGCCACCCGCTCGCCGCGAAGGGGAGCCTCTCGGCTCGAGACCTGGTTGACGTCACCTGGATCGGAGTGCCCCTCGGCTTCCCCTACGACCGAATCCTGCGGCAGCTTGAGGCCATCACCGGCGTTCCGGCCACGATCGGGCAGAGATTTCTCGACAACGGCATCGTGGAGTCGCTCGTGGCGACCGGGCACGGCATCGCTATTCTGCCCCGGTTCACGACGCGCGACCACGAGAACGGACTCGTGACCCGACCCCTGAGCGGCATTCGCTCGACCCGGCAGATTTCGGCTCTGATGCGACCGGATCGCGCCGAGCGCCCGTCCGTACGCCTCGTGGTTGAGGCCCTCCGAGACGTCGCGAAGGGGGTAGTCGCGCAACACCCCGGGTGAGCCGAGAAGACGGCACTCGGGAGCCCACTCTCGTCATCGAGGATGCCTCGCGCGATTCGGTCGGCGACAGTCGATGGGGAGAGCCCGGGCGGGAACGTCGGTACCCTTCCGGCACCGGCGCATGCCGCCGGGCACGTCTCGGTGTGACCGGGTCTGGCATCGAGCATCCGGATGCCCGACCGACGCAACTCGAGGGAAGACGATCGTACCAACGCGGCGAGCGCCGCCTTCGACGCGGATCAGGCGGCGAGGCCCGCCGATGACCCGGATCGGGGCACGGGTGGCGATCGCGAAAACGCGTTCAGGAGTGTCGTTCCGAAGCTCGCTCGCCGGGCCAAAGGCCATCACACCGGCAGCAATCACCACACCGTCCGGCCGGTCGTGCACGCCGGCGGCCGGTCGACCAGCACTGAGGGGCACGTCCTGATCGGACAGGTCGGCGATGACACCATCCGGGCCACTCGGCCGCGCAGGATCTCGACCGGCACGAACCACCGCCGCCCCTTCCGCCAGGAGCCCGCGGGCGATCTGGGCACCGACCGAGCACACCGGATGCTCCCACCACGAGTACCACGCGGTCCTTCAGGTCGGCTAGGGGTGTCTCAGGTCGCTTCGCTGTCGAACGGTGCCGCGCTGATCGATGAGCCGGTGCCGGCTCCCGCAGTCTCCGCAATCAATCGCTTACGTTTTGCATAGGCGGATTCGCCGCTCGGTTGCACGATGGTCAGCGGCACCTTGGGGGGCTCGCTGAGATCGTCGAGAAGCGCCTCGCGGATGATGCGGCGCGGGTCGTACTGCCTCGGGTCGAGCTTCTTCCAGTCGACGTCGTCGAAATCCGGACCCATCTCCTCGCGCAGACGATCTTTCGCACCATCCGCCATGGTACGGAGGCTGCGCACCAGGCGCCCGAGCTGTGCGGCATAGTGCGGGATTCGCTCCGGGCCAAGCAGGAAGACCGCGATCACGAGGATCACGAGGAACTTGTCGATAGTCAGGCCGAACACCCGTTCAGACTAACGCCCCGAGCCGCGAACCCTCCCCTACGCTGGGCTGTGGACGAGGAGCAGAATTGGCAGACAAAGAGTCGAGCTGGAAGTTCGCGGAGGACTTCATCGTCGAGCGCGACGAGATCGCGCTGGCGAGACAGCACTCCATCGAACTCGGAATCGACGCGGTGACCCCGGCGATGGGCGCTCAGCTCGCCGTGATCACGGCCGCAACGGCCGCAACCAACATCATCGAGATCGGAACCGGTGTCGGCGTGAGCGGTCTCTGGCTGCTTTCGGGTGCCCCGGACGCGACACTCACCTCGATCGACTTCGAACTCGACTACCAACAGTCGGCAAAGAAGGCGTTCCTCGAGGCGGGGATCCCCGGCAATCGGGTGCGGCTCATCGCGGGGCGTGCCATCGACGTGCTCCCCCGCATGAATGAGCGGTCGTACGACGTGGTGCTGGTGGATGCCGATCCGCAGTCCGTGATCCAGTATGTGGAACACGGGCTGAGGCTCGTGCGCACGGGGGGAACGGTGCTCGTGGCCCACGCCCTCTGGCGCGGCCGGGTGGCCGATCCGGCGCAACGGGACGACACGGTGACCGGATTCCGGTCTCTGCTTGCCGAGATCGCCGAATCTCCCGCCGTCATTGCTGCGCTATCACCCGTTGGCGACGGTCTGCTGCAACTGACCAAGCTCTGAGGCAGCGCGCCTATGCTGAGTCAGCTGACCGCAGCAACGACTCCCGCGAGAGCATCGTGAAGTTCCCTGGCTTCGGCGTCGTTGACCGAAACCACGAGGCGTCCGCCGCCTTCGAGCGGGACGCGCACGATGATGAGGCGACCCTCCTTAACAGCCTCCATTGGTCCGTCCCCGGTCCTCGGCTTCATGGCTGCCATGATGGATCCCCTTTCGTGGAATGACTTCCCATTATCCCGTACCTGAGCGTTAACCCGAAAACGAGGGATCTCCCGCCCGGGATCAGGGTGGCGTCCAGTCGGGTGCGTCCACCCACCAGCAGAGTGCGATCCAGCCGAACTGGCCGGCGATGAGCAGCACGACCATGCCCACCCGGTAGACGGCCGACTTCGGCTGGGCCACGGCCCCGAGGAGCGGAAAGAGAGGCAAGAGCAGACGAAACGTGCTCGATTGCGGAAAGAAGACGGCAAGCAGGTACACGCCATAGCTCGCCGACCAGAAGCGCAAATCCGGGCCGAGTCTGCGCACGGCCGGGGTGAACAGCACCGCCGCGAACCCGACGACAAGCCCGGCGAGGAGCACGTAAGCAAAACCGCCGATCTGCCACATCCCCGCCCAGAAGTGTGCCGCCTGCAGCCACGGCGCAAAGGGCTGAAGCTCCAGGTAGCCGACGTAGGGCGCTCGCCACGCCAACTCGGTATCCGTGTACGCCGATAGCGAGCCCGTCACCGCCCAGGCGATGATCGGCCAGGCGAAACCCATGACGAGGCTGAACGCCGCCACTGCGGTGGCGAGCATCAGCTCCCGCACGGGAAAGGGATCGCGGGCTCGGGTGAACCACCGGTACCCGACGTGCAGACCGAGAGCCAGGGCGAAGGCGAGCCCGCTTGGACGGGTGAGAGACATGACCGCAACGACGGGGAAAAGCATCGTATACCGCCGTTGAAGCAACAGATAGAGGGCGACGGCGACGAGGAACGCATACATCGACTCCGCGTACGACACCTGCAAAATCGGAGAAAGCGGTGCGACGCAGTACAAGACGACAGCAAAGAGGGTGGTGTCCGCAGGCAGGCGGAGGCGCAAGAGCCGGTACACCATGAGAGCGGAGAGCAGAGAGAAGACCACGGATGCCGCCACCGACACCGGCTCCCACGGCAGGCTCGTCACCACCATGAGGAACCGCACGAGCATCGGGTATGCCGGAAGGAAAGCCCAGGCGCTCTCGGCGACATGCCCGTCAGCGGTCAGCGGGAGGACCGAGGGGTATCCGCTCACCGCGACGATGTGGTACCAGGTGCTGTCCCAGAGCTGGGTGAACGCGAGGAGGGACGGATGTGCTCCCGTCCACGGATTCGCGGCCTGACGGCTCGCAAAAAACAGCAAGAAGCTCGTACTCACCACTCGGGACGCGGCCCACACGATGGCAACTCTCACCCACCAGGGGGTGAGCCGATACCGTGCGCGCAGCCTCACCGCTGGGTGAGCCACGCCCTCAATCCCCGCTCGCATTCCGTGACTTGCTCGACCGCGACGCGCTCGCCATCCGCGTGCGCGAGAAGCGGGTCCCCCGGCCCGAAGTTGACCGCGGGGATGCCGAGGGCGGAGAAACGGGCGACGTCCGTCCAGCCGTACTTGGGCTTCGCCCGCCCGCCGACCGCCGCGAGGAACCGCCTCGCGAGCGGGGCGTCGAGACCCGGTCGGGCGCCATCCGCGCTGTCGGTGACCGTGAGGGAGACACCGGCGAAGACCTCCCTCAGATGGGCCTCGGCCGCGGCCGCGTCCGTGTCGGGGGCGAACCGGTAGTTCACGGTCACCACGCACTCGTCGGGAATGACGTTGCCCGCGACTCCCCCCGCGATGGCGACAGCATTCAGACCTTCGCGGTATAGGAGGCCGTCTACTTCGACCGATCGGGGTTCATAGGCGGCGAGAATGTCGAGTATCGGCGCCGCGGCGTGGATCGCGTTCGACCCGACCCACGATCGAGCCGAGTGGGCTCGCTTTCCCGAGGTGCGGAGCTCCACGCGCATCGTTCCGTTGCAGCCGCCCTCGATCTGCGAGTTGGTCGGCTCCCCCAGGATCGCGAAGTCGCCGTCGAGCAGGCCAGGTCGATTCGATGCGAGCCGTCCCAGGCCGTTGAGGTCGGAGGCGACCTCCTCGTTGTCGTACCAGATCCAGGTGATGTCGACGGCGGGCTCGGTGAGC
>JANMBI010000060.1:0-14686 GCA_031360325.1 Frigoribacterium sp. | reverse complement strand
TCATGGACCGGTTCTCGGGCAATGGGACAACGGTGCGAGAGCCCGAATCGGAGGCGGTGCGGTGCCTGCCGGAGAAGCGATTCCGCATCGCGCGAGGCACCCGAGTCGACATCGGGGAGCAGTTCTTCATCGTGAGTTGAGAATCACCCCTCCTCGACCGGCGGGCCGAAGAGCCGTTTATCCCGACATCCCTCTCGGTCGCGCATCGAGGAGATGCGAGCTGTTGCACTTGTCCGATGTCACGCTCATCGCCGGGGTCGCCCCCGCTCGCCCGGTCCCATCCGGACGTGCAGCCCTCCGACTCTGCGGCGCGCACGATCGCGGTTCCGCGCGCTCCGGAGATGCCGCGACCGCATGGCATCCCGATCGTGGCCACGCTAGCGCCCGTGATCGGGTCGGTGCTGATTTGGGCGCTGACCCGATCGCCCTTCGCCCTGGTCTTCGCCCTTCTCGGCCCCCTCGTCGCCGTTGCCAGCATGGCCGATGACCGACTCCAGGCGCGGCGAACCCGAAGGACGGAGAACGCGCGCTTCGACCGGGAGCTCGAGAACACGCGGCGTTCAATCGACAAATCCCACGCCGACGAGCGTCGACAGCTCCATCGATCCGCGCCCGGTGCGCTGGAGCTCGCCGCGATGGCACCGCACGATCCCGAACGCTGGCGACTCTTGCCCGCGGATGGCGTACCGATACGACTGGGGCTCGGACGGGCAACAAGCACCGTTCGTCTCGAGGGGCTTTCGGCCGCCCGCCCGGTTGCGGACGGCCCTATCGAGTCAGAATTCGAACGGCTGAGGATGCGCTCAGCCACGATCGGGGGCGTTCCGATAGTGGTGGATTCCCGGCTCGGCATCGGCGTGTGCGGACCGCCCACCGTGTCGGCAGCCGTACTTCGGGGTCTCCTCCTCCAGCTCGCCGGCCAGCTGTCGCCGCGAACCGTCGTCTTCACGCCCTGGGGAGACGGGGCACGCAACTGGATCGCGGAGTTGCCGCAGCGGACATCGGATCCGGTCGACCCGGCCATCGTCGGCGCACCGGCCGGGGTCTCGAGCGCGGCCGCGGGAGTGAGCTGGGAGGGCCAGGGCGAAGCCGGGATGGTGTCGATGGCCGCTCGAATCGAAGACCTACCCCGAGATTGCCGCGTGGTCGTGCAGGTAGGAGCTGGCCGGGTCGCGCGAGTCGTCAGGTGCCCCGACGGAGCGGGCATCGATGGGCTGCCTCTGGACATCACGCCCGAATTCATCTCGGCCGAGCAGGCGGCGGAGCTCGGACGCCTCCTCGGGATCGCGATGGCGGTTCGCGGCCTCGATCCGCTCGAATCGGCGGGAGCGGGGGACGGGGACTTCGAATCGCTCCCGCTGCCGACTGCCTCCCCGTCCGCCCCGGCAACGCTCGCCGGCGTCTTCTCGCGTTCGACGACCGGACCCTTCCCCCTCGATCTGGTCGCGCAGGGCCCGCACGCCGTGGTCGGGGGGACGACGGGCAGCGGCAAGAGCGACCTCCTCGTGAGCTGGGTGCTCGCAATCGCGCGGGCGCATCCTCCTTCGGCCGTCAACTTCCTTCTGGTCGATTTCAAGGGGGGCGCATCCTTCGCCCCGATCCGCTCGCTTCCCCATGTGGTCGGTGTGGTCACCGACCTCGACGAGCGAACCGCTCATCGAGCGATGCTCAGCCTGCGGGCGGAATTGCGCGTGCGGGAGCGGATTCTCGCGGCGGCGGGTGCTCGCAGCATCGACGATCCTCGGGTCGACCTTCCGCGACTCGTGATCGTGGTGGATGAATTCGCGGCCATGGCATCGGACTACCCGGAGCTCCACGAGTTGTTCGCCGACCTCGCGGCACGCGGGAGATCGCTTGGTCTTCACCTGGTGCTCTGCACTCAGCGCCCGGCCGGGGCGATCCGCGACGCGGTCCTCGCCAATGCGACCCTCCGAATCTCACTCCGGGTCAACAATCCAGCCGACAGCATCGCGGTGATCGGAACTGCACAGGCGGCGCGGCTCCCCGCAGACGAGCCCGGTCGAGCGTGGGTGACGGCGGGTGGTGATCCCGCGAGACTCATTCGGGTAGCGCGAGTGACGGAGGGCGACGTGAGCCGAGTGAGAGACTCGCACCCCCAGCCGGAGGGGGGATCGCGCCGTCCGTGGTGCGACGATCTCCCGCCACTTGTGCCGCTTGCCTCGCTGGTGTCGTCGGAGATCGGGGACGGGGGAATCCCGTTCGCGCGCGTCGACCTACCCGGAGAGCAGCGGCAGGAGACGGCCCGCTTGGTCCCGGAAGATGCCGGAAACCTGGTGGTGATCGGAGCCCAAGGATCGGGCAAGACCGAGCTCTTCAGGACACTCGGGGCCGCTCACGGCGTCGAACTGCTCCCCGCCGAGTTCGATGAGGCGTGGGATCACGTCGACGCCCTCGTCGACCGCGTGCGGTCGGGTTCCACCGGATCGCGGCTGCTCCTCGCCGACGATCTCGATGCGCTCGTCGGGCGACTTCCGGAGGACTACCAGCAGGCGTTCATCGACCGTCTTGTCGAACTGGCCCGCGACGGCTCGACGGTGGGGCTGCAATTGGCGATTTCGGTGAGACGGATTCCGCCCGCTCTTCAGACGCTGGTGTCTCTGTGCGACTCCCGCATCGTCCTCCGGCTTGGCTCTCGGCAGGACCACCTCCTCGCCGGCGGAACGGCGGTCGGCTACTCGACGGACGCCGTGCCCGGTTCGGGCGAGTGGAGGGGGTCCCGCATCCAGGTCGCGCTTCGGGCACCATCGGATTCGGCTCCGCCGCGCCCGTCGCCCGAAGTCGCGGGGCCTCGCGATTTCACGCGTCATCCCTCGGTTGCCGTCGTCACCACTCGGCCGACCGAGTTTGCCGCGCTCCTCCGGGCGCAGGAACCGTGGCTCACCGACCTGCGGGAGCTCACGGGTCGCGGCCCGACGACGTCCGATCCGGCGGCCCCCGGCCGCCTCGCGGTCGTCGACGCAAGAGGTCCGAGCGTCATCGTGGGAGACCCCGACGCATGGCAGGCGAACTGGGCCCTTCTCGGAGCGGCACGCTCGCGCGGCCTGGTGGTGATCGATCGCTGCAGTGTGGCCGACTTCCGGGCGATCAGCGGTCGGCGAATCCTGCCGCCACCGGTGCGCCCCGGGTCCCGTCAGTGCTGGGCACTCGAGGCGGACGGATCGGTGCATCGCATGATGGCACCGGCCGCTCGAGACAGCTAAGCCAGCACGTTCGCGATGGGCCGGAAGCCAAGACCGTGCGCCGCGGCGACCGGCTCGCTCACGATGGCGCCGCCGTGGGTGTTGAGCCCGAGGGCAAGGGAGGGATCCGAACGCAGTGCGTCGATCCAGCCGGTGTTGGCGATGGCGCGTACGTAGGGAAGCGTCGCGTTCGTGAGGGCGTAGGTGGACGTGTTCGGCACCGCGCCGGGCATGTTGGCGACGCAGTAAAACAGCGAGCCGTGCACCGTGAAGGTGGGGTCGGCGTGAGTGGTGGGGTGCGAATCGGCGAAGCATCCGCCCTGGTCGACGGCGATATCCACCAGCACACTTCCCGGCTTCATGCGCGAGACGAGTTCGTTGCTCACGAGCTTGGGAGCCTTGGCTCCCGGAACGAGCACCGAGCCGATGACCATATCCGCGGCGACACAGGCGCGGTCGATCTCGAACGAGTTCGAGGCGATGGTCTTGACCCGCCCGGCATAGAGGGCATCGAGTTCGCGGAGGCGCTGCAGGTTGGTATCGAGAACGGTCACCTCCGCGCCGAGCCCGACCGCGACGGAGAGTGCGTTCGTGCCGGCGACGCCGCCCCCGAGTATGACTATTTTGGCCGGGTGAGTGCCGGGGACACCGGGTACAAGAAGGCCGGGGCCGCCGTTCGGTTTGAGCATCGCGTTGGCGCCGACGAGCGGGGAAAGCCGACCGGCGACCTCGCTCATGGGGGCGAGAAGCGGCAAGGAGCGGGAGGGCAATTGCACGGTCTCGTATGCGATCCCGGTCACTCGCCGTGCGAGAAGTTCGTCGGTCAGGCGTCGCTCGGCGGCGAGGTGAAGATAGGTGAAGAGCAGCAGTTCATCCCGAAAATAGCCGTACTCGCTCTCCACCGGCTCCTTCACCTTCAGCAAGAGGTCGGCAGCCGCCCAGGTGGTCTCCGCATCCGGACTGATCGTGGCGCCGGCGTCGGCATAGGCCTCGTCGGTGATCGACGATCCGAATCCGGCACCGGTCTGCACGAGAACCTCGTGTCCGTGGGAAACGAGGTCGTGCACTCCGGCCGGCGTTATCGCCACCCGAAATTCGTTGTTCTTGACCTCGGTGGGAACGGCGACTCTCATGTCACTCCTGGGTGATTGTCGATGCAGGGGCGCCACAGCACTGTAGCGCTGCACGGTCGTAGCTCGAACTCGCGCACTCTCCAGCGTACCGGCGTCCGACGCGCGATTCCGCAACCAAAACGGGCGCCGAACCACTGATTTCGTGAAGATCGTTGAAAATCAAGGCGGTTTTGCCCTTCTCTGTGGCCACCGCGGTGTCTTCTCCGGCCCTGTCGGCATGGTCGACCTGCCCGGAAATTCCGTTCGCTACCGCCGAGGAGGATCGGCGGGATCCGTCCGAACGGGTCACGGTCTTGGCCGGCTGGATCCGATCGCCGGGCGCGTCGCTCGACGGCGGAGGGGGTGTCGTGTCGTGAATGCGCGATACGATCGGCGTCACCATGATGCGGGGCGGCGACGCATCCCGATGAGGGGTGTACGCGAAGGTCGACAACGGGCCGGCGTGTCCTCGCAGCCCGCCACGCGCGGTAGCACAGACCTGGCGTCGCACGCGACAGACGCCCCGCCCCAATCGGTTAGGAAGGCTCCGAATGTATGAGGACCGTGCTCGACTCGAAGATCTCTGGCAGGCGGAGCTTCGCCTCTTTCGAGCGGCCCGGCCGCGATCGGCGGAGCTCTTCGCCGAGGCGACGCCGCACCTGCCCGACGGCGTGCCCATGCTGTGGATGGCCAAGTGGCCGGGCCCCTGGCCCGTCTACGTCGAAAGCGCGGGCGGCTCGCATTTCCGGGACGTCGACGGCATCGACCACGTCGACCTCTGCCTCGGCGACACCGGAGCGATGTGCGGCCACGCGCCTCCCGCCGCGGTCGCCGCGATCTCCGCCCAGCTGGCCAAGGGCTCGACGTTCATGCTTCCCACCGCGGATGCCGCCGCCGCAGCGACCCTGCTCGCGGAGCGCTTCGGGGTGCCGGCCTGGCAGTTCAGTCTGTCGGCGACGGATGCCAACCGCAGCCTCATCCGCTACGCCCGCCAGGTGACCGGCCGGGCGAAGATCGTCGTGCACGACTACTGCTACCACGGCACGGTGGACGAGGCCTACGCGACTCTCGACCGGTCCGGGGCGGTGGTCCAACGTCGCGGCACGATCGGAGCTCCGGTGCCCCCCGCGCTCACGACGTCAGTGGTTCCGTTCAATGACATCCCGTCGCTCGAGAAGGCGTTCGCGGGTGGGGAGATCGCGGCAATGCTCATGGAACCCGCACTCACCAATGTCGGAATCGTACTGCCCGATCCCGGCTACCACGCCGCGGTTCGCGAACTGTGCACCCGCTACGGCGTCATCCTCATCATCGACGAGACCCACACCCTGTGCGCCGGGCCCGGCGGCATGATCGCGCGGGACTCCCTGGACCCCGATGCGGTGGTGGTGGGAAAGAGCATCGGCGGGGGCATTCCCGCAGCGGCATATGGGATGACTGCCTCCTTCTCCGCGCTCGTGCGTGGGTCACTTGACCTCGAAGACATCGACGTGGGGGGAGTAGGCGGTACCCTCGCGGGCAATGCCGTCTCGCTTGCGGGCATCCGGGCCACCCTCTCGGAGGTGCTGACGGCAGAGGCGTTCCCCGCCATGATCGATCGAGCCACCGACTGGACTCTCGGCGTGCAGTCCGCTCTCGACGAGTTCGACGTGCCCTGGCAGGTCACCCAGCTCGGTGCCCGGTCCGAGTACAGCTTCCGGCGCACCGCGCCCCACGACGGGGCCGAGGCCGCCGCGGCGGACGACTTCGAACTGCAGCAGTATCTCCACCTGCATGCCCTCAACCGCGGAATTCTGATCACGCCGTTCCACAACATGGCCCTCATGGCACCGAGCACCACGGCCGCGGATGTCGAGCGTCACACGATCGCATTCCGGGAGGCGGTGGCGAGCCTCTACGCCTGACCGCACTCCTCATGCCAACTCGCCGCGATGATCGGGCGCAGTGATCGACCGAGAACGAGCTACACTCCGCGGACGAGGTCCGACACGCGGATGTCCCCGACCGGCAGGCCACCGCCGAGTACCTTCTCCGTGGTCAGCTCTCCGAGCCGATCCGCATCCCCCACCGAGACCGCCCCGACGGAGGCGAGGAGCGCGAGGGCAACGAGCGACGTCGCACGCGCGCTGCCGTCGAGCATCTTCAGCGCCACGGCGGTGCCGTCTGACGATCCCATCACGATCACGCCCTCGGCGCCGCCCTTGGCAATCAGGCCGAGTTCTTCGATCACCACGGTGTTGGCCCGCCCGGGTCCGTCGATCGCCCAGGGTTCCGCGAGCACGGCGGAGGTGAGGAGCGAGGCGGAAGGGTCGTCGCCGCCGCAGACGCGACCGACAGCGGTAGCGAGCCCGCGGAGAGTGGTCGCGAAGACCGGTGCGCCGCACCCGTCGACGCCGACGTGGCCAACGGGCTCGCCGGTGAATTCCTCGACGGTGTCGCGGATTCGCCGTTGCAAGGGATGATCCGGGTCGAGGTAGCTCTCGGTCGGCCAACCGTTCTGCACGCAGGCGAGCAGGAAGGCGGCATGTTTGCCTGAACAGTTCATCGTGATGCGAGCGGGAGCGGTTGCCGCGGAGCGCGACGCGCCATCCAGCGGCCAGTCGGGCGGGCACTGAAGGGACTCTTCGCCAAGGCCCGCCCGTTCGAGCAGATCACGAACGACCTCAAGGTGCTCGGGGGTGCCGGCGTGGCTGGCGGTCGCGAGCACGAGCTGCGAGCCGTCGAGGGCGACACCCGAGCGCAGGACGGCGATCGCCTGAAAGAACTTGAGCGACGATCGACCGTAGACGAGGGCATCCGCATCCCCCAACGAGCGCGCGATGGTTCCGTCGGGGGAGACGACAACCGCGGCACCGAGATGACGCGATTCATCGAGCCCGGAACGCGAAAGGACCGCGAGTTCGACGACGCCGGACGGATGAAGAGGGCGGCTCACAGCGCCGCGAGCGCGTCGTCGAGCACCCCGAGTGCCTCGCGGAGCAGGTCGTTCGAAATCGCGAGCGACGGAAGGAACCGGATGACGTTGCCGTAGGTGCCGGCGCTCAACAGCAGCACGCCGTTCTGGGCGGCGAACGCGGTGATCGCCGAGACGGCGGCGGCGTTCGGAGTGTGCGTGCCCGGTTCCACCAGTTCGATGGCGATCATCGCGCCGATTCCGCGCACGTCGCCGATGACCGGGTAGCGCTCCTGCAGAGCGAGCAGCGCGGGTTTCAACACCGCCTCGATCCGCACACCCTCGGCGAGGAGATTGCCCGCCTCGATCTCGCCGAAGACGGCGATCGCGGCCGCCGCGGCAACCGGATTGCCCGCGAAGGTTCCCCCGAGACCGCCCGGGTGTGAAGCATCCATGATCTCGGCACGGCCGGTGACCCCGGCAATCGGGAGGCCGCCCGCAATTCCCTTTGCGCTGAGCACCAGGTCGGGAACGATGCCGAAGTGCTCACTTGCGAAGTACGCTCCGGTGCGGGCCATGCCGCTCTGGATCTCATCGGCGACGAAGACGGCGCCGACGGAGTTGCACCACTCCTGAAGCGCGGGAAGATAGCCCTCGGCCGGAACGACGAACCCCCCTTCGCCCTGGATCGGCTCGACGATCAGGCAGGCCAGGTCGCTCGCCCCCACCGTCTTCTCGAGGTAGCCGATGGTGCGAGCGGCGGCTTCCGCCCCGCTCAGGCCATCGTGGAACGGGTAGGAGTTGGGGGCGTGGTGAACGTCGCTCGCAAAGGGACCGAAGCCCAGTTTGTAGGGCATGGCCTTGAACGTCATCGCCATGGTGAGGTTGGTGCGACCGTGATACGCGTGGTCGAGAACGGCGACGGCGGCACGGCCGGTGTACTTCCGGGCGATCTTCACCGCGTTCTCTACCGCTTCGGCGCCGGAGTTGAGCAGCACCGTCTTCTTCGCAAAGTCGCCGGGAGTGTGCTCGGCCAGCAGTTCGGCCACACGCACGTACCCCTCGTAGGGTGTGACCGTGAACATCACGTGGGTGAAGGCCGCAAGCTGGGCGGAGGCCGCTGCCACCACCGCCGCATCGGTGTGTCCGATGGTCATCACCCCGATGCCGGCACCGAGGTCGATGAACTGGTTGCCGTCGACATCCACCACGATCGCGCCGTGCGCACGTTCGATGAACACCGGCACGGCGGATGCCACCCCCACCGGGATCGCGGCGAGCCGTCGCTCCTGCAGCGCCTGGGAGCGCGGCCCCGGAATCGCCGTCAACAGGCGACGTTCCGCCACGATCTCGAGGGAGTGGACGGCGGGGGCGAGGGGGGCGGTCATACCGAAAATCCTATCGTCGGCAGGGCGTAGCGTTGGGTCCGTGACTCACGAACATCACTACTCCGTCTCGCTGGAATGGACCGGCAATCGTGGAACCGGTACCAGCGACTACCGGGCATACGGTCGTGATCACGTGGTGCGTTCGGTCGGAAAGCACGACATCAGCGCATCCTCCGACCGGGTCTTCCACGGCGATGCCGACCGATGGAATCCGGAAGAGATGCTCATCGCCGCGTTGAGCCAGTGCCATCTGCTCAGCTACCTGCATGTCGCGGCGAACAACGGTGTCGTCGTGACGGGCTACGCCGATGCGGCGATCGGCACGATGGAGCAGACGCCGGATGGCGGCGGTCATTTCACCTCGGTGACTCTGCGGCCGGTCGTGACCATCGCCTCCGGGGATCCCGCCCTCGCACGCCGGTTGCACCACGAAGCGAGTCGGAAGTGTTTCATCGCGAACTCCGTCAACTTTCCGGTTCGTCACGAACCGCTCATCGTCGGCGGCGCCATCATCGCCGACACGGGCGCCGACCAATGAATAGTGTTTCCCATCCACGACATTCAGGGTTTGGTCAGCTTGATCGAGTGCTGTAGCCCCACACTTGACCGGTGAAGAAAACACTCTCGGTCCTCGCGCTCACGGCCCTCGCCCTCACCCTGGCCGCCTGCAGCTCGTCCACAGCGGCGAACGGCTGTGCGCCGGCGCCATCCGGAGCGAACTCAAGCAAGGTGACGGTGACCGGCAAGTTCGGCACCGCTCCCACCGTTAAGTTCGCCACCGGTCTGAGCACGACGAAGACCGAGCGTTCGGTCGTGATCGACGGCAAGGGTGCCGTTGCGCGCGCCAACGGGACGGTCGAGGTCGACTACACCGCTTACGATGCCGCAACCGGCAAGAAGATCGATGCGACCACGTACAAGTCGGGCTCGACGACGGCATTCCAGCTCAAGACGTCGAGCATCCTGCCGGGAATGATCAAGGGCCTCGAGTGTTCTCCGGCGGGAAGCCGAGTGGTCGCCGTGATCCCGCCGGCCGATGCATTCAAGGCCACCGGGTCGACGGGGCTCGGCGTGAAGGGCACCGACACCCTCATCTTCGTATTCGACGTGGTGAAGGTCACGGCCCCCGTCACCGTGCTGCCGAAGGCGAACGGCGCGCCGCAACCGCCTGTCGCCGGACTTCCGACAGTCACGCTCGGGGCGAAGGGCGACCCGAAAATCACCGTGCCAAAGGCCGCTGCACCCACCACCCTTACCATCGCGGATCTCAAGAAGGGCACCGGGACGACGGTTAAGGCGGGCGACACGGTCACCGTGCACTACACCGGAGTGGTCTGGGAGACCGGAACCGTCTTCGATTCGAGCTGGACTCGCGGAACACCGGCGACCTTCGCCACCACCGGCGTGATCCCCGGATTCGGCAAGGCGCTCGTCGGACAGAAGGTCGGGTCCCAGGTGATCGCGGTCATCCCGCCGGCAGACGGCTACGGAGCAAGCGTTCCGCCCGGGCAGACGGCGATCACCCCGACGAGCACGCTGGTCTTCGTCGTCGACATTCTCGCCACTCAGTAGGAGCACGGGGACCGGTCCGCGCTAACGTACCCTCATGCGCCGCGTCATCGTCCTGGGATCCACGGGATCTATCGGTGTCCAAGCGCTTGAGGTGATCGCCGCCAATCGCGAGCACTTCCAGGTTGTCGGACTGGCCGCCGGCTCTCGACGGGCGGCGGTCGAGGCGCAGGCCGCGGCGTTCGGTGTCACCCACATCGCTCTCGGCGAGATCGAGGCCGAGCAGCTGGTGCGGACGATCGATGCCGACGTTGTGCTCAACGGCATCACCGGATCGGTGGGCCTCGGCCCGACGCTCGCCACCCTCGAGACCGGCAAGACACTCGCGCTCGCCAACAAGGAGAGCCTCATCGTCGGCGGTGAGCTGGTGATGGCCGCCGCCGCCGCCGGGCAGATCGTGCCCGTCGACTCCGAGCACTCGGCGATCGCGCAGGCACTTCTTTCCGGAACGGCCGCCGAGGTGCGCCGACTCGTCATCACGGCCTCGGGAGGCCCCTTCCGAGGTCGTTCCCGTGATTCGCTTCGCGACGTCACCCCGAGCGAGGCGCTCGCCCACCCCACCTGGGACATGGGGCTCGTCGTCACCACCAACTCCTCGACGCTGGTCAACAAGGGGCTCGAGATCATCGAGGCACACTACCTGTTCGGCGTGCCATACGAGCGCATCGAGGTGACGGTGCATCCGCAGTCCATCGTGCATTCGATGGTGGAGTTCATCGACGGCTCAACGATCGCGCAGTGCTCGCCTCCCGACATGCGCCTGCCGATCTCGCTCGGCCTCGACTGGCCGCACCGCGTGGCGGATGTGGGAGCACCGCTCGACTGGACCGCGGCCAGCTCCTGGACCTTCGAGCCGCTCGACGCCGTGGCGTTCCCGGCGGTCGAACTCGCCAAGGGCGTCGGACGAGAGGGAGGCACCTACCCTGCTGTCTTCAACGCCGCGAACGAACAGGCCGTGCACGCCTTTCACGCGGGACGGATCGGCTATCTCGACATCGTCGACATAGTTGCGGCGGTCGTGGATTCACACGGGTCGTCCGGAGCACTCACCCGTGAATCCCTTGCCGAAGCGGAACGCTGGGCCCGCTCCGAGGCGGATCGTCGAATTCTCGGCTAGGGTCGCCCGTTGCACGCCGTCGGCGACACTAGTCGTTGTTTCCCGACTTGCCGTGTTCGTCCTTCTTGGCGTGGATCGCGGCTTCGAGGTCTGCTCGAACCAGGGCGATGGATGCCGTGATGTCCTGCAGCCGCGATACCGTGATCTCGGCCGCGGCGCGGGCGTCGGCCGCGAGAGAGGCGACCTCATCGAGTCGGGCGAGTGCCGCGGAAGGATCCCCGGAGGACGCCGCCGCCGTCACCGAGAGCACCGCCGCCTGAAGCCGTGCGGCGGCCGCCGGGGCATACTGTGGCGGCGAACTGACGGAGGGAGTCGGTGTGGGACTCGGGGCGGGAGAGGAGCACCCGGCGAGCGAGAAAGCGATCAGCATGAGGGCGCCGACGGCCGCACGGTTCTGTCGCTTCACGGGGCAACACTCCTTTGCAATTCGGCAAGATCCCGCCCGAGCGTTCCCGAAACGGCGGGGTAGCTGACGGCGGGCGGGACCGCAACGGCCGACGTAGCGGCAGGTGACGGGGGCGCGGAGGATGCCGGGGAGGAGCCGGACGGCTGTGCGAGCATCCCGGCAATGGCGACGATGACCGCGGCGACGACCAGGGCGCCGAGAATCGCTCCGAGCCGCCGGCCCCGCACCGATCGGGACGCGCGGGGAGCCGCCTCCGTGAGCGGAGCGGCGGCGGGGGCCGGGAGGAGAAGCGTTGACTGGAGTGCCGTCGGGGTCTCGAGGACACGCGTCGCATCGAGAGACTCGGTTGCGAGCTCTCCGCGCCCCGCGGTCTGCTCCGGTGAGTCAGTTGGTGCGTCAGTCGGGGAGTCAGTTTGGGGGGCGAGCGCGGCGAGGGCGTCCGCCACTGCCCCGGCACCGGGTCGGCCGTCCGGGTCGCGAGCCGTCATCGCCCTGAGGGCTGTCGCCCACGGCAGGCCCAATCGCGCGGGGATCTCTGGGTCGCGAGAGAGCCGAGCCGACATCGATTCGAGCGCCGATCCCGGGAACGCTCGCTCACCGGTCAGGCACTCGAGCAGCACCAGCCCGAGAGAGTAGACGTCACTCGCCGGGCTCACAGTCACCCCACCGGCCTGCTCGGGACTCAGGTAACTCGCGGTGCCGACAATGGTGCCGGTGGAGGTGAGCCGGGCATCGTCGAGGAGGCGTGCGATTCCGAAGTCGGCGAGTTTGGCGTGCGGAACGGCACGCTGCGCACCATCGAGCGCCGAATCGGCGCGGGGGAGCAGGATGTTGCCGGGCTTGACGTCGCGGTGCACCACGTTGCGCGCGTGGATATACGCGAGGGCTCCCGCGACATCCGCCCCGATTCGCGCGACGACAACCGGATCGAGAGGGCCGTCGTGTAGCCGAGTTCGCAGGTCGACGCCGTCGACGAACTCGAGCACCAGGAAGGCGCGGCCATGGTGACCCTCGGTGCCTTCGGCCACCGCATCGAACAGGGTGACGAGCCCGGGGGCGTTGAGGGAGGCCAGCAGTTGGACCTCGTCCCGCTGTCGGCGCACATCGTCGGCATCGGCGAGGTCCGAGCGAAACACCTTGAGTGCGACGGTGCGTCCCAACGCCTCGTCTGTCGCGCGGTACACGGTGGACATGCCACCGACTCCGAGCACGGCGGTGATCCGGAAGCGGTCCGCGAGCAGATCGCCGATGGCGAGCTCCGCACTCTGCGGTGCACCCCGAGTTGACGTCATCCTCCCATTATTCGTCATAGCCGACGGTAAGGCGCTCCACCGCCGACCTTCAGGCTGTGGCGGATACGCTGGGATGCGTGGAAACCGTCCTGCTCTACATCCTCGGTATCGTGGTCGTCGCCATCGGCATCGCCCTGTCGATCGCCCTGCACGAAATCGGACATCTCGTGCCGGCAAAGCTCTTCGGTGTGAAGGTCGGACAGTACATGATCGGCTTCGGTCCCACGATCTTCTCGCGGAAGGTAGGCGAGACCGAGTATGGAGTCAAAGCCATCCCCCTCGGCGGCTACATCTCCATGGCGGGCATGTATCCGCCCGCCCGCCCCGGAGGTCGTGCCCGAACGTCGGGCACCGATGCGGCGTTCCTCGAGGAGGGGTACGAGGCGCCGGCCCGCACCGCGAGCACCGGCTTCTTTCAAACCCTCGTGCAGGATGCCCGGTCGGCCAGCGCAGACACCATCACCGCCGGTGACGAGGACCGTGTCTTCTATCGGCTGCCGATCTACAAACGCGTGATCATCATGCTCGGCGGCCCGTTCATGAACCTCGTGATCGCGGTGGTGTTGTTCGGTGTCGTTCTCAGCGGTTTCGGCACCCAGCAGCTCGCGGTCGGCAGCGTGTCGGCCTGCGTGCTTCCGGCCGCGAGCACTTCGACCACGTGCACGGCGGGCGATCCTCGGTCACCCGGATCGATCGCCGGGCTGAAGCCCGGGGACCAGATTCTCAAGATCGGAGCCATCGACTACCCGACCTGGGCCCAGGTGACCGGTGTCATCCGCACCTCAGCCGGCCGCGATGTCCCCATCACGGTGAAGCGTGCCGGTGCGACGAAAGTGCTCACCGCCGTTCCTCTCCTCACGGTGCGCAACGTCGTGACGACGAAAGGGGTTGCCGTGAAGGATTCGGCCGGCAAACCCGTCACCGAGAGGGTCGGATTCCTGGGCATCGGACCGACGGCCGTGCTCGCCCGGCAGCCGCTGAGTCGCGTGCTTCCCACTCTCGGTACGAATATCGGTGCAGATGTCCACCTCATTGTGAACCTTCCGCAGCGGCTCATCGACGTGGCGAAGGCGGCATTCGGCTCCGGCCCCCGAGACCCGAACGGCCCGGTGAGTGTCGTCGGCGTCGGTCGGATCGCCGGGGAGGTCACGGCGGTCCAGACGTCTCCGTTCGCCGAGCGCTTCTCGTTCCTCCTCGGCCTCGTCGCCTCACTCAACGTCGCACTTTTCGTGTTCAACCTCGTGCCGCTGCTTCCGCTCGACGGCGGACACGTGGCTGGGGCGCTCTGGGAGGGCATCCGTCGGGGCTTCGCGAAGCTCTTCAAGCGGCCCGATCCCGGCCCGGTGGACATCGCCCGGATGGTGCCGCTCACCTTCGCCGTGGTGCTCGTGCTCGGCGGAATGAGTGTGCTGCTGATCTACGCCGACATCGTCAAACCGATCGCCCTGCAGTAGCGCGATCCGGACGGGATCACAGCGGAGGGCGACTTCGCCCCACCCGTCACCCCACTCGCCCCGTCACCCTCGTCACCCTCGTCACCCCGGTCACCCCCGTCACCCCCGTCACCCTCGTCACCCTCGTCACCCCGGTCACCCCCGTCACCCCCGTCACCCCGGTCACCCCGTTGCCCCGTCGCCCCGTCACCCTCGTCTCCGTGCCACGCGCCTTTTCGTCAGCCATGCGGTCGAACACCGGGCCGCATGGCTGAC
>JANMBI010000265.1:0-4502 GCA_031360325.1 Frigoribacterium sp. | reverse complement strand
GCTCATCGTCACGACCTTCGGCCGGCCCGGCTACCTCCGGCGCGCGCTCGAGTCCGGGGCATCCGGCTTCGTCGTCAAAGACATCCCCTCACACGACCTTGCGGATGCCGTGCGCCGGGTGCACGCCGGGTTGCGGGTCGTCGACCCCGCCCTCGCCACAGAGTCGCTCATCACCGGCGACTCCCCGCTGAGCGCCCGCGAGACGGACGTGCTGCTCTCCTTGCGATCCGAGGGAAGCATCGCGGATGTCGCGAAGCAGCTGCACCTCTCTGAGGGCACCGTTCGCAACCATCTCTCCTCCGCCATCGGCAAGACGAGGGCGCGGAACGGAGGCGAGGCCGTGAGGATCGCCGCGGACAACGGCTGGCTGCTCACCTAACGCTTCGGTATCGATCGCTCCCCCGCTCGCGGACCCGGATGTACTCTGGTCGGCTGTCCATACCCCAGACGGCAGCAGAGGGGGCCGCCACCGTGACCGATTTCACTCTCGAACGGGTCGTGATCCCGGCTCGCCTCGACGACCCGGACTCCGCAGACTTCGTCGCAACGGCAGAGGTGCGCAACGCCTCCGAGGCCGACGGCTACGGCACCGAGGAGCTCTCGGCGACGGCCGCCGAGCTGCTGCCGGTCTGGCTCGACCAGGAGTACGAGCCGAAGCAACTGTTCGCGGCCCGGGTGCACGGCCGCATCGTCGCACGGGCCATCTTCGAGACCCGCCCCTCGGCGGACAGCGCCACGGCCTGGATCGACGTGCAGGTGCATCCGCAGTTTCGTCGCCGCGGCATCGGCACCGCACTTGCGGACCATCTCGAGGCGCTCGCCGTCGAAGACCACCGCACGAAACTCGTCGTCTACACGGTGTCGAAGGCGGCCGCGGGCGAACGTCTCGACTCCCCCACCGGCTTCGGATCGGTACCGGCGGATAACGCAGAGGTGCGGTTCCTGCTCGGCCGTGGTTTCCGGCTCGAACAGGTGGAGCGTGCCAGCCGGCTCGCACTTCCCGTGTCCCCGGTGCGGGTCCAGCGCCTCGCGGCGGAGTCCCGGAACGCGGCGGGGTCCGATTACCGCGTTCACCAGTGGAGTGGCCGCACCCCCGACCGCTGGCTCGACGACATGGCGCTGCTCTTCACCCGGATGAGCACGGATGCCCCGAGCGCGGGCCTCGAAGAGCCGGAGGATGTCTGGACGCGCCAGCGCCTCATCGACTACGAGGATCGCGCCGAGGCGGGCCCCAAGACCTCCGTCGTCTCTGTGGTCGAGCATCTACCGACCGCGCGCCTGGCCGGCCTCACCGAGCTCGGGGTCCCCGCGGAGCAGGATCGCCCGGTGTTCCAGAACGACACGATCGTGTTGAAAGAGCACCGCGGACACCGGCTCGGGATGCTGCTGAAGGTGGGGAACCTGCAGAAGCTCGGCGAGACGGCGCCCGGGCATCCCTCAATCATCACCTTCAACGCCGAGGAGAACCGGCACATGCTCGACGTGAACGAGGCCATCGGATTCTTGGCCCTCGGGTACGAGGGAGCCTGGAAGAAGTCCCTGGCGTCCTGAGCCGCGGATCAGCTTCCGGCGGGTGAACAGCCCTTCCATGCCGTGCTGGCCTTCACCGCCTGCGCGAAGGATTCGATCGTCGCACCGTAGCCGCCAGAGACGGCCTTCTGCGCGATGGTGGCGACCTCGGCCGCCTTACCCGCCTTCGGAGTGCCGTGCAGAACCTTTAGGTCGGCTTTCAGCGCGGCCGGAAGCGGCCGGAGCTTGTCTCCGGGGTGAGCGGCGCGCCACTGCGCGCGGGCTTCCACCGCCGGCCCGAAGCGCCCATCGAGGGCCTCGGACCTCAGCTTCTTGGCATCCGCCCGACGATCCGGACCCGGCTTCATCGCCCTGAGCTGCTTCAGGTCGTCTCGCAGTTCGGTCGGCACTTTCCTCGCCGCAGAGAGGAGGTGCTCGCCGAAGCTGCATCCGGCGGCGGCCACCGTCGGAGAATTCGGCGGTGTGGCCGCGCTTGCGGCGATGGTGCCGGTGCCCGCGGCGAGAGCGATGCCTGCCGCCACGGCGATGACGGCGAGTCGATGGTTGCGGATGGTCATGATGACTCCTTCTATCGGGTCGCCGAGATGACGACCGGATCCCAGGCTGCCCGGACCGGGTCAGCGGGGGGTTCGGCGAATGTTCGAGCAGTGTAAGGCGGTACCCGGCCTGAGTGCCGAGCATCCTCCGAGCGGCGAGAATGGTGCGATGGGAGACACTCGGGGACTTGTGGTGGTGGTGGAAGACGAGCGCGCCATCGCGGACCTGCAACGTCTCTACCTCGGCGAGGCCGGCTTCGGAGTGCACGTCGAGACCGATGGGCTGGCGGGCCTCGCGAGCATCCGTCGGCTGCGTCCGGTCGCGATCGTCTTGGATGTCGGACTGCCCGGCCTCGACGGCATCGAGATCTGCCGGAGACTGCGGGCGGCGGATGACTGGACGCCGGTGATCTTCGTCACCGCGCGCGACGATGAGGTGGACCGCATCCTTGGCCTCGAGCTCGGTGCTGACGACTATCTCACGAAACCCTTCTCACCGCGGGAACTCGTGGTGCGGATCAAGACGATCCTCCGCCGTCACGGGGGCACCCCCCTTGCCGGGCCGGTGACCGTGGGGAGGGTGACCTGGGATTCCGCTCGGCGACGGGTGGAAGCATCCGGTCGCGCCGTCGAACTGACCAGTACGGAATTCGACCTGTTGGGAAAGCTGATGAGCTCGCCGGGTCAGGTATTCACGCGGGAGCAACTTCTGTCGAGCGTGTGGGGGCAGGCGGACTATGGTCTCGGACGCACGGTTGACGTGCACGTCGCCCAGCTTCGCGCGAAGCTCGGCGAGGACAGTCCGATCCGCACCTCCCGCGGAGTGGGTTATTCGGTGGCAGAGTGAGCGCCTGGTTTCGGTCGCTTCACGGTCGTATCACCCTCGTCACGGTCAGTGTCGCCGTGCTCGCCGTGCTCATCACGGGTCTTGTGGCGGTGCAGTTGGTGCGGCAGTCGACGATCGCGGCGGGTCGGGCGCAGCTCGCCGCCCAGGCCCAGTTGCTCAGTCGGCTGCCCGCTGCGACGAACCTGACATCACTTCGGGAACGCGCGCGGCTCACTCTTGGCGACACCAGAGTGGCCGTCGTCGCCGGGGACGGCCGCGTGTCGGGTCCGGCTGCGGCGTTCGTTTCCGCGGCGGACGTGCGCGCCCTGCTCGCCGGAACGCCCGTCTCCCAGGTCGAAGGACGGCGCAAGACGACCATGGTCGTCGAGGGGCGGCCCACCCGCTCCGGTACCGCGATCGTGCTGGTGCGATCGCTCGGAAACCTCGAGCAAACCTCGACCGCCGCCGCGCAACTGATCGCTCTCGCTCTGGCCCTCGGCGTCATCGTGGCGATCCTCGCCGGCACTCTGCTCACGCGCTGGCTCACCCGACCCCTGGTGGTGGCGGCGGAAACCGCGAAACGGATGGCGGCGGGCGAGCGGGGCCTCACCGTCGGCGCACGCGTGCCCACCGAAGTCGGTGCCGTCGCGGATGCCCTCGCCACCCTCGATCGCGCACTCACCACGAGCGAAGGACGGCAGCGCGAGTTCCTGCTGTCAATCTCGCATGAACTGCGCACCCCCCTCACCGCGGTGCGCGGGTATGGCGAAGCGATGGTGGACGGCCTCATTCACGAGGGCGACATCGTTCGGGTCGGCACCACCCTGGTCACCGAAACCGAGCGGCTCGACCACTTCGTGGCTGACCTCCTCGAGCTCGCCCGGCTCGAAGCCGACGACTTCGCCATCGACCACCGGAGAGTGGACGTCGGCGTCCTCATGGAGCAGACCGTCGAGGCGTGGCGCGGCAGCGCGGTAACCGTCGAGGTGACCGTCAGCGCACTCCCCGGGATCGTCGACCTCGCCGTGTCGACCGACCCGCAGCGGCTGCGCCAGGTGATCGACGGTCTCGTCGAGAACGCCCTCCGGGTGACACCCGGTGGGTCGAGTGTGACTCTGGCCGCCCGGTCCATCGGCACCATGGTGGTGCTCGAGGTGAGCGATGGCGGTCCGGGGCTGTCCCCCGACGACCAGGCCGTGGCTTTCGAACGCGGGGTGCTGCGGGCGCGGTACCGCGACATCCGGCCGGTGGGGACGGGGCTCGGGCTCTCGATCGCCGCACGGCTGGTGGCTCGCCTCGGCGGCACCATCTCGGCCGGAAACGCCCCCGGCGGCGGGGCGGTCTTCGCGGTCTCGCTGCCCGCGGCTTGAGCCGCCGGCCGCCCGCGCCGTGACCCGCCCGTTCGCCAGCGCCCCGACCGCGTAAGTCCTGCAGATGTGTCGCAGCACCCGACGGAACGTCGAGTTCTCACGGACCAATCCGTGCTCCCCGGCAAATGTCAGGAGATAGGCAACGGCGAATGGCGCGTCGGCGAGCGGTCGACTACGTGACGCGGATCCTCTGGCAGAACGGGCAGAAGTGTGAGCCGCGATTCATGAACGTCTCGCGGA
>JANMBI010000250.1:0-1661 GCA_031360325.1 Frigoribacterium sp. | reverse complement strand
GTCCGCGCCAATGGCGCCAGCGTCACGCTCGAGCGCATCGGCGGCGCCGGCATCGCCACCATCCGCGGTCGCCGGGTTCCCGAAATCAGCCTTGCCGACGTGCTCGGGCTCGAAAGCACGATGGCCGACAGCGAACGCACGCTTGTGGTCCTCAAACCCGCCGGGGGCGATCTGTTCGCGCTCGCGGTCGACCGCATCCACGATCATGAGGACCTGGTCGTCAAACCCGCCGCGCCTGCGGTCATGGCGACGGGGCTATATGCCGGGACGACGCTCGCCGACGATGGCAGCCCGATCCTGTTGTTCGACCCCGCCGGGCTCGCCGAAGTCGGTGGCATCCACCTCGAGCTTCAGGAACGCGGCAGCCGCGTGGTCGACGCACCGACCGTCGCCGCCGCCGCCGACGTTCCCGTGCTTCTGTTCCGCGGCCGCGACGGCGCGCGCCGGGCGCTTCGCCTGGGCATTGTCGACCGCATCGAGGAAGTGCCCGCCGAAGCCATCCGTCACGGCGCGGGCAAGCTTCGGGTCCAGCTTGGCGAATCGATCCTGCCGCTGGCCGGGGTCGCGCAGGACGAGATTTTCGAAGGCAAGGTCCGCTTGTTCCGCCTCAACGACGGAGTCCAGGAAATCGGTTACGCGTTTGCCGAAGTGATCGACCTCATGACGATCGACCATGACGTCATTTCGGCCAGCGTCCCGGGCCAGGTTTCGGGCGTCACATTGATCGGTGGCGAACCCGCCGAGCTGGTCGACGCGCATTGGTTGTTCGCCGAACATCTCGGCTCGGCCAGCCGCGCGGCGGTGCCGTTGGTGTGCCGCATCCCGAGCGACGATGCGTGGATGCAGAACATGCTCCGCCCGATCGTCGAGGCGGCGGGCTATATCGTCATCGGCGACGGCGACGATTTGCTCCCCGACCTCGTCATCCAGTCCGACGGCTCGACCGCGACCGCCGCCACCGGGGACGCGCGCGTGCTCACGCTGGCGACCAATCCCGACGGGGCCAACGGCGCCGACACCATTTATCGCTACGACCGCGCCGGCCTGATGGTGGCGTTGAAATCCGCCGGAGCGGGGAGGGGCCAATGAACCAGTTACTGTTGATCGTGTCGGTCGCGGGAAGCCGCATCGCCTTTCCCGCCGCGAAAGTGGAAAGCGTGGTCGAGCTTGACGCGCTGAGCCCCGTGCCGCGCGCGCCCTATCATGTCGCCGGCCTCTCGGCGCTGCGCAGCCGCGTGCTGACGGTGATCGATTGCCAGCGCAGCCTCGAACTCGGCTCGACCGACCTCAGCGGGCTTCGTGAAGCCGCCGTGGTCGAAGTCGACGGGCATCATTATGCGCTGACCGTCGATGCTGTCGAGGACGTCGTCGAAGCCTTGTCCGACCCGGTGCCGGTGCGCGCCGCGATGGGCGCGGGCTGGGAACGCGTCGGCCTGGGCATGATCGAGACCGAGGAAGGTCCCCTGCTGCTGGTCGACATCGACGCGCTCATCGCCGGTCCCGCGGGCGACCGCGCCGCTGCTTAAGTCCTTGGTCACACCTCCTGCGCTAAGCCACTGGCGAAGCGAGCGTTAGAAAGCATCCTGTCCCATGAAGACCTGCCTTATCGTCGACGACAGCAAGGTGATCCGCAAGGTTGCCCGCCACATCCTCGAAACCCT
>JANMBI010000230.1:0-1812 GCA_031360325.1 Frigoribacterium sp. | reverse complement strand
ACTGCGACCGATGATGAGGCGCATGATCTCGTTGGTCCCTTCGAGGATCTGGTGCACACGCAGGTCACGAACGATGCGTTCGAGGCCGTACTCCGCCAGATAACCGTAACCGCCATGGAGCTGGATGGCGGCGTTGGCGACGGTGAATCCCGCGTCGGTCGCCACCCGCTTCGCCATCGCGCAGAGTCGCACGGCGCCGGGGTCCCCAGCGTCCAATGCGGCGGCCCCCCGGGCGAGAAGGGTGCGTGCGGTTTCGAGCTCGGTGTCCATGTCGGCGAGTTGAAAGAGCAACGCCTGCTTGTCGATGAGCGGTCCTCCGAACGCCGTGCGCGCCGTGAGGTAGGCGACGGTCTGATCGAGAGCGGCCTGGCCGCCGCCGAGCGAACACGCCCCGATGTTGAGGCGACCGCCGTCGAGGGCGCTCATCGCGATGCCGAATCCGTCACCTTCTCCGGCGAGTCGGTTGGTTACCGGAACCCGGACTGCGTCGAGGAAGACCTGCCGCGTCGGTTGAGCATGCCACCCCATCTTCTTCTCGAGCGGGCCGAAGCCGAGCCCGGGAGTCCCCGCCGGTACCACTATCGCGCTGATGCCGTGACTGCCGGTGTCGGCGGTGCGCGCCATCACGATGTAGATGGCGGAGGAACCGGCTCCCGAGATGAATTGCTTCACCCCGTCGATGACGTATTCGTCGCCCTCCCGCCGGGCACGGGTGCTGAGCGCGGCGGCATCCGACCCCACTCCCGGCTCGGTGAGGCAGTAGCTTCCGAGGTCGTCCATCGAGGCCAGAGACGGCACCCACTCCGCCCGCTGGCGATCGTCACCGTAGCGGTCGATCATCCAGGTGACCATGTTGTGTATCGAGATGTAGGCGGCGATCGTCGTGTCGCCCTTGGCCAATTCCTCGAAGATGAGTACCGAGTCGGCGCGCGTCAGTCCTGCGCCGCCGAACTCCTCTCGGGCGTAGATGCCGCCCATGCCGAGCTGGCCGGCCCGACGGAGGACCTCGACCGGAAAATAGTGGGTGTCGTCCCATTCGGCCGCGTGGGGTGCAAGCGATTCGGCGGCAAACTGGCGCACCATCGAGACGATCGCCCTTTGGTCCTCCGTGGTGGTGAACATCTTCCGCCTTCTGTCTCCGGGTGCACTGCCTCCTCGACAATTTACTAGGACATCCAAGTAATTGCCAGCAAATTGTCGGACCATATAGTCTGAGACGGGCTAAATACCGGATCGACGACGAAAAAGCGGAGAGTTCGATGAAGATCGCAGTGCTCGTAAAAGAGGTACCCGACACCTGGGGCGATCGGCATATTGATCCGTCGACCAAGAGGGTCGATCGCACCGGCGACCAGGTGATCGACGAGATCAACGAGAAGGCCGTCGAAGCGGCGCTTCTGGTGAAGGAGGCCCATCCCGGCAGCGATCTCACGGTCGTCACCATGGGGCCGACCGGAGCGTTGGACGCCATTCGCAAGTCTCTCGCCATGGGCGCGGACCGGGGCATCCACATCCTCGACGACGGGCTGGTCGGCTCGGATGCGGTCCAGACTTCGGCCGCATTGGCGGCGGCCCTCCGTGGACGCGACTTCGACCTCGTCGTCACCGGCAACGAATCCACCGACGGTCGAACCGCGGCGGTTCCCGCGATGCTCGCCGAAAGACTCGGAGTCTCGCAGCTGACGTTCCTGCGCACCCTGGAAGTCTCGAATGACACCGTCACGGGCGAGCGGGTCACCGAAGACGGCCACCTCGACGTTCGGGCGCCGCTGCCCGCCCTTGTCTCGGTGACCGAACAGATCGCGGAGGCCC
>JANMBI010000220.1:0-3210 GCA_031360325.1 Frigoribacterium sp. | reverse complement strand
GTAATCGTGCGCGGACCGCTCTCCCGTGTGCCCGAGAACACCCTCAAGTTCGTGGTGGGAATCATGCTCACCGGGTTCGGCGTGTTCTGGGGAGCCGAGGGTGCTGGAGCCGTCTGGCCCGGCTCCGATGCCGCCCTCCTGGTGATCATTCCCGGCATCGCCGTGCTGTCCCTCGGCATCGCGTTCGGCATGCGTCGCTATCGCGACTCCCATTCCCCGAAGACGCACCCGACGACCCCTGTCCCGGAGACCGTGCTGGTCGGAGGGCCGAGCGCTGGAGCGGGCGGGGCCGCAACTGCGCCGTCTCAGTCCTCCGCATCGGTCGTCTCCCACGCCGCGGCCCCGGCCGACGCGCGCTCCCCCCGGCCGACGGTCGGATCTCGCCTTTCGGCGTTCGGGGCATTCTGGTATGACTTCATCATCGGTGACGACTGGCAGATCGCCGCCGGCGTGGCGATCGCATTCGTACTGACTTTCGCAGTCGCTTCGTTCTCGACGGCGGCCTGGATCGTCGTACCGATCGCGGTAATCACCCTGGTGCCCTACGGTGTTCGGCGCGCGCTCCGCTGAGTAATTCCGGCTGGATCTCACGGCAAACCAGTGGATCCAGCCGGACACGCAGTCACCTCCCGCGAACAAACGACCCACTGCGGTCGACGCCGGCGTCCCTCGACGGCGTCAGTGTCCCTCTGGCTCCTCGGCGTAGACCCGCGCCGCATACTCCTCGAGCGCCGTCTCGCACTCCTTGAGCGCCGTCTCGGCAGCCGATCGCCCGGGAGCCCCGAACTCATCACGAGCGCTCACCTTGCCGAACCAGTTCACGAGCTTGGTGTGATCCACCTCGTTCTCCTCGAGCTCCGCGTAGCTGAAATGGGACTTCTCGTACTCCTTCTGAAGCTCGGTGAGGAAGCCGGCACACCGATCCACGATCTCGTCGTATTCGTCGGTACGAGCCGCCTGGAAGATCGAGAGAACATTCGCCTCGCCGACGACGACAGTCGACTCCATGAGCACCGCGGTCCCGGACATCCCGACGATGTCGTGTTGGAGTTTGCGGAGCGCCCGCTCTGCTGTGGGGCTCACAGGAAGCGCGGCGACCGAATTCTGAAGGTAGACCGCACCAAGCGACTTCAGCCGACGCCAGGCGGTCGCGCGGAGTCGGGTGGGCTCGGAGGGAATGCGGTACACCAACACGTACCATCCCCGCTCGGACCGGGCCGGGAGGAGCTCTGGTTTGCTTGCCGTTTCACTCACGCGGCGATCCTATCCGCCCACCCCGTACAGCCACTTCCCTCCCGACACACATCCGAAATTTTGCCTCGAGCGCTCCTCGTGGCTAGTCTTTATAAATTCGTTACTTTCGAGGACGGATCGCAGCTCACCCCGGTGAGTGCGCGGCCTCCCCGTTCCTGGTAGCTGCAGTCGCTTGGCCCTATATTCAGTCCGATTGCTGCCGGACACCTGACAACGCCGAAATTGGCGGAGCCCAGATATACCCATGACCTCAGATCTTCACCCCGTTCTCCCGAGCACAGTGGCCCCTTCGGCCCCGCTTCCCTCCCGACGCGAGATGCGCCGAAATGCACCAGACGAGAAACGGCAGCCGCGACAGCGGGGCGAGTTGATCCGGCGCGCAACCTCGAAGCTGACCGCCGCCGGCGCCGTCTTCGGGGTCGGCGCTCTCATCGTCTCCACCTCGTTGCCGGCCGCGGCCTTCACCGCTCCCGATCGCTCCCCCGTACCCCGGCAGGCCAGCACGGTGACCGTGCAATCATTCGCGGCAGAAGCAGCCGTCGCACTCCAAGCCCCGTCCACTCTGGGCCGAGACGGCTATTCGGTAACCGCGCCACTGCCGCCACCGCCCCCGCCCCGAGCCAAAACCGTGCGTCTGTTCGCCCCGGTCGGCGGCTTGCTCTACACCCCGGACCCCAACGGCACCATCCGGTGGCCGTTCCCGTATTACGTGCCGATCGCCAGCGGATTCGGTCCCCGAAGCGCCCCCTGTGGTTCGTGCTCGTCGTTCCACGATGGCATCGACATGCTTGCCGGCGGCGGGGCGCCGATCGGCGCGATCGCACCCGGGGTGGTCAGCGCCGTCGTTGCCGACCGCGGTGGATACGGCACCCACGTCATCATCGACCATGTGGTGAATGGACAGAAGATCCAAAGCACCTACGCCCACATGATCGCCGGATCGCCCACCGTGGTGGCCGGGCAAACCGTCACCGTCGGTCAGACCCTCGGCTTCGTTGGCAACACCGGTGCCTCCACCGGCGCTCACCTCCACCTCGGCATCTCCATCGGCGGAAGCTTCATCGACCCCTACGCCTGGCTGATGGCCAACGCGAACTGACCGGCTTCCGCGCTCGCCGGCGTACGCCGATCCCGCTGAAGCCCGTCTGACGATCACTCCGGCGCACTGATCGACAGTGCGCCGGTCACCACAGTGCGCCGGTCACCACAGTGCGCCGGTCATCACGTCGGCGCGGAGAGTTCCCAGCGGGAATACAGTACGGGAAGCCCGGCTGGCACCCCGAAGGTGATCGCGTCGGCGCGATGACCGACTCCCGGTCCGATCAACCGTCGGGTGGTCATCCCGGCCGCAGTGGCCGCCGTTGCGGCCGCATCCGCTTCTGGGCCGTAATAGGTGTCTTTCGAACCGCTGGTGAAGATCGCGAGCATGTCGGTGTAGTGAGTGCGCGCCATGATGTTGACCGGCAGTTCCGCCTCGTATCGGGCCCGATCGCCGCCGAACCCGATCTTCACGGTCGAGTCGGGCGACCCAAGGGAGGGACCGATCTCGCCCGAGACATCGAGGATCGAACCGAAGACTTCCGGGTGTTTCGCCCCGAAGGAGAGCGCGCATTCACCGCCATTGGAGTAGCCGCCGACCGCCCAGAACTGGCGCCCGGCGGCGACGTGCAGATTCTTGCGCACATAGTTGACCACGTCGGTCATGACGTAGGTGTAAACGTTTCCTCGCGACGAGTCGACACAGAGCGGATTCTGCAGCGGGCTGCCGATCTGGTCGATGGTGAGCACGATGGCGCCGAGCCCCTTGTTGGCGGCGGCAAGCGCGTTGAGGGTGGGGAGAAATTTGCTGCTGCTTTCCGGCCCGCCCGGCTGTCCCATCATCATGATGAGAATCGGGAGCGCCGGCGGATTGGCGACAAGTGCGGCCGGCGGCAGATACAGGTAGGCGGGCCTCGC
>JANMBI010000035.1:0-2826 GCA_031360325.1 Frigoribacterium sp. | reverse complement strand
CGAGGAAGTCCTCGGGGGACAGGTCGTGGACCCATTCCCTGGACACACCGTATTCCTGCAACCACACCTGCCGGGCCGGATCGTCATGGTAGGCCTTGGCGAGTTCGAGCATGTACTCCGGCAAGTGGATGGTGGCCCGTTTCGCCATATCGCTCCAGGGCGCCGGTGAAGTAGATCCACGCGTGGATCGGTGTGACCGCACCGGTTTTAGCGAGGGTCGGGCGGCCGAAAGGTGTGTCGTTCCTGAGCCATGGCAAGTGATCCATCCCCACGGAGTGAAGCTTCGCCGGAGCGACCCGTTCGCAGTGCTGGAGGATTTCGACAACCCAGCGGTCGCCCTCAGCACGGGTCGCAACGTTCTTGGTGAGCGTCGAGAGGACGCTCGGTTCGTTCGCGATATCGAATCCCAGAAACCTCTCGTGAGGCCCGATTCGATCGGCAATCGCCGAGAGAAGATCGAGTTCAGCATCGATGACCGCACGATCTGTGAAGATGTTGGCGTCGTCGCCCAACCACGACGGCCTGAAATCGAAACCGCTCAACCACCCATTTAGGACGGTGACGATGACGTCAAGACCGGCGGCATCGGCGAGCTCGAGAAGGTGCGCCAGTCTTTCGAGCATTGTCTCGCTGACGAGATGGGGGTTCGGCTGGAACACCGGCCACAGGCAGTGAATGCGTATATGGTCGCAGCCCATTGCTGCTATCGCTGCGAAATCCTTCTGGAAGGTCGAGTCGTCCCAGTCGACCCACGAATACCACCATCCGGTGCTGGGGACGTAGTTCACACCAAAACGCACTGTGTTGCTCAAGTTGTTCTCCTCTCGGGGGCCAGCGGATGGTGGCGATTTCATAGGCTCAGCAGCTGATTGGCAGAGCGCAGCACGTCCGACGCGGTGAGGGCTGCGGTGTCGAGATCGGCATCTGTGTCGATCTCGAACTCGACGCTCTCTCCGGGAAGCAGGGTGACGAGCATGTCATTCACCCGCGCCTCGGGGTCGAGCTTGTCGACGAGAAGGGTCAGGTCGCGGGTGAGCGTGCGCGCCTTCACGCGGAGCCGGTACCCTCCCGAGCGCCGTTCGACAGCAGTGTCAAGCTCCGGCCGGCCGAGTCGAGTGTCGCGGTATTCGGCGAAGAACCAGTGGCTGCGCACGCCGGTGAGTTCGACCCGCAGGAGCTCGGCCGCCGCATCCGTCGCTTCGGAGATAGGTGCGGGCAGTGCCACTGTGACGGTAGACCGTGCTGATAGCGTGACCGTCTCCGCGTGCTTTGCCAGCAGTATTCCCGTGTCGTCGAGCCTGCGCACGATAAGCTCGCCGCTCCACTCCTCGGCCGAGTCGTTGACGACGACTACGGCGAGACCCTCGTCGCGAGGTTGCACGGTGACGAGGCGATCCGCGTAGGCATGGCGGAGGGCGTAGTAGAGCAGAGGCTTGGACCGTCCGTAGCCGTCAACGGCTGCCCAGGAGGTTACGGGCCAGTTTGTCGTTAAGCTGCCAAACAATGCTGCCCATGCAGTGCGGCTGAAGGGAGCGGAAGTGCTCGACTGCCGTCACGATGGCGTTGGCCTGGTTGAGCGACATCGCCCAGTGCCAGTCGGCAATGTCGTCGGGCAGCGGGAAGTGTCGAAGTAGCCCGTCGGTGAGCTTGACGTTCCCCTCCATCGCCTTCTGGTGAACGAGCATGCCAGGCGACTCCGGTGTGAGCGGGGCATCGCTGATCGATGCTGTGAGGGTCGACCAGGTGGGCGGGCTCTGCCAGCCGAACTCGGCCACGAAGCGCGGTGTGTAGTCCCGGTAGTCGGGATAGTCGCGCTGGTTCCACAGGTCCCAGATGTGCATGGTGCCGTGCTCGGGATCGTTCGGGTGCTGGCCGTACCGGGCGATCTCGGCGACGATCGCCGGGAAGAGTCCATAATAATAGCCAGCGCCCCAGGTTTTTCTAGGCGCAGCTTCCAGTTCCAGTCCTCGTAGCCCCACACGTTCTCGTTGTTGCCGTTGAGGATGATGAGGGACGGGTGGCTTGCGAGCCGGTTGACGGCCTCGCGCGCCTCCGCCTCGATTTCGGAGCGCAGGGGTTCCTCTTCGGCGTAGGCCGCGCAGGCGAGCAGGAAGTCCTGCCAAGTGAGCATGCCGCGTTCGTCGCAGAGCTCGTAGAAGTCGTCGCTTTCGTAGATTCCGCCGCCCCAGACGCGGAGCAGGTTCATGTTCGCGAACTCGGCCTGTTCGATGCGGCGGAGGTAGCGGGCACGGTCGACGCGGTGCAGGAAGGCGTCGTCGGGAATCCAGTTGGCGCCCCGCACGAACACAGGCTGCCCGTTCACGACGATCGTGAACGGCGTGCCGCCGGAATCCGGCGTTGTGTCGAACTCGACGGTGCGGAATCCGATTGACATCGTTAGTCCGGAGAAGTTTCCTCCAGCGGAATCGCCTGATAGCCGCGTCGAGTCTCGCGACCTTGGTGCTCGAGGCCGGGTACAGGTCGGGATCGCTGAACACGGCAGGACACGCGAACGCTCTCGGCCGTCCGGTCGGCGCTGTTCCCGGCCCGGTCAGCGCAGCCAGCGCCGGATGCCACCGCCTCATCCGAGAAGGCCAAGCCCATCTCGTCACTAACGCCGAGGAGATCGAAGGACTCCTGACTGACGAATAAGACCCAGCATTGCCCTGAAGGGGTGTCACTGTACGGTGACACCCCTTCACCGGGGCTATCCAAACCGCAAGGCCGTCGACCCCCAACGAACTCCGTCGTTCCGCCGCGCCAGCCTCATTTTCCGTCCTCCGAAATCACCGAGTTCGGTCACTTCTCCTGAATCCCATCAGGTGC
>JANMBI010000194.1:0-3818 GCA_031360325.1 Frigoribacterium sp. | reverse complement strand
CGGACGAGCCAGCATTCTCTCTGTGGAAGTATTCACTAGAGATTGACAGGGTTAGAAGCGTATCGAATTAGATCCGCAATTGCCCACGTTTTCATTCCCACGGTTCCCAAGACTTCCTCTCTATCCAGCGAGCAAGATGCTCTATGTTATTGAAAGCACAGAGAATCCACCGTTTCGTTGCGATGTCGCCCCCTGGCAAAGGCGGGCGGCGCAGGGATCCCCGGAGCACGGCTCAGTCGCGCTGCAGGAAGTCCGCGACCGCTTTCGGCACGTACGGGGCCACATCTCCGCCGAGGGATGCGACCTGGCGCACGAGCGAGCTCGACACGTGCGCGTGGGCCGGATCCGGGAGCATGAAGATCGTTTCGACTCCGGCGAGGTTGCGGTTCACGATGGCCATCGGAGTCTCGTACGCCACGTCGACCTGCGAACGGATGCCCTTCACGATCACACTCGCCCCGACCTCCGTGCAGTAGTCCACGAGCAGCCCGACGCTCCACGACGTGACCAGGATGTCGCCTTCGAACCCCGCGTCGAGGATGGCCTTCTCGATCAGAGCAACCCGCTGCGCAACCGGCAAGAGGGCGGTCTTCGCCGGATTGTGCACGACGAGCACATGAATCCGATCGAAGATCTTCGCCGCCCGCTCGATCACGTCGAGGTGCCCGAGGGTCACCGGGTCGAAGGAACCGGGGACGACGGCGATCCTGCTCATGGTGCGAGCCTACGGCACCGCGGATGCGTGCTCATGAACGACGCCAACGGACCGGACCCTCAGGCAGAACTCCCGTCAAGAGCGGCCCGGATTCTCGGCAGCTCCGCCGCAATCACCGTCCAGACGAGACGAGCATCGGTTCGGCGGTAGTCGTGAGCGAGACGATTGCGCATCCCCGTGATACGTACCCACGGTATCTGAGGAAACCCCGCGGTGAACTCCGCAGGGAGACGGGAGACGAGGTCGGCCAACCGCACGACGATCGCCTCAGCGGCCAGGCGCTGGGTGTCATCCGCCGTGTCGAAGAATCGGTCGCGACCGCGCCTCGCGATGCGTGCGGCGGATGCCAGGAGAGCATCGAGCTCGCGCTCCAGCGCCGGAAGTCGATCGGTTTCGCCGCTCACAGGGGTATCGACTCCTGCCGGATACGGTCGAGAAAGTGGTCATCTTCCCCCGATTCGCTCACAATATCGACGGGGCGGCCCAGCAGCGATTCCAGGTCCTGCCCGAGGCCCGCCAGGTCAAAGAGGGATGCGCCCTCGTCGAAAGTCACCAGAAGATCGATGTCACTGTCGGGCCGATCATCGCCCCGGGCGATCGATCCGAACACGCGCACAGTCAGCGCGCGATTCGCGCGGGCGGCCGCCTGAATCTCGTCGCGATATCGGCCGACAAGAAGCGAGGGTCGCAGGCGAAGTGCCTGGCGAAGACGAGCGAGCGTCTCCGGTCGAGGTACGGTCGCGCCCGATTCGTAGGAGGAGATCGACGGCTGATGGACTCCGGAGCGGGCGGCGAGTTGCGCCTGCGTAAGTCCCGCACGTCGACGCGCGGCCGCCAGATCGAGGGCGAGCTCGTCAGCCTGCATCTCCCCATGATATATGCCTGCCGTATATTCTTCGTAGCCGAGTTCTCAGTTCTTCGCGAGGAAGTCCCGCGTCGTCTCATCCAACCGCCGCAGGAGCGCGGTGCGGAGGGCGGGATGCGCCGACAGCCCGGGATCTTCGGCAAGAACGCCCTGCGCTATGGCCCGCGCCTCGGTGATGAGCACTCCGTCCTTTGCGACCCGAAGCAGGCGAAGCGAGGAGCGTCCGCCGGACTGCATGCTTCCGAGCACATCGCCCTCCTGCCGCAGCTCGAGATCCTTCTGCGCCAGTTCGAATCCATCGAGAGTGGATGCCACGACCTGCACCCGCTCGCGGGCAAGAGTCTCCTCCTCCGCCTTGGTCACCATCAGGCAGAGCCCGGGGACGCCCCCGCGGCCGACCCGGCCGCGTAGCTGGTGCAGTTGCGACACACCGAAGCGATCCGCGTCCAGGATGATCATGGTGGAGGCATTCGGCACGTCGACGCCAACCTCGATGACGGTGGTCGCGACGAGCACGTCGATCTCGCCCGCGGCGAACGCGCGCATCAGGGCATCCTTTTCCTCGCTCGGCAGCCTGCCGTGCAGTCCTTCGACCCGTCGGCCCGTGAAGAGCGGGTCTGCTCGCACCCGGGCGAGCGTGTCGGTGACGTTGGAGAGCTCCGTTGCCGGCCCGGGGAGGAGCTCGAGGTCGGCTTCCGCCGCGGAGGTGCTGTCGATGGCCGGACACACCACGAAGCCTTGGCGCCCCTTCGCGAGCTCCTCGGCCAGACGTTCCCAGACCCGGTTGGCCCAGCCGGGCCTGTCGGCGAGCGGCACCACGAAACTCTGGATCGGCACACGCCCGGAGGGCAGCTCGGCGATCGTCGAAACGTCCAGGTCCCCGAAGACCGTCATCGCCACCGTGCGGGGAATCGGAGTGGCGGTGAGTACCAGCACGTGGGGCGGCACCGTGCCCTTGCGCCGAAGCGCCTCGCGCTGTTCCACCCCGAACCGATGTTGTTCGTCCACGACGACAAGTCCGAGATCGAAGAACCCCACACTGTCACTCAGAAGGGCGTGCGTGCCCACCACGATCCGAGCCTGCCCGCTCACCGTCGCGAGGCTCGCCCTGCGCCGATCTGCCACGGGCAGCTGGCCGGTGATCAACGTCGGCCGCAGGGCGGCCGCCAGGTCGGGGCCGAGGGTCTTCACGATCGAACGCAGGTGCTGGCCGGCGAGCACCTCGGTCGGGGCGAGGAGGGCAGACTGGCCGCCGGTGTCCGCCACGGCGAGCATCGCGCGCAAGGCGACGAGGGTCTTGCCCGATCCCACCTCACCCTGCACCAGTCGGTTCATGGGTGCCGAGGCCGCGATTTCGCTCGCGATCTCCGCACCGACCGTCGTCTGGTCCCCGGTGAGCACGAACGGCAGCTGCGCGTCGAATCGCTCGAGCAGGCCACCCGGCTTCGGCAGGCGGGGCGTGGCGGCCTGACGTCTCAGCACCGCCCGCTGCTCGAGCAGGGCGGCCTGCAGCACGAACGCCTCCTGGAACCGCAGCGACTTCTGCGCGGCTCGCCAATCGATGTCCTTCTCCGGTCGGTGGATGAGTTCGAGCGCCCGAGAGTAGCCGATCAGCTTGCGTTGGCCGCGTACCTCGCCCGGAACCGGATCGCCAAGTTGCGGAAGAGAATCGAGAACGACCCCGATGGCTTTGCCCAGTTGCCAGGAGGCCACCGACGCCGTGGCCGGATAGATCGGCACGGGCTGCTCGGACCATTTGCGTGCCCGTTCCGCGCCGACTTCGGAGTCGTCACCCTCGGCCACCGTCTCGAACAGCTCATAGTCGGGATGGGCCAGCTGGATCGTGCCCCGGTAGTCCCCGACCCTACCGGCGAAAATGCCGCGCACTCCCGGTTTCAGTTCGGCTTTGCGCCAGGCCTGGTTGAAGAAGGTGAGGGAGAGGATGTCGCTGCCGTCGCTGATCGTCACCTCCAGGATCGACCCCTTGCGCGCCCGCATCGACCGCTCCTGCACGCCGAGCACCTCGGCCACGATCGTGACATTTTCGTCCACCGACAGCTGCGCCAGGGCGGTGAGCTCCCCCCGCAGGGCGTAGCGCCGTGGATAGTGGCTCAGCAGGTCGCCGACCGTCGCGAGCCCGAGACCCTTCTGGATCGCCGCCGCGGTGCGACCGCCAAGGGCGCCACTGAGCTTGGCATCGAGCGGGGAGTCCACCCCGAAAGGCTACTGCCGAGGCCC
>JANMBI010000181.1:0-6997 GCA_031360325.1 Frigoribacterium sp. | reverse complement strand
GTACAATGCAAAAGCTTACACGGATCGAGGCGCCCTGCGGTGCGTAGTGCGTGCAGCCCCGGGGCAACTCCGCCGCCGCGAGTGACACTCGGCGGCGCGGAGGCCCTCCGAGAGCGGTCGCGCCAGTGCGAGGCGGGGTATGGTGCGGGTTTCGCGGCATTCAGGTCACTGCGCGCCCTACTCGACCAGAGAGGAGACCAGCAGCGTGACGACTCCGGCCACCGTGGGGTGCTCATCCAGCACGACGCGCACACCGGGCTCGTCCGCCGTGAGCGGCTCGAGTGTTGCGAGCTGCGAATCGAGCAGCGAGGCCGGCATGAAGTGACCCTCGCGATGCTGCACCCGGGACTCGAGCAGCTCCCGCGAGCCATCGAGGAACACGAATCGGGTGCCAGGCGCCGCCGCGAGGATCGCTCGCCGATAGCGCCGCTTGAGGGCCGAACAGGCGACGACGAGGCCGGCGGGAGCCGCGGCCAGTTCGGCGCCGACGAGCGCGAGCCACGGCATCCGGTCGTCGTCGGTGAGTGCGATGCCCGCGGCCATCTTCGCCACGTTCGCGGCCGGATGCAGGTCGTCGGCATCCCGGAACGGCACGCCGAGGGCCGCGGCGAGCGCGATGCCGACCGTCGTCTTTCCGGAACCGGAGACACCCATGACCAGGAGGAGGAGTTCGCTCGACATGACTCACACAGTAACCCGCGCAACCCGACGCACTACCCTGAGGAGGACACTTTTTCGCAGACGCAGCAGGGAGCAGACGTGGTCGAGGCACAGGCAAACATCGGGGTCATCGGCCTCGCCGTGATGGGGTCGAACCTGGCCCGCAACCTCGCCAGCCGAGAGGGCAACACGGTCGCGGTGTTCAACCGCAGCCATGAGAAGACCGACACCCTTCTCAGGGAGCACCCGGACGCCAACTTCGTAGGAACCTCGACCTACGCCGAATTCGCCGCCTCGCTCACGAAGCCGCGCGCGGCCATCATCATGGTGCAGGCCGGCCGGGGAACCGATGCCGTGATCGACGAACTCGTCAAGGTCTTCGAGCCCGGCGACATCGTCGTGGACGGCGGAAACGCGCTGTTCACCGACACCATCCGCCGCGAGAAGGCCGTGCGCGAGACCGGCATCAACTTCGTGGGGGCCGGCATCTCCGGCGGTGAGGAGGGCGCCCTCAAGGGCCCCTCGATCATGCCCGGCGGATCGGACGAGGCGTGGGCCACCCTCGGCCCGATCCTCAAGTCGATCGCCGCGGTCGTCGACGGCGAACCCTGCGTCACGCACGTGGGCCACGATGGCGCTGGACACTTCGTCAAGATGATCCACAACGGCATCGAGTACGCCGACATGCAGCTGATCGGCGAGGCCTACGACCTGATCCGCCGCGGAACGGGCAAGACCCCGGCGGAGATCGCCGACGTCTTCGCCGAATGGAACACGGGTGAGCTCGAGAGCTACCTCATCGAGATCACCGCGGAAGTGCTCCGCCAGGTGGACGTCGAGACCGGCCGGCCCCTCGTCGACGTGATCCTGGACCAGGCCGGGTCGAAGGGCACCGGCGTCTGGACGGTGCAGACCTCGCTCGACCTCGGCATCCCCGTCTCCGGAATCGCGGAGGCGGTGTTCGCGCGGTCCGTGTCGTCGAAGGCCGCCCAGCGCGAAGCGGCCGCGGCACTTCCCGGGCCGACGGCATCCCCCGTTGACGATGTCGACGGCTTCATCGAGGGAGTACGACAGGCACTCTACGCCTCGAAGGTGATCGCCTACAGCCAGGGCTTCGACGCGATCGTCGCCGGCGCCGAACAGTACGACTGGGACATCAAGAAGGGCGAAATCGCGAAGATCTGGCGCGGCGGCTGCATCATCCGCGCGCGCTTCCTCAACCGCATCACCGAGGCCTACGCCGAGAACCCGTCGCTGGTTTCCCTCGTGACCGCGCCGTTCTTCACCGACGTTGTCGCCAAAGCGCAGGACTCCTGGCGCAATGTGGTAGCGGATGCCGCGCATGCGGGCATCCCGGCGCCCGTGTTCGCCTCCTCGCTCGCCTACTACGACAGCCTGCGTGCCGACCGTCTTCCCGCCGCCCTCACCCAGGGTCAGCGCGACTTCTTCGGAGCCCACACCTACCAGCGCGTCGACAAGCCGGGAACGTTCCACACCCGGTGGAGCGGGGACCGTACCGAGATCGCGGCCGAGGGATCCGGCCACTAGCGATTCCTGTCTCAGCTGCCGTGCGCGAACTCGCTCACGTGCTCCACCGACGCGGCGTAGACATCCGGCATCGCGGCTCGAAACAGCTCGTCGCCGAAGTGACACACGCCGCGAACGGTGCGCTCGACGACCGTCACCCCGGCCGCACGAAGAGTGCGAGCGTAGGCGATACCTTCGTCCCGGCACGGATCAAGCTCGTTTACCGAGATGACATGGGGCGGGAGGCCCCGCAGATCCTCGACGGATGCGAAATACGGCCAGGCGAGCGGGTTCCGCCGGTCTGCGCGGTCCACGTCGTAGAGTCCGCGGAGGATGCTGTTGATCGCGTTGCTCATGAAGTACCCGTCGTTTTCGGTGAGGGACGGCAGCTCCGCCGGGTTGTCGGCGGCGTTCCATTCGTACAGTCCCGAAATGTAGGGCACGGAGGCGTAGACGCCGTCGATCACTCCGGCCGTTCCGCTCCGGCCGGCCCGGATGGCGGTGGCCAACGCCAGGTTCGCACCCCCGGAGTCGCCCTGGAGGATCAGCCGGGAGATGCCGAGGTCGGCCCGGTGCGCCGCCACCCAGCTCAGGGCGCTCGTGGCGTCGTCGAGCCCGGCGGGAAACGGCCGGAGCCCGTCTTCGCCGACCGCGTTGCGAAACTCGACCCCCACGACGGCGAGGCCGGCGGAGGCGAGTTCATCCCGCCATCGCGAGTAGACCGCGTTGCCACCGTTGAACATCACCATCCCGCCACCGTGCAGGTGCAGGACGCCGGGCAGCTCCCCCGCGGCATCGACCGGGCGGTGGAGCATGAGCCGGATGTCGTTGCCGTCGCCCCCGCGGATCTCCCTCCTCGAGCGTGACACCCCCTCGATCGGCGGAAGGTCGGCGAGGAGCCGCGCGAAGACGGTCTCGAGACTCGACTCCACCCCCCGGCAGAAGGCGATCCGCTCCTCCAGGGGGGCGTTCGGTGTGACGCGGGGTTCACGCGTGCGCTCCCCGAGCCGGAACGGAGCCATCGCCGCGAGCATCCGCGGGTCGGATCGGGGGTCGGTGGCGAGGCTGCTGTGCGGGTCGCCGAGCCGCCCGGGCAACGGTGAATACGGGGGTGTCGACATCGACGAGGTCTCCCAACTGGACTTCGGGGTCGTTGCACGATACCGCGCGGGCTCCGCAATCGGCGGTGAGCGTGGGAAGATCGAACCGCCATGAACTAAGACGACGAGCCCGAGCTGGCCGGCTACGTGCCGACCGAGGGTGCTCCGCAGCGTCGCCGCGTGCGATTCGTCTTGCGCATCGTGGTCGTCGTCGGAATCGCCTGTCTCGTGTTGCCCGGCGTGCTGACGACGATGTCGGTCGCCGCCGCGACCGCCACGGAGGCCTGCAGCGCGTGGGTCGCCTACGAGGCGCCGGAGGCCACCGGAGCATCCGCCCGATTCGAACTCTTCGGGGTCGGCGGCCCCGGCTGGGCGTGTTACACCGTTGGCGCGTTCGGGGGCGAGAAGCGCGTCGCCTCGCTCGGCCTCATCCCGATCTCCCCGAAGCTCTCCCCCGTGCCGACCTCGGGCGCCAACTCGTAGCGGGCTACTCCTGCAGCAGGGCGTCGCGCACCCTGCGGCGGATCACCTTGCCGATGAGAGACCTCGGCAACTCGGGGACGACCACCACCCGCTTCGGCACCTTGTAGGCGGCCAGACTCGGGCGCACGTGATCCCGGAGCGCCTGTTCGTCGAGGTCTGCCCCGGGGGCGAGCACGACGGCGGCCACCACCAGCTCGCCGCTGTGGTCGCTCGGAAGGCCGACGACCGCGACATCCGCAACGGACGGATGCGACCGGAGGGCGTCTTCGACTTCGCTCGGCGCCACGTTGAATCCGCCGGTGATGATGAGTTCCTTGATCCGGTCGACGACGCGCACGAAGCCGTCGGAATCGATGGTGACAACGTCTCCGGTACGAAACCAGGGGCCGGTGTCGTCGCCCTCGGCCGCCGGCACGAAGACCTCGGCCGTCTCCTCGGTCTTCCCCCAGTACCCGGAGAAGACCTGCGGTCCACGAACGAGAAGCTCGCCCTCCTCCCCCGTCGTACGATCGACGGTCGGGTCTTCCGGGTCGACGACCCGCACTTCGGTGTTCGGAAGCGGCAGGCCGACGGTGCCTGGCCGACGGGTCGGACCGGCGGGGTTGGCGAGGAGCACCGGACTCGTCTCCGACAGCCCATAGCCCTCCACCAGGTATCCGCCGGTGCGCTTCTCCCACGGATCGACGACGGATGCCGACAGCGGCATGGCACCGGAGATCGCGATTTCGATGCCCGCAAGCGACACCCCGGCGGCGTCGGCAGCGGCGATGAGGCGCGCGTAAATCGGCGGCACGGCGGGCAGGAAGGTGGCGGGATGCCTCTTCACAACGGCAAGCACCAGTGCAGGATCGAATTTGGGGAAGAGCACGAGTCGGGACCCCATGCTCATGGCGAAGCCGAGGCAGAGGGTGAGTCCGTAGGCGTGGAACATGGGGAGGACGGCGTAGACCACCGACGTGCCGCGCGGGACCGCGGGAACCCAGGCTCTCGCCTGGGCGGCATTCACGGCGAGGTTGAGGTGGCTGAGAGTTGCGCCCTTCGGCGTGCCCGTCGTTCCGCTCGTGTACTGGATGAGCGCGACATCCGCCGCTGTTGGCCGGAAGATGTGTCCGTCGACCGCCGGGTGGTCGAGGAGGTCGGCCCAGCCGATCGTGCCCCGAACCGCTGTGGTCAGCGCCGCCCGCGAACGGCGGGCTTTCGCGATCGGCAGTCGGAGAAGCACCCGGGTGCGAAGCGGCATTGCCCGGGTCAGATCGATCGACACGATCGAATCCACCGCGACATCCGTCGGAAGCTGCTGCACCGTTTCGACGACGTTGTTCCAGACGATCGCCACCTTTGCACCGTGGTCTTCGAACTGGTGCCGTAGTTCACGCGGCGTGTACAGGGGATTGTGCTCGACCACGATTGCCCCGAGGCGAAGCACCGCGTAGAACGCCACGACGTGTTGCGGACAGTTCGGCAGCACCAGGGCGACCGGGTCTCCCTTCTGCACCCCGAGCAGCCGCAGCCCCTCGGCGGCTCGAAGCACCTGCTCGCCAAGCTCCGCATAGGTGGTGGTCGCCCCGAAGAATTCGAGAGCGACCCGGTGCGGAAACTCGCTCACCGAGGCTTCGAGCAGGTCGAACAGCGAGGCTGTCGGCAGTTCGACATCGGCCGGTACGCCCTCGGCATAGCTGGCGAGCCACGGCCGCGGCGTCGTGATCGTCATCTCTCCACTCTACGCACGCAGGCGACGCAGGCAGGCGCCCGGGGTCAGTCGGTCTGCTGCGCCTCGAGCAGCACTGCGTCGATCTGGCCGAGTGCCAGCCGCATGCCCTCCTCCATGCCCATCGCCATCAACTGCTCCAACTGCTCTGCGCTGGCGAAACTGGCGGTCACCGTCATGCGCGTGATGCCGCCATCCGCCGCGACGGTCACCACCGTGCGCGTAGTGGGCATGGATGTGTCGGGCTCGCCGTTCGGACCGGAGAATCCGTCCTCGAATTCCAGCCGACCGGATCCCGGGCCACCGTGGGAATTCGGCGGTTCGATGGCGAGAAAACCCCACCACCCCGGCGCCTTCTCACCGGCGGGTCCGGTCATGTAGTACGCCGAGGTACCCCCGACCACGAAGTCGTGGGCTTCGAAGGTCGCCGGCCAGGTCGGAGGTCCCCACCAGCGCTCGAGCTTGCGCGGGTCGGCCCAGAGCTGCCACACCCGCTCGACGTCGGCGGTGAACTCGGCGACGAAGGTGAGCGTGAGATCTTCGAGGTTCTTCTCTGAACTGATGACGGTCATGGTGGTGTCCCTTTCGTCTGTCCTGTGTTGTTTCCCGGGTTCGGCTCCGGAATCCGCGGTTCGGGTTCGGGTTCGGGTTCGGGTTCGGGTTCGGTGAGAATTTCGTCGATTCGCTTCAGTCTCTGCACCCAGATCTCCTCCCAGGCGGCGAGCAGTCCGGAGGCACGCCGCAGGGAGACCGGGTCCGGGTGCACCAGCTGCTCTCGTCCGCGCCTCACCTTGGTGACCAGGGACGCGCTCTCGAGCACAGCGACGTGCTTCTGTACCGCGGCGAAACTCATGGCATACCGCTCCGCGAGCCGGGAGACGGACTCTTCCCGCTCGAGCACGCGGGCGAGGATGTCGCGGCGCGTCCCATCCGCCAGAGCCCGAAAGATCCGGTCGACCTCGACATCACCGAGAATATGTACAACCATTTGGTTGCACATTAGCGCGAGCACGCCCGCCGCGCAAGAACCCGTCGACGGTGCTCAGGCGGCGCCGTCGAACATCGAGGTGACGGATCCGTCGCTGAAGACCTCGTGGATCGCGCTTGCGATGAGGGGCGCGATCGGAAGCACCGTGAGACTAGGGAAGCGCTTCTCCGGCGGGATCGGCAGGGTATCGGTGACGACGACCGAATCGATGAAGTCGCTCTGCAGAATCTCGCTCGCCGGCGCGGAGAACACCGCGTGGGTGGCCGCGACCACCACGTTCGTCGCACCGGCGGACTTCAGCGCTTCGGCCGCCTTCACGATGGTCCGGCCGGTATCGATCATGTCGTCGACGATCAGGCAGGTGCGGCCCTTCACCTCACCCACGATCTCGTGGACAGTGACCGTGTTGGGCACCAACGGATCCCGCCGCTTGTGGATGATGGCGAGAGGTGCGCCGAGCTTGTCGCTCCAGATGTCGGCGACCCGCACGCGCCCCATGTCGGGGGAGACCACCGTGAGCGTCGACGGGTC
>JANMBI010000176.1:0-7930 GCA_031360325.1 Frigoribacterium sp. | reverse complement strand
TCGCCGGAGGCGGATCGCGCGTGCTGGCCAGGAGAGACGCTGCCCAACGCCGGCACGCTTGTGGGATCGCCCCAACCCGCGCCGCCCTTCTTAGTCGATCCCTACAACCCGCGAAGTCCCGGAGCAGTGCAGACTGGACGGATGATCGTCATCGTTTGTCCCGGACAGGGGTCCCAAACTCCGGGCTTCCTCTCCCCCTGGCTGGCGGAGGCGCGCTTCGCCGACCACCTCTCCCGCCTCTCCGACGCCGCGGGACTCGATCTGACCGCACACGGCACCACTTCCGATGCCGAGACGATCCGTGACACGGCGGTCGCCCAGCCGCTCATCGTCGCGGCGGGACTTCTCACCCTCGCGGCGCTTCTCGACGGGCGCCTCGACCGCATCGGCGGGGTCGCCGGCCACTCGGTCGGCGAGGTGACCGCCGCCGCCGCCGCCGGCATCCTCAGCGAGACGGATGCGATGACTCTCGTCCGCGAACGCGGTTCCGCCATGGCGAGTGCTGCAGCCCTCGAACCGACCGGCATGAGCGCGGTCATCGGCGCAACGGAAGACGAGTTGCTCGCACGCCTCGTCGAACTCGGCCTCGAGCCGGCAAACTTCAATGGCGGCGGCCAGATCGTGGTCGCCGGTGCCCTCGACGCCCTCGCAGCGCTAAAGGAGACTCCGCCGGTCGGGGCACGGGTCATCCCGCTCCAGGTCGCCGGTGCATTCCACACCCGGTACATGTCGCCGGCGGTCGCGCACTTGTCGGCCGTGGCGGCGGGCATTCAGAAGCACGACCCATCCCTGCCCATCTGGACGAATCACGACGGCACCGCGGTCTCGGGAGGCGCGGCATTCATCGACCTACTCGTTGGACAGGTGTCCTCCCCTGTACGGTGGGACATGACGATGGACGCATTCGCGACCGCCGGCGTCACCGGGCTGATCGAGGTCGCGCCAGCGGGGGCTCTGGTGGGACTCGCCAAGCGAGGCCTCAAGGGAGTTCCGAGCGTGGCCGTCAAGACTCCGGACGACCTCGACGCCGCATTCGACCTGATCGACGGGAAGTCATGAGCCACCCCATCCTGAACCAGACTCACGGCGCGGAATTCACCCGTATCTACAGTTACGGGGCCGCCCGGGGCGACCTGATCGTGCCGAACGCCGACCTGGTGGGGCCAATCGACTCTAGTGACGAGTGGATTCAGCAGCGCACCGGAATCGTCACCCGCACCCGTGCCTCCGCCGGCGTTCGCGCGGTCGACCTCGCCACGGATGCGGCCCGCGAAGCCATCGAGAAGTCCGCAGTCGCCGCCGACCAGATCGACCTCGTCATCGTCGCCACCATCAGCAACGTGCAACAGACCCCGTCGATGGCTGCGGTAGTGGCCGATCGCGTCGGTTCCAACCCGGCGGCCGCATACGACACCAACGCCGCCTGCGCGGGTTTCAGCTACGCGGTGACTCAAGCCGACGCGCTCATCCGGGCGGGGGCGGCGCACTACGCCCTCGTGATCGGCGCCGAGAAACTGTCCGACGTGGTGGACCCGACCGACCGCTCGATCTCCTTCCTGCTCGGCGACGGCGCAGGCGCAGTGGTGATCGGGCCGAGCGACACCCCGGGTATTGCCCCGGCGGTCTGGGGTTCCGATGGGTCAAAGGCGGATGCCGTGGGCATGAACTCCACTCTCACCGACTTCCGAGACGGCGCGGCCGCCTGGCCGACCCTTCGCCAGGAGGGCCAGACCGTCTTCCGCTGGGCGGTTTGGGACATGGCCAAGGTTGCCAAACAGGCTCTCGCAGCCGCCGGGATCACTGCGGCCGATCTCGCCGCCTTCGTTCCGCATCAGGCCAATATGCGCATCATCGACGAGTTCGCCAAACAACTCAAACTGCCCGAGTCCGTCCTGATCGCCCGGGACATCGCCACCACCGGCAACACCTCGGCCGCATCGATCCCCCTCGCGACCCACCGTCTCCTCGCCGAACACCCCGAACTGAGCGGTGGCCTCGCGCTTCAGATCGGATTCGGCGCCGGACTGGTCTTCGGCGCCCAGGTCGTTGTGCTCCCGTAAGATAATCAACGGTCAAACGACACCCCCCAAGGAGAAACACAATGGCACTGTCCACCGAAGAAGTACTGGCCGGTCTCGCCGAGCTCATCAATGACGAAACCGGAATCGCCACCGACTCGGTGGAGCTGGGCAAGTCATTCACCGACGACCTGGACATCGACTCCATCTCGATGATGACCATCGTCGTCAACGCCGAAGAGAAGTTCGACGTCAAGATCCCGGACGAAGAGGTCAAGAACCTCAAGACCGTCGGCGACGCCGTGAGTTTCATCGTCGCCGCTCAGGACTAGCCAAGAGCCTCCCACCACGCGGCTGGCCAGCCTCGGCTCGCGTCCGGGCTGGCCCCGCCCGTCGGACGACGCCATGTCGTCTCATCAGCAGAGAGTGGCCGTAATGACCAAGAAGATCGTTGTGACCGGGCTCGGTACCACGGGCCCTCTCGGCGGGAACGTCGCCGACACCTGGAGCGCGCTTCTCGCCGGAGAATCCGGGGTGAGCACCCTTGACAAGGACTGGGTCGAAAAGTACCAGCTCCCCATAACGTTCGCTGCGCAGGCACGGGTGCCCGCCGCCGAGGTGCTCGACCGGGTTGAGTTGAAGCGACTGGATCCCGGAAGTCAGTTCGCCCTGATAGCGGCGCGCGAAGCCTGGGCGGATGCCGGCAGCCCGGATGTCGCGCCGGAGCGCATCCTCGTGGATTACGCCACCGGAATCGGCGGCATCTGGACCCTGGTCGACGCCTGGGAGGCCCTGCGGGAACGCGGACCGCGCCGCGTACTGCCCATGACGGTACCCATGCTCATGCCGAACGCTCCGGCCGCCGCCATCAGCATGGCGCTGTCTGCCCGCGGAGGCGCCCGCACTGTCGTCTCGGCCTGTGCGTCCGGCACCGAGTCGATCACCAACGCCTACGACCACCTCCAGTCCGGTCTCGCCGACATCGTGATCGCCGGCGGAACGGAGGCGGCGATTCATCCGCTCCCCATCGCCTCCTTCGCTGCCATGCAGGCGCTTTCAAAGCGAAACGATGACCCCGCCAGGGCCTCCCGGCCGTACGACGTCAACCGCGACGGGTTCGTACTCGGCGAGGGTGCGGGAGCCGTTGTGCTGGAGACCGAGGACCATGCCCTCGCCCGCGGCGCCCGAATCTACGCGGAATTGGCCGGCGGCTCGGTCACGAGCGACTCGTACCACATCACCGCACCGGATCCGCAGGGCTCCGCCGCCGCGCGGGCGATTGTCGCGGCCCTCGAACAGGCCGGCGCGTCGATCGCCGAGGTCTCCCACATCAACGCGCACGCCACGAGCACGCCCGTCGGCGACATCGCGGAGTACAACGCCCTGCGCCGTGTATTCGGAGATCTGCTCCCCGGCATCCCGGTATCGGCCACCAAGGGGGCGACCGGTCATCTGCTTGGCGGAACCGGGGCGATCGAGGCGATCTTCACGATACTCGCCCTTCATCACCGCATCGCCCCGCCCACGATCAATCTCACCGACCAGGACCCGGAGATTCCTCTCGATGTCGTCACGAGTCCCCGGCAACTGGGTGCCGGTCCGCTCGTCGCGATCAGCAACTCATTCGGTTTCGGCGGACACAACGCCGTCGTCGCGTTCCGGAGCGTCTAGCGCGGGGGCGCCCGAGTAGCCCATGCGAATTGCGATAGTCAGCGACTACTACTTCGACTACGTCGGAGGTGCTCAGACCTCGATGCGGCAGCAGAAGCTCGCGCTCGAAGAGGCCGGGCACTCCGTGATCGTCATCTCTCCCGCGCGAGGCATCCTGGGAGCACGGTACCAGCCCTCGGCGGACGGGCTACTGGTCAAGCCACTGTTCCGACTTCCCCTGCTCGATCTCGCCGTCATCCCCAACACCGCCGGTCGGGTCGCCGCCATCGAGACATTCCTCCGCGCCGAAGAAGTCGACGTGGTTCACGTCCAAACGGAGTTCGGCCTCGCGCATGTGGCGGATGCCGCCGCCGCCCGCATCGGGATTCCCCTTGTGCATACCGTGCACAGCCTCTACTGGGCGAGCGAGGGCCCCCCGCAGGCCTCCGTCGCCTGGTTCATCCGTTGGGGTCTCGAACGCGTGATCGGCGAGACGATCCCCAACGTGCTGTTCACTCCGCGCAAGGCCGACAACCTCTTGCGCAATCTCGTGCTCGCCATGGCCAGACGAGCGGGTCGAGTCGTCTCCCCCTCGAAGCATCAGGCCGAGGACCTCGCGGCCGCCGGTGTCACCGGGACCATCGCCGTCATCCCGAATCCGATCGCCACGGCGGATATCGCCTCCAACCCGCTGACCTTCGAGCAGGCGCGTCATCCGAGCTTTCTCTGGGTGGCCCGGTGTGAGCCGGTGAAGCGGCCACTGTACTTTGCGCGTGCCGTGATCGCCGCGCTCGCCCGCACCGACAACGGCTTCACCGTGGACTTCGTCGGTGAGGGATCGGACCTCGCCGCGCTCAAGAGACTCGTCGAGGGGCATCCGGAGATCAGGGTGCAGGGGGCGCTCCCCCATGACGAGGTGCTCGCCCTGATGGATCGGTCGGCCGCTATCGCCCTCACCTCACTCGGTTTCGACAACCAGCCGATGACCATCGCCGAGGCCGTGAGCCGGGAGCGGGGCATCCTGTACTGCGACCCACAGCTCAAGGAGGGGCTGCTCAACTCGGGTTACCTGGCGGAGAGCCCCGATGACGATGGCCTCGCCGATGCGATCGTGGAGCTCGTCGAGGATCCGTCTCTGCTTGTCGGCCTCTCCCGGGGCACGCTGATCGACCGAGAGCTGTTCTCCCCGTCGAGATACGTGGAACGAATCGTCGAGGTCTACCGCCGATGAGTCCGACCCGGCCCTAGCCGACCTTGTGGAGCCAGACCACCTGATTCGTGTCGCTGGAGTGCCGGAACGCCTCGAGTTCGTCATCCCAGGCCTGACCGAGGGCCAGCCGAAGCTCGCGGTGCAGCTCGAAGGCGTCGGAACCGGCGATCTCCATGGCGTAGCGCACCCGGTCCTCGGGAATCACCACATTGCCAGCGGTGTCGGTCTGGGCGAAGAAAATCCCGAGGTCTGGGGTGTGCATCCAGCGTCCGCCGTCGCTCCCGGGAGACGAGTCCTCGGTCACCTCGAAGCGCAGGTGCTCCCAGCCGCGAAGGGCGGAGGCGATCGCCGCCCCGGTGCCCTGAGCGCCCTCCCAATAGAATTCGGTGCGCATGGAGCCCCTGAGCACCCGCTGTTCCTCCCACTGGAAGTTCACGGCGCGATCGATTGCCCCCCCTGCGGCCCACTCGATGTGCGGGCAGAGCGCTCGCGGAGAGGAGTGCACGAAAAGAACACCCCGCGCCATTGCGACACTGGTATTGGTTAGTGCAGCCACGATAACTCCATTCCGTTGAGGTGCGACTTCCCCATCGACCTCGGAATGACCCGTGCGTGCAAATTCAGTTGAACGGCGAACCGTTGGGCCAATTATCGCGGATCACTGCCGCAAATAACAACTGTGTGATTGCCGGGCTCGCACCGGACTATATACTCGGCATGGCTTTAAGTGGAAAAGGAGAACGGATGTCGGTTCGCGACGGCCTCCTCGCGGTGCTCTCCCTCGGACCGGGGTACGGCCTCCAGTTGCATTCCGAGCTCGCTTCGCGTTCGCCGCACCGAAAGCCGGTGAACGTCGGCCAGATCTACAGCACCCTCGATCGACTCGCCCGCCAATCGCTCGTCGAGCCAGCGGGCAGGACCGAGGATGCGCTGCCGCTGTACCGACTGACCGCCGCAGGATTCGAAGCGGCGGTGAGCTGGATGCACCAACCCGTGCTCGCCGGTCTACCCGAGTGGACCGAAATGCTCGACCAGGTGATCGTGACCTGTTCGATCGACCCGGTGGCGGCCAAGGGCTTGGCCGAACAGTTTCGGCGCTGGTGGGAAGCAGATCTCAACACCACCAGGGGGGTTCAAGAGTCGACGGCTGCCGATGCCCGCCTCGCATTCGTCGCGCGCGAAGCGCAGGCGGTGGCCGCGATCGCTTGGCTCGGATCCGCGATCTCCGAACTCGTCGATTTCGATTCGTTTCGCGCTCTCTCCGCTGTGCGCCCCAAGCGCGGCCGGCGCACGAAGGTCTGACCTACTTCGCCTGCCCGTAGTCGTCGACCACGGCCACGGTGAGAGGGAAGGTGACGGGCAACGCTCCGAACATCAGCCGTCCGGCCTCCGCAGCGGACTCGCGAACGGCCACCTCCACCGCGTGAGCCAATCCGGCCGGACAGTGCACGACCACCTCGTCGTGCATGAAGAAGACCAGGTGCGGGGCATCCGTCATCCAGGCCCGTTCCGCGCTGTCGTTGAGCATCCGGCGGAGGCTCGCCATCCAGCACAGAGCCCATTCGGCCGCGCTGCCCTGCACGATGAAGTTTCGGGTGAAACGCCCCCAGCCGCGCGCTCGACCGCGCGCTCGAGTGGCATCGGCTTCCGTCGCGGTCTCGTCGTAGGCGGTCGACTGCCCCGTGAGCCAACCCGCCCCCGGACGTGGCGAACTGCGACCGAGCCGGGTGGTCACCACCGCGCCGCGCTCCCCGGCGCGAGCCGCCTCCTCGACCAGTCCGATGGCGCGTGGGTACGCGCGGGCGAGCTTCGGCATGAGTCGGCCGCCCTCGCCGGAAGTCGCGCCGTACATGGCACCGAGCATCGCCACTTTCGCCTGATCGCGGGTCTCGACCGCGCCGCTGGCGACGATGCCGGCGTACAGGTCTCCGGCGCTGCCGGCTTCGATCATCCCTCGGTCCCCGGAGAGAGCGGCAAGGATGCGCGGCTCGAGCTGCGAAGCGTCCGCGACCACGAATTTCCAACCGGGATCCGCGACAACGGCTCCGCGAATCTGCTTCGGAAGCTGCAGGGCTCCGCCGCCGCCCGTGCTCGCCCAGCGACCGGTGACGACTCCGCCCGGCACGTACTCGGGGTGGAAACGGCCGTTTCGCACGTTCGTGTCGAGCCAGTGCCATCCGTTCGCGGCCAGCAGGCGCGCGAGCTTCTTGTATTCGAGCAGCGGTTCGATGGCGGGATGCTTCAGCTTCTTGAGCTCCCACGATCGGGTCGACGTGACCATGAGCCCCGCGACCGCGAGGGCCTTCAGCAATTCGGCGGGCGAATCCGGGTTGAGGGCGGGCGCCTCCAGGGCGTCCCGCAGCCGCTGCAGCGTGGCGTCGAGGACCGCGGGCCGCTGGCCGGACGCGGGTCGCGGGCCGAGGTTCCTCTCGAGGATGTCGTTGTGGATGTCTTCACGCCAGGGCAGCCCGGCGTACTTCATCTCCGCAGCGATCAACGCTCCGGCCGACTCTGCCGCCAACAGCAGGCCGATCCGTGCCGGATCGTCAGCACCGGCGATGGCGGCGCGCTGCGCGGCGAACTCGCCGAGAACGTCTTCGTGACCGCGCGCTGGCGCCTCGTCGAGGTCGAAGAGCGTGTGGGCCGCTGGTCTGTCGATCCGTTCGACAGAGCCGCTATCCCATGAGCTCGGCGGAGCGGTCGCGAGCGCTGAGCGGACGGTCAGGGAGGAGTTGCGCAGGATGGCATGGGAGAGGCGCAGGTCCACGCAGCGGTCGATGCGAACCTGCGCCCCGAGCATCCGGGGGTACCACCGCGTGGTGTCATCCCAGACCCAGCGAGGGCGCTTCTGCTCGAGGGAGGCCACCGCCGCGGCGAACTCCGACTCGGCGACCACCAGCTCCGGGCCATCGAGCGCGCCGTCATCCGCGAGCCCTTGGAGGGCGATCCCGTTTGGGCGGGAGAAGACGGCGACGTACACCCCCCAATTCTGCGGGATGCCCCCGACCGCGGCATCCGCCCAGCCTCCGCGCCCGTGAGTGACACTCGCGCC
>JANMBI010000026.1:0-44748 GCA_031360325.1 Frigoribacterium sp. | reverse complement strand
TTGATGCCCCGCAGGTCAATGGTTTGGATCATGGCGAATCAATCCTAGGCGAGCGTCTCTGAGAGCCCTCCGGCTCGACCGGAGGAATAACGGCAGTCGACAGGAAATTGATACACCCGTATGGATGAGACAGCGCCCGTGACCACGCCGGGGGAATTTGACGGCGTCGCCGCGTTCAAGCACGCATTCCGCCGGCATGCCGCGGGTGTCGTGGTCATCACCGCTCTCACGGCCAAGGGAGATCCGGTCGGCTTCACGGCGACGTCTCTCGCTTCGCTCGCCGCCGAGCCACCGCTTGCCACCTTCAACATGGCCCGCATCGCCAGCGCCTGGCCGGCCATCGCCGAAACCGACTGGGTCGCCATCCAGACCATGGGGGCACGCACCCGACCCCTGGCAGAGCGGATGTCCGGCGATCACGCCCTGCGGTTCGAGGGCAGTCATTGGCGGCCCGGTCCCCACGGACTGCCGATCCTCGACGGCGTCACTTCCTGGATGGTGGGGCGCATCGTCGAACGATTCCCGGTGGCGAAAAACGCGGTGATCGTCGTCGAGATCGAGGAGGGCGCTCTCGGCGAACCCGATGCCGCCCTGCTCTATCACGAACGCACCTACCTCAGTCCGGGCGGGCCGGTCTAGCCCTGCCGGCTGCCACCCGGCCCGGGCGTTCGGAGCGGGCGAGGTATCTGCGTCACGCTTCGGCCCTCCTGTCGTTATCGGGATGATCCCGTCCCGACACAAAGGAGGACCCCATGTCACCATCGACCGCGCCGGTCGGCTCAGCCGCGCCGGCCAGTGCTGACGACCACACCGAATTCGACCACACCTCGGCCGATGTCAGCACGTTCCCCGACACGCTCGATCTTCGTGACCTCGCGCAGAAGTACGACCCGAGCGAGCGATTCGTGCCATCCGTCGTCTGGTATCGCACCATCGAGACCCTGAGCCCGGTGAAGACCGTGGGACTCGGTCGCACCAATGTCACCCTGATCATGCCCACCATCGTGCAGACGGATGCCACCACCCCCTACGCAGGATTCGATCGCCGCGCGACGCCCAACCGCAATCCCGTTGCTCAGGTGCACTTTCTTCCGGCCGCGTACGGCAACACCGCCCCCGCCACGTACGTCGTCTCGTTCTCGATCGAAACCACGGGCCCGGTGACCTTTACGGTGTCGGCGCCCACGTTCATCGGCGGGGTGTCCGGGGCGGGTTCGCGCTCCGTCGACGGCGCGACCAACGTCTCCGTGGTGTTCTCGCAACTCGCGCCGACCCAGCCGGTGTATGTGGCGCTCGAACAGACGACCGGGGCACAGTGGAACTGGTACTCAACGCGAATCGCCTATCCGCCGTTTGTGCTGCAGCTGTGCCGGTGCTGCGGTCGCGACGCGCGCAGGCCGTGCTCACACCACGCAGTTGGGCCCAAGCAACGATTTGAGCTCGCCGTATAGATCGGCGTTCACGGACACCGGGAACGGGATCTCGAACATGCGGGCGGTCTCCCCCTTGACGAGCCTGAGCCGCACCTCGGTGTCTCCGGAGTGCCGGATGAGCACATCGTTCAGCTGCGTGACCACATCCGTCGTCGCCCGAAACTCCGGCATCGAGATCGTGAGGGGTCCCGACCCGAGGCTCTGCCCGAGGTCCGGTGCGAAAATGCTCGAGGCATGCAGGTTCATGCCGTCGTCGCGCATGCTCACGCGGCCTCGCACGACCACGATCGCGTCGTTGGTGAGAGCCGGGGAGAACTCCTGGTATGCCTTCCCGAGGAACATGACGGTGATCTCCCCCGCGAAGTCCTCGACCGTGATCAGTCCGTACTGATTTCCCGAGTTACGGGCGGTGCGGTGCTGCACCGACGTGATGAGACCGGCGATGGTCACATGCTCACCGTCGCCGGCCACGTCGCCGGAGAGGACCTCGGTGATGGTGGTGTTGGCGTGTTTGGCGAGCTGGAGTTCGAGGCCGGCAAGCGGATGATCCGACACATACAGACCGAGCATCTCCCGTTCGAAGGCGAGCTTGTCGCGCTTCGACCACTCCGGGCGGTGTGGGACCTGGTTGGTGGCCTGCGGTTCGTCCCAGAGGCTGTCGAAGTCGAACCCGACCTGGCCGTTCGCTTCGGCGCGCTTGTCGCTCACGGCGGCGTCGATGGCATCCTCGTGGACCTCCAGAAGCGCCCGCCGAGTGGCACCGGTCGAATCGAAGGCGCCCGACTTGATGAGCGACTCGACGGTGCGCTTGTTCGCCACCTGAATCGGGACCTTGCGCAAGAAATCGTGGAAGGACTCGAACCTCCCCTTCGCCTCCCGTGCCTTGGCGATCGACTCGACGACGTTGGCTCCGACGTTTCGGATCGCGCCGAGACCGAACCGGATGTCGCCGACCGCACCGGGTGAATCGGTACGGGCGTTGGGAACGGCGGTGAAGTCCCCGCTCGACTCGTTCACATCCGGGGCGAGAACGCGGATGCCCATCCGTCGACACTCGCTGAGGTACAGCCCGAGCTTGTCCTTGGAGTCTCCGACGCTGGTGAGCAGCGCGGCCATGTACTCCGCCGGGTGATTTGCCTTGAGGTGGGCGGTCCAGTAACTCAGTACCCCGTAGCCGGCGCTGTGAGCCTTGTTGAAGGCATAGTCGGCGAAGGGCATCAGGGTGTCCCAGAGCACCTTGACGGCCTGGGCACTGTAGCCGTTGCCCGTCATCCCCGCCTCGAATGCGGCGTACTGCTTGTCGAGCTCCGACTTCTTCTTCTTGCCCATCGCCCGGCGGAGGACGTCTGCCTGGCCGAGGGTGAAGCCCGCCACCTTCTGTGCGACCGACATCACCTGCTCCTGATAGACGATGAGGCCGTAGGTGATGCCGAGACTCTCGCGCAACGGCTCGGCGAGTTCCGGGTGAATGGCGTCGATCGTCTGCAGGCCGTTCTTTCGCAGCGCATAGTTCGTGTGCGAGTTCATCCCCATCGGGCCAGGACGGTATAGCGCGATGACCGCGGAGATGTCTTCGAAGTTGGTCGGCTTGAGCTGCTTGAGGAGCGAGCGCATCGGTCCGCCGTCGAGCTGGAACACCCCGAGCGTGTCTCCGCGGGCGAGCAGATCGTAGGTCTTCGGGTCTCCATCCAGATCGAGGTCCTCGATCACGAGCGCTGCACCGGTGTTCTTCTCGATCATCCGAAGCGCATCCTCGATGACGGTGAGGTTGCGCAGGCCGAGGAAGTCCATCTTGATGAGTCCGAGGGACTCGAGCGGCGGCTGGTCGAACTGAGTGATGATGGCGCCGTCGTCCTCGCGCTTCATGATCGGCAGCACATCGATCAGCGGCTCGGCGGACAGGATCACGCCGGCGGCGTGCACCCCCCACTGGCGTTTGAGATTCTCGATGCCTTGCGCCGTCTCGAACACGGTCGCCGCATCCCGATCGGCCTCGAGCACGGCGCGAAAGTCGGCGGCCTCCTTCCAGCGCGGCGCGGCCTTGTCGAGGACTTCGCCCAGGGTGATGTCTTTGCCCATGATTGCGGGAGGCATCGCCTTGGTGAGCTTCTCACCCACCGAGTAGGGCATCCCGAGCACTCGCGCGGAGTCCTTTAGCGCCTGTTTTGCTTTGATCGTGCCGTAGGTGACGATCTGGGCAACGCGGTCGTCGCCGTACTTCTCGGTGACATAGCGGATGACCTCGCCGCGGCGCCGATCGTCGAAGTCGACGTCCACATCGGGCATCGACACCCGCTCGGGGTTGAGAAACCGCTCGAAGATGAGTCCGTGGGCGAGCGGATCGAGCTCGGTGATGCCCATCGCGTATGAGGCCATGGAGCCGGCCGCGGATCCTCGCCCCGGTCCCACCCGGATTCCCTGTTGTTTGGCCCAGGTGATGAAGTCCGCCACCACCAGGAAGTACCCGGGGAAGCCCATCTGGATGATGACGTCCACCTCGTACTTGGCCTGAGCGAGATGCGCCTCGGATGGCGCGTTGTGAAAACGCCGCAGCATTCCGGCGTTCACTTCCTTCTCGAACCAGGTCGCCTCGGACTCGCCCTCGGGAACGGGGAACCGCGGCATGAGGTTGCGGTGCTGGAAGGATACGTCGCACCGCTCGGCAATGAGCAGGGTGTTGTCGCACGCCTCCGGATGGTCGCGGAAGAGATGCCGCATCTCGCTCGCCGACTTGAGGTAGAACTCGTTCGAGTCGAATTTGAATCGGTTCGGATCGTCGAGTGTCGACGCCGACTGTACACACAGGAGAGCCGCGTGAGCCGTGGCATCGTGGGCGTGCGTGTAATGGAGATCGTTCGATGCCACGAGCGGAAGGCCGAGATCTTTGGCGAGCCGCAGCAGATCTTCCATGGTGCGCCGCTCGATGTCGATGCCGTGGTCCATCACCTCGGCGAAGAAATTGCCCTCACCGAAGATGTCGCGGAAGTCAGCCGCGGCCTGCCGCGCCTCCGTGTACTGCCCGAGTCTCAGGCGGGTCTGCACCTCGCCGCCGACGCAGCCGGTGGTGGCGATGATGCCCGTCGCGTAGCGGCTGAGGAGCTCGCGATCCATCCGTGGCTTGAAATAGTAGCCCTCGATCGATGCGAGCGACGACAGGCGAAACAGGTTGTGCATGCCCTCGTTGTTTTCGGAGAGCAGCGTCATATGGGTGTACGAGCCCGAGCCGCCGACATCGTCCTGGCTCTGGTGGTTTGCCCCCCACTTCACCCGAGTGCGATCCTGTCGGGCCGTGCCCGGCGTGATGTAGGCCTCGGTGCCGATGATCGGCTTGACCCCGTTCGCCGTCGCCTGCTTCCAGAAATCGTAGGCACCGAACATGTTGCCGTGGTCGGTGATCGCAATGGCCGGCATCTGCTGCTCTGCGGCAGCCTTCATGAGCGGGCCGATCCGTGCAGCTCCGTCGAGCATCGAGTATTCGCTGTGCACGTGCAAATGCACGAATGAATCCTGGCTAGAAGGCACTTCTTCCCTTTGCTGACCGGGGGTGGGCATCCAGCTTAAGCCTCGGTCAGTCGCGCCGAAGCACGTCGAGGGCGTGTTGCAGATCGGCGGGATATCCGCTCGTGAAGAGCACTCTGTCGCCCGTTCCGGGATGGGTGAAACCGAGCTGTTTTGCGTGCAGCCACTGACGCGCGAGTCCCAGCCGTGCCGAGATGGTGGGATCCGCGCCGTACATTGCGTCCCCGACACACGGGTGACGCTGGGCGGCCATGTGCACGCGGATCTGGTGGGTGCGGCCGGTCTCGAGGTGTATCTCGAGAAGCGATGCCCCGGGAAATGCCTCGATCGTTTCATAGTGCGTGACCGAGTGTTTGCCGTCTTGGGTTACCGCGAACTTCCAACTGGAGGACGGATGCCGCCCGATCGGCGCATCGATCGTGCCGGCGAGGGGATCCGGATGACCCTGCACCACGGCATGGTAGATCTTGTCGACCTCGCGGTCGTGAAACTGACGTTTGAGCTCGGTGTAGGCCAGCTCACTCTTCGCGACGACCATGAGCCCGCTTGTGCCGGCGTCGAGCCGGTGCACGATGCCCGCGCGCTCCGCCGCACCGGAGGTCGACACCCGGAATCCCGCGCCGGCGAGGGCACCGAGCACCGTCGGCCCGGTCCAGCCGACCGAGGGGTGGGCGGCGACGCCCACCGGCTTGTCGACGACGACGATGTCGTCGTCGTCGTGGACGATACCGAGATCCGGAACGAACACCGGCCGAACGGACGGGGCCTGCTTGGGCTGCCACGAGACTTCGAGCCAGCTCTCGGCACGCAGTCGGTCCGACTTTCCGAGGGTAACCCCATCGGCGACCACCCCGCCCGCTTCCGCCACCTCGGCGGAAAAGGTGCGGGAGAACCCGAGGAGCTTCGCGAGGGCCGCGTCTACTCGCTCTCCCACCAGCCCATCCGGTACGGGAAGACTCCGCACTTCCACGACAGGCCTATTTCGAGTCGGTCGAGCGGTCGGTCGGGCGCCCGTCCCCCGCACCGGTTGCGTCTGCGGGACTCTCGGATGCCTTCGTCTGCCGGCCGGACGCGCGGTGACCGTCGAGCCCGATCCCGCGAATGGTGAGGATGATGAAGAGTCCCATGCTCGCCACGATGAAGGAATCCGCGATGTTGAAGATTGCGGGGAAACCCCAGACCTGGATGAAGTCGACCACGTGGCCTACCCCGAACCCCGGTGCGCGGACCAGCCGATCGGTGAGGTTCCCGGTCGTGCCCCCGAGGAGCATCCCGAACAACACCGCCCAGCCGACCGAACGGATCCGCCGAGCGAATCCGATGATGAAAATCGTCACTGCCGTTGCGGCGATGGAGAAGATCCAGGTCGACCCGCTCGCAATAGAGAAGGCCGCCCCCGAGTTCTTGACGAAGTGGAATTGCAGGAGTTCGCCGATCGCCTTCACCTGCTCGTTCTCCGTCATGTTGCTGACGATGAGGAACTTGGTGAACTGGTCGAGACCGTAGACGAGAACCGCGACGACGGCCAGCGCGATGAGCGCTCTGACGCTAACCGTCGAACCGCTGACTTTCGCTGCGGGGGCCGTCGTCGGCGGCTCAGTTACCGCCAAAGCCCTGGAAGGTCGAGGGCGGCGTCGACTGAACGCTGTCGGGCGACAGCGGGTCATATGATCCTGACGAGGCCGGGACGCTCTCGAACGCCGGTGCCGGCGGGGTGAGGCCGGCCGCAGCAGGCTCCGACGAGTCGAGTTCCTTCAACTGACCCTCGATGTATCCCTTGAGCTTCTGGCGGTACTCCCGTTCGAAGGTCCGCAAGTCTTCGATCTGGTGTTCGATCTGGGTCTTCTGCTTCTCCAACGCGGCCTTTTCGTTGTCGAGAGCGGAGATCTGGGATCGCTGGGCGGCTTCGGCCTCGCTCATAACGCGAGCGGCGGTGGCCCGACCCTCCGCAATCAACGCGTCGCGCTTCTCGATGCCTTCGCGCACGTGTTCTTCGTGAAGCTTGCGCGCGAGCTGCAGGAGATTGTTGGTGCTGCTCGAGTCGATCGCACTCTGATCGGCCGAGGGATAGGCGACCGGAACCGGAACGGCCGTTGCGGCTACGGGGACCGCCGGCTCCCCGAACCGCGGAGTCGCGTCACTGCCGATCTGACCCTGCTGGTGGGGAACCGCGGGCTGGGGCGCATCGCCGAGTGCGGAAGGCTGCGCGGCACTACGCTGCAATTCGCTGATTCGCGACTCGCCCGCGACGAGTCGCTGTCGCAGCTCCTCGTTCTCCTGGTTCAGACGCCGAAGCTCCACAACGACCTCGTCCAGGAAGTCATCGACCTCGTCCTGGTCGTATCCCTCACGGAATTTGGTCGGCTGGAATCGCTTGTTGACTACGTCTTCTGGCGTAAGAGCCATGGGTGCCACCTCAAAAAACTCATCTGGTACAGCGCTAATAACAGTCAGCTAACGCTAGCAAACTGGCGGCCTCATCGGGTCGTGATACCGCGTGGTGTTCGACCACAGTCCCAGAGTACACACGGAGGCCTTTGCATCCCGGCCATCGGCGCGCCGTACCGCGGTCGAGGTGGAGAAGAAACGACTAGATGCTGAGCGCGGAGGCCACCGAAAGCAGCATGAGCGTGACGATCATCACGATGCTCCAGGCAAAGTCCAAAGCGAAGCCGCCGATGCGAATGGTGGGGATGAGTCGCCTCACCAGCGAAATGGGCGGGTCGGTGAGCGCGAACACGACCTCTGACAGCACCAAGCCGAATCCATGGGGCCGCCAGCCGCGCGAGAAGTTCTGCACGAGATCCAGGATGAACCGCCCCCAGAGCACGAAGAAGTAGAGCAAGAGGATGTAGTAGGCGATACTGGCGGGGACGGCGAGGGGGTTTGTGGTCACGTTGCCAGACTAGGGCGAGACCGCGACCGTGAACGACAGCGGTACCGGGGGCGTGGGGAGAGATCTCTCAGGACTGGGCGAAGAACGACGCGTCGACGTCGGAGTCGACCCCGCCCTGGTCACCGCTGACGGAAACGTGGGCCGGGGAGAGCAGGAAAACCTTACTCGTGACGCGTTCGATCTTGCCGTAAAGGCCCTGCGACAGTCCACTGGCGAAGTCGATGAGCCGACGCGCGTCCGGCTCGCTCATCTGCGACAGGTTGATAATGACCGGGATGCCGTCGCGGAAGGCCTCGGCGATGGCCTGGGCGTCCTTGTACTGGCGCGGGTGAACGGTGAGGATTTCATTCATTTCGGCGTGGGAGACATTTCTCTGCGAGGGGGCACGACGGAGCGGAGTGACCGGCGCGCGGTTGCCGACCGGCTGCGGAGCCGGGTGCGACTCGCGCGACTCCCGGGCAACCGGGGCCGGCGCGGGAGCCGCATGGGAAGCGTCGGCGTAGTCGAGATCCTCATCGGCGAGGCCAAGGTAGACCATGGTCTTGCGAAGTGGGTTAGCCATTGCGTGCCTCCTGTGGTGGAACCGATGTGAACAGATTAACCGGGGTGGGGCCGATTTCCCGTGATTGCCGAACCAATCCGCAGGTGTGTCGCTCCCTCGAGGATGGCCTCGCGATAGTCGCCGGACATACCGGCCGAAATCGACCGCGCGCCGGGCGCGATCCTCTGAATCCGGTCCGAGGCGGCACGCACCCGGGCGAATGCGGCTCTCGGCTCCTCACCAACGGGAGCGACGGCCATGACTCCCAGGAGTGCGAGTCCCGAGGTCGCGAGAACGACTTCCGTGATGCTCTCGAGGTCGGCGTCCCGCACTCCCCCACGCCGCGGATCATCGGTGAGATTGAGCTGCACGAAACACTCGATGGTCGAACCGTCCGTGCTTCCCAGCGCCTCGATGACCGACGGTCGATCGAGCGAATGGACCGCCCGGGCGTAGGCCCGCACCTGCCGCGCCTTCTTGCTCTGGAGTTGACCGATGAAGTGCCACGACAGATCGAGATCCGACAGTTCGGCGGCCTTGGCCTGCGCTTCCTGATGTCGGTTCTCGCCCAGGTCGCGCACACCAAGCGTGGCGAGGTCACGCGCCAGGGACGAGGGGTGAAACTTGGTCACCACAATCATCGTTATCTCATCTAGACCCCGACCGGCGTCGCGCACGGCCTCCGCCACCCCGGCGCGCACCGCCGCGAGGCGCTCGGCAAGCAGGGGGGTTTCGATGCCGCTATTTGAGAAAGTCGGGAACATCCAGGTCGTCGTCCCCACCGTCGAAGACCGGGTCTTTCGGCGCTCTCGACACTTCCTGCTCCGCCGCCCAATTGGGGACGCTGCTCGTCTCGGGCTCGGCTGCGCCCGCGGAGCCGGACACACCGGCGAATACCGGCACCGGCACCTCGATGGCGACGGATCGGCGCTCATCCTTCTTCACCACCGGCTCACCGCCATCGAACCCGGCGGCGATCACCGTGACCCGAACCTCGTCACCGAGCGTGTCATCGATCACCGCCCCGAAGATGATGTTCGCCTCGGGATGCACGGCCTCCTGCACGAGACGCGCCGCATCGTTGATCTCGAAGATACCGAGGTTCGAGCCGCCCTGGATGGAGAGCAGCACACCGTGCGCACCATCGATCGAGGCCTCCAGAAGCGGGCTCGCGACGGCGAGCTCCGCTGCCTTGATCGCCCGGTCGGCTCCACGGCTTGACCCGATGCCCATCAACGCCGAACCTGCCCCCTGCATCACCGACTTCACATCGGCGAAGTCGAGGTTGATGAGCCCCGGCGTGGTGATGAGGTCCGTAATGCCCTGCACGCCCGCGAGGAGAACCTGGTCGGCGGTGGCGAAGGCCTCGAGGAACGAGATGCCGCGGTCGCTGATCTCGAGCAGTCGGTCATTGGGCACGACGATGAGGGTATCGACCTCTTGCTTGAGGGCCGAGACTCCGACATCTGCCTGGGCGGCGCGACGCTTTCCCTCGAAACCGAAGGGGCGCGTGACGACGCCGATGGTGAGGGCACCGATCGACTTGGCGATTCGCGCCACGACGGGTGCACCTCCGGTGCCGGTGCCGCCACCCTCCCCTGCGGTGACGAAGACCATGTCGGCCCCGGCGAGAGCCTCTTCGATCTCCTCCGCGTGGTCCTCCGCTGCCCGACGACCGACCTCCGGGTCCGCGCCGGCTCCGAGGCCACGGGTGAGCTCGCGGCCGACGTCGAGTTTCACGTCGGCGTCGCTCATCAACAGGGCCTGGGCATCCGTATTGATGGCGATGAACTCGACGCCGCGAAGGCCGAGTTCGATCATGCGGTTGACGGCATTGACGCCGCCGCCGCCGATGCCGACCACCTTGATCACAGCTAGGTAGTTCTGGTTCGTTGTCACGTCCGGCCTCCGCTAGAAACTTTCAACCTCTACCTGAGCTTTAAAGTTATGCCCGGTATAGATTTCTTGATTTGAAGTTAACCGGCACAGCCCGATCCGGCCGAGAGGACATCCCGCGTGTCGCGAAGTGATCGAAGATTCCCTGGCGCGCGAACGCTATCAGCGCTTGGTGAAGACGACGTGCGTCGGGGCGGACACGTCGAAGGATGTCGCGCCGGCCGAATCCGGAGCCGCGACCGCTGCCGACAGGGCGCGCGCCTTCAGTGTGGACTGCTCGGGACTCCCCCAGACGACTGTGGTCCCACCCGTGAGGGCGAGTGTGACGTCATCGGCGGTCTGGGCCGTCACCGTGTCGACCCGCTTCAGGAGGTCGGCTGGGAGGGCGAGGAGGACGCCGACCGCGGCGGTGAAAGCGGGGCTGTTCGTTGAGGCCGCCCCCAGTTCGATAAGCGGAAGGCTCGGGGCGCGCGCCGCCCCCGACTCGATGACGATGCCGGCCGGGTCGACGACCGAAAACCCGGTCGAGGTCGCGAGACTCGCGATCGGCGCGCGTTCTGCAATCCGGATGATCAGGGTGTCGGGCGGGACCGTCTCGGTGACGAAACTGCGAATCAGCGGGAACCTGCCGAGCGATCGGGTGATCGCGGCGAAGTCGACGAGCGCGAGAGGCCGGCCGATTTGCCCGGCCACCGCCGCTCGCACACTCGCCGCGCTCACTCGCGAGGCACCCTCGATCCGGATTTGTTTGAGCGACAGCAGTGGGGAGTACACGGCCCCGGTGATGAGACCGGTGACGAGAAGCAGGGATGCCCCGCCAACGAGCCACGAGATTCGTCGACGCCTCGATCGGCGAGTGAACCGGCGGGCCTCTCCGCGCTCGTAACGGCGGCGGGCCCTTTCGGCGCGCTTGAGGTCGCGCCGGGCCGCGGCATCCGGTGTCGGCTGGCGTGTTCGACCCGTGCCGGAACGTCGGGGAGTCACCGCTTGATCCGCGGCCACGGGCGCGACCGCTGGCGTCGTTTTCGGCAGCGCCCCTTTCGGCAGCGTCGTTTTCGGCAGCGTCGTTTTCGGCAGCGTCGTTTTCGGCAGCGCCCCTTTCGGCAGCGCGCTTTTCGGCAGCGCCCCTTTCGGCAGCGTCGTTTTTGGCAGCGAGGACGGGGGTGGTGCGGTCTTTGCCGGTCCCGGCGATCGGGGCTCGGCGGGCGCCGGCGCACTGGGCGACGGCCAGCCCGATGGCGGGGCGGTCGGCCGATCGAATCCGCCCGGCCGTTTCACGACGACCCGGTCTCGGACGAATCCGTGGCCGGCGCTAGCGCCTCGAGCAGTTGCGGGATCACCCGGTAGATGTCGCCCCCGCCCATCGGGATCACGAAGTCGCCCGGTCGCGCAATGGTCGCCGCAAAGTCGACGGCATCGGTCCAGTCGTCGAAGTAGCGAACGCGGGACGGGTCGTCGAACCGGCGGGTGATGAGTTCTCCCGTCACTCCCGGTTCGGGCGCTTGGCGTGCGCCATAGATCGGCACCACGATCGTGATGTCTGCGAGGTTCTCGAAGGTCTCGGCGAACTCCCGCGCCAACTGTTTCGTTCGCGAGTAGAGGTGGGGCTGGAAGATCGGGATGAGACGCCCGCGTCCCACCGCTCCCCGGGCGCCCGAAAGAGCCGCCCGGATCTCCGTCGGGTGGTGAGCGAAGTCGTCGTAGACGCGAACTCCGCGCACCTCGCCGCGGAACTCGAATCGCCGCTCGGTGCCGTCAAACAGCGAGATGGCATCGAGTGCGGTCTGAGGTTCGCTGCCGAGAGAAACCAGCACTCCGAACGCGCCGGCGGCATTGATCGCGTTGTGCAGGCCGGCTACCCGCAGTCGCGTGCTGTAGTCGACGCCGAGATATCGAAGCGTGAAGGCCACCGTCTCGGCGCTCTCGATGGAATGAAGGCGGATGTCGGCGCTCTCGTGCTGCCCGAAGGTGAGCACACTCCGGTCCCGCAGGCGTGTCGTCACCGAGACGGCGCGCGGGTCATCGCTCGAGATCACCACCCGCTCGGATGCCGCGCGTGCGAAGGTGACGAAGGCATCCTCGAAGGCCTCCTCCGAGCCGTAGTGATCGAGGTGATCCGGATCGACGTTGGTGATCAGGCAGATCGCGGCGTCGTAGAGCAGAAACGACCCGTCGGATTCATCCGCCTCCACGACGAAGACCTCGCCGGCGCCGGTCGCCGCGCTCACCCCGAGCGAGCGGATCACTCCCCCGTTGACGAAGCTCGGATCGGCCTCGAGCGCGAGCATGGCGGTCACGACCATCGCCGTCGACGTGGTCTTGCCGTGCGCCCCGGCGACGGCGACCACTCGATGATTTCGAGTGAGCCAGGCGAGAGCCCGAGCGCGATGCACGATGGGGAGCCCTCGGTCCCGGGCGGCGAGAAACTCGGGATTGTCCTCGGCGATCGCCCCGGTGACGATGAGCATGTCCGCCCCGTCGATATTCGCCGCGGCATGCCCGATCGCCACCGGGATTCCGGCGGCGCGAAGGTCTTCGACCGTCTCGGTGGCCCGGATGTCCGAACCGGTCACCGGGATCCCGGCCTCGAGGAACAGGCGGGCGATGCCGCTCATTCCGGCTCCGCCGATACCGACGAAGTGAGCCCGACCGACCGCGGCCGGCATGAGCTGGGAGAAGTCCGACTTGATCATCGTGTTCCGTCCCGGGACGCGATTCGAGCATCCCCGATGAGGTCGACCATGCGATCGGCCCCGTCGAGCACGCCGACCGACAGCGCCCTCGCGGCCATGTCGGCGATCAGGGCACGACTCTGGAGCAGCGGAACAAGGCTGCTCCGAATCCACTGCGGTGTGAAGTCGCCATTGTCGACGATGAGGGCACCGCCGACTTCCACGACCCCCCGGGCGTTCAGACGCTGTTCGCCGTTTCCGATCGCCAGCGGCACGTAGACCGCGGGAACTCCGAGCGCCGAAAACTCGCTCACGGTCGCCGAACCGGCGCGCGCGACGGCGAGATCGGCTGCGGCAAGAGCCAGTTCCATCCGATCGCAGTAGGGCAGGTGAACGTAGTGGTCGACACCGGTGGTCGGTTGGCCCGAGCGTTCACCGGTGATGTGAAGAATCTGCCAGCCGGCCCCGATGATGGTCGCTGCCGTCTCGTTCACCGTGTCGTTGATCCGCTTGGCGCCCTGAGAGCCACCGGTCACCAACAGGGTGGGACGGTCCGGCGAAAGTCCGAAAAACGCGACACCCGCCGCGCGCTCGGCCGGCCGGTCGAGCCCCTCGATCTCGCGCCGGAGCGGCATCCCCACGAAGCGGGCGTGCGGAAGGCGTGCGGACCGGAAGGCCACGCCGACGAACCGGGTGAGCCGGGCTCCCAGCCGGTTGGCGATTCCGGGCCGGGCGTTCGCCTCGTGCACGGCGATCGCGACCCGCTCCCGTTTGGCCGCGAGGTAGGCCGGCGCGGAGACGTACCCGCCGAATCCCACGACCACGTCGATGCCCTGCTCGCGGATCACTCCGCGAATTTCGGAGACGAGACGGGCGAACCGGCCAGGAAAGCGCAACGCGGCCAGATTCGGCCGGCGGGGAAACGGCAGTCTTGGCACCACAAGAAGACGGTACCCCCGCTCGGGAACCAGTCGCGCCTCGAGTCCCTCCGCCGTGCCGAGCACGCGTACGACGGCATCGGGCTCCCGGGCGATGATGCGGTCCGCGACGGCGAGCAGCGGGTTGACGTGACCGGCAGTGCCCCCGCCGGTGAGCAGGTAGCGGGTCACGTCGGCCGACCGTCGGGCGACGCGGTCGCGCCGACCGACGGTGCCTGGCGCGCAAAGGACAGCACGATCCCGATGCCGATGAGGGACGTCACGAGGGCAGAGCCTCCGGCCGAAATGAGGGGAAGAGGCACCCCGAGCACCGGCAGGATGCCGAGCACCACCGCGATGTTCACGAAGGCCTGACCGACGATCCAGACCATCACCGCGCTCACCGTGACCTTTGCGAAGGGGTCCGGGTTCGCGCGGGCGATGCGCACAAAGGAGATGGCGAGCACGATGAAGAGCACGAGCACGAGGATCGCCCCGAGCAGTCCGAGTTCCTCGCCGATGATCGCGAAGATGAAGTCGTTGTCGGCCTCCGGCAGCCACGACCACTTGGCTTTGGAATTGCCGAGTCCGACGCCGAACACTCCTCCGGAGGCGAGCGCCCACCAGCCGTGAACCGTCTGCCAGCAATTGCCGGCGAAGTCGCTGGCCGTCTTGCACCCGCTGAGGAAGGCCTGAATACGGTCTTGACGGGAAGTGCTCGCAGCAGCCGCCGCCGCCCCGGCGAACCCGATGAGGACGAGCGGGATGCCGAGGAAGCGCAGCCTCACGCCCGCAAAGAAGATCGCCCCCACCACGATGGCGGTCAGGATGATGGACGTTCCCAGGTCTCCACCGAGCAATACGAGCCCGATGGCGACACCGGCGATGGGCACGATCGGGATGATCAGCTGACGCCAGTTGTCCAGCACGTCTCGTTTCTTGAGCAGGATGTAGCCGAGCCAGATCACCAGCGACACCTTGACCAGCTCCGAGGGCTGACCGGTGAACGACCCGATGGTGATCCAGTTGCGGTTGCCGCCCCGTGCGGAACCGAGCGGCGTCGCGACGGTGAGCAGCTGGAGGCCGAGAGCGATCATCAGGAAGATTCCGGACCAGCGCTTCCAGAATGCCGCGCGCATGCGGGCGGCCAGGAGCATGAGCGGTACGCCGATCGCGGCGAACAGCACTTGGCGGACGAACCCGTTGAAGAAATCCCCGCTCGACTTGTACGACTCCACGGCCGAAGACGACAGCACCATGATGAGCCCGAAGACGACGAGGAACAGGGTGGTGCCGAGCAGGAGGAAGTAGTTTCCGGTCTCGGCCGCGAACAGTCGCTTCACCGCGACTACTGCGGCCGGGCCGCGCCTGGCGTCATTCGGGATAGTCGCCGTCGTCCGAGTCGCGGATCTCGCCTTCGCCCGGGGGAGGCTCGTCGTCATCGTTGCCCTCCCCCGCTGTTTCTCGTACCGCGTCTGCGAACCGGTTGCCCCGGTCCGCATAATCGGTGAACTGATCCATCGATGCCGCTGCCGGGGCGAGCAGCACCGTGTCTCCCCGCCGGGCGGCGACCGCCGCCAATCTCACGACAGACGGCATTACCTCCTCAGTCTCGGCGGTGTCGACCTCGAACACCGGCAGCTCCGGCGCGTGTCGCGCGAACGCCTCCCGCAGCGCCGCCCGATCCCGGCCGATCACGACCGCGGCGCGCAATCGGGACACGTTCGCGGCGACGAGCCCGTTGACGTCGACCCCCTTGAGCAGACCCCCCACGACCCACACCACGGATTCGAATGACTCGAGGGCGGCTTGTGCCGCGTGCGGGTTGGTCGCTTTGGAGTCGTCGACCCAACGGATGCCGCCGCGCTCGAGGATCGTCTCGGTGCGGTGGGGATCCATTCGGAACCCCCGAAGCGCGGATCGGATGCGAGCGGCCGAGACGCCGAAGGAGCGCGCGAGCGCGCAGGCGGCGAGCACGTTGGCGACCATGTGCGGAGCCCCGAGGCCGACGGCGGCGAGCTCGTCTATCGTCGTGATCTCGATTGCTGATCGCCAACGATCCTCGAGGAAGGCGCGATCGACGATGATCTGGCCGACAAGTCCGATGTCGCTCGGCCCGGGGAGTCCCCGGCCGAAACCGATCGCGCGACATCCGTCGACGACCTCGGCCGATTCGACCAGTCGCCTGGTCGCCTGGTCCTCGAGGTTGTAGACGCAGGCCACCCGGGTGCGCTCGTAGGCGACTCCCTTGGCCTGGCGATATGCCTCCGCCGACCCGTGCCAGTCGAGATGATCGTCGGCCACATTGAGGCAGGCGCTCGCCCAGGCCGACATCGAGTGCAGGTAGTGCAGCTGAAAGCTCGAGAGCTCCACCACGAGCACATCGAATCCCGTCGGGTCCCGAACGGCGTCGAGCACCGGAACCCCGACGTTGCCGCAGGCGATGGCGCGCTTTCCGTCGGCGACGAGCATCGCGGTCGTCAGCTGAGTGGTCGTGGTCTTGCCGTTGGTTCCGGTGATCGCGATCCACTCGGCAACGATGCCCGAACGATCGCGTAGGCGCCAGGCCAACTCCACGTCGCCCCAGACCGGCACACCCGCCCCCGTCGACCAGGCCACGAGGGGATGCCGCGGGGAGAAGCCGGGCGACACCACCACCAGTTCCGGTGCGAACTCGGCAAGCTCGGCGACCAGGTTTTCGCGGACCAGCGGCACCCCGATGACCCCGAGGAGGTCTGCGGTCGCGTCCTCGGCGCCGTCCGCAAGCACGACCACCTCGGCTCCGCATTCGGCGAGCGTATCGGCCACCGAGAATCCGGTGAGGCCGAGTCCGAGCACGGCGACCCGGAGGCCCGACCAGTCCGCACTCCAGCCCATCAGGCCGCCGACCTCCTGCGCAGTCCTCGCCATCAGGGAACCCGGGAGAGCCATTCCAGGTAGAAGGTGCCCACTCCGGCCGCGACGAAGAGTCCCGAAACGATCCAGAACCGGACAACGATGGTGACTTCCGCCCATCCCTTCATCTCGAAATGATGGTGCAGCGGGCTGGCCCGCCAGATACGTTTGCCCCGGGTGATCTTGAAGTAGATGCGCTGCACGATCACCTGACCGGTGATCACGAGGAACAGCCCGCCGATGAGCACGAGAAGCAATTCGGTGCGGGAGAGGATCGCCAGTGCGGCGAGAGCGCCCCCGAGACCGAAGGACCCGGTGTCCCCCATCGTGATCTGCGCCGGCGACGTGTTCCACCAGAGGAATCCGATCAGCGAGCCGACGATCGCCGCCGAAACCACCGCGATGTCCAGTGGACGTGACACGGTGTAGCACTTGAAGAAGTTGTCGCTTGTCACGATGGTCCGGCTGAAGCAGGACTGATTCGACTGCCAGAATCCGATGATGATGTACGACCCGACCGCGAGGATCGATGAGCCGGCCGCGAGACCGTCGAGACCGTCGGCGAGATTGACGGCATTCGTCGTCGCGGTGGTGATCAGCACCACCCAGACGATGAAGAGCGCGACCCCGATGGTGACCCCGAACACCGTCACGAGGTTGAAGTTGAGGTCGCGCACGAAGGAGATGGCCGTCGACGCCGGGGTGCGGTTGTTCGCGTCGCGATACGTGACGGCCACGATACCGAACCCGATCGCCACGAGGACGGTCCCGAGGATCTTGTAGGAGGCGGGCAATCCGATGCTGTTCTGCCTCTTGACCTTGAGGAAGTCGTCAAGGAAACCGATCAACCCGAGCCCCGCCATCATGGCGAGCGTCAGGACGCCCACCCCCGACACAGAGTCACCACCGACCAGGTGGCCGACGAAGTAACCGAGGATGGCTGCGGTGATGAACACGATTCCCCCCATGGTTGGGGTTCCCCGTTTCATCACGTGCGTGGTCGGGGTGTCGGCCCGGATGAACTGGCCGAGTTTGAGGCTGCGAAAGATCCGTGCGAAAAGCGGCGTCAACAGGAGGGTGAAGACCATCCCGACCCCGCCGGCGGTGAGAAGCGCGATCACCTAACTCACCTCACCGATCCGGTCGCCGAGAAAACGGAGATTGGCGGACTTCGACGACTTCACGAGGATCACGTCGCCCGCACGCAGGGAATCACTGATTCGATCGTAGGCCTCATCGGCGGACTCCACGAGCACCGACTCCCCGTCCCATGAACCCTCGAGACCGGCAGCATTGTGGATATGGCGTGCTCCGTGGCCCACCACGATGAGTTTCTGGATGTTGAGGCGCACGACGAGGCGCCCGATGCGATCGTGCTCCTCATCGGAGAATTCGCCGAGTTCCGCCATCTCGCCGAGGATCGCGACGGAGCGCTGGCCCGGTTCGACGATCTGGGCGAGAGTCTTGAGAGCGGCGGCCATCGAATCGGGACTCGCGTTGTAGGCGTCATTGATCACGACGACACCGTCGGGCCGGGTGAGGAGTTCCATGCGCCAGCGCTCCGCTCGCGGCACGGATTCGAGCGCGGCGATCGCCCCGTCGAGGTCGATGCCGAGCTCGATCGCGACGGCGAGCGCCGCGAGGGCGTTCATCACGTGGTGTTCGCCGAGGATCCGAAGTCTGACGTCCCGCCGGCGGTCGCCCACGATGAGCGTGAACTCGGTGCCGGATGCGGTGGCGCGCAGGTCGACCGCGCGAACGTCGGCCGAGGCATCCAGTCCGAACCACAGCGGGCGGGCTCGGGTGAGGGCGGCCATCGAGGCGACCCGCTCATCATCGACGTTCAAGACGGCGACCGCCTCGGGGGGCAAATCGGTGACGATCTCGGCCTTTGCCCGTTTGGTCTGTTCGATTCCGCCGAATTCCCCGGCGTGGGCGAGGCCCACCGTGAGCACCACCGCGATATCGGGCTTGGCGATGCGCACGATCCGAGCGATATCCCCCACCCCCGAAGCCCCCATCTCGATGACGAGGTAGCGGGTGTCGAAGTCGACCGAGAGCATCGAGAGGGGTGCCCCGACCTGGTTGTTGAACGATCCGGGCGGTGCGATGGTCGGCCCGGTCGCTTCCAGCACCGCCCGAAGCAGGTTCTTCGTTGTGGTCTTGCCGTTCGAACCGGTGATGCCGACAACCGACAATCTGCCTCTGGATCGCACCCGCGCAACGACGAAGCGCGCCAGATCCGCAAGTGCCGTCAGCGTGTCGTCCACGATGATCTGGGTGGCCGGCAGCTCGAGCGGATGATCCACGATGAGCAGTGACGCTCCGTTGTCGATCGCCGAGCGGGCGAAGAGGTGACCGTCGGACACCTCTCCGGGGAGGGCGATGAAGATCGAACCGGGTGTCACGAGCCTCGAGTCCGTCTGGATCGGCCCGGAGGTGTCGTCGTCGTCGTGGGACCCTGTCGACATCCTCAGCTCGCCGTCGACGGCCGAGGCGAGTTCGGCCAGCGTGAGCGAGATCACCTAGGCCCAGCCAGCCTCGCGCAGGGCCTCACGGGCCTCCGCTCGTGCAGAGTAGGTCGTGCGCACTCCGCGGATGTCGCGGTAGTCCTGGTGTCCGGGACCGGCCCACAGGATGGAGTCCCCCTCGCGGGCAAGAGAGACCGCCAGGCGGATCGCCTTCTCGGGCGGACTCACCTCGTGTAGCTCGGCCTGGTGTTCGGCGCGTCGCGCTCCCTCGATCAGGGTGGCCCGAATCGATTCCGGGTCTTCGAACCGTGGATGATGGTCGGTGATCACCAGGATGTCGGAGCCCTCGGAGGCAACCCGCCCCATCTCGTGTCGCTTTGTCGCGTCGCGGTCGCCATCCGCTCCGAACACCATGATCACGCGACCGGTGGTGAACTTGCTCACCGCGCCGAGGGTGTTGAGGAAGGCATCCGGGCTGTGCCCGAAGTCGACGTAGACGGAGGGACCCCGATCCCCCGAGACCCGCTCGGTTCGGCCGGGGAGATAGGCGTCGATGCCGTGTTCGAGCGCGTGCCCGATCGCCTCGAGGGCGAACCCCGCCTCGACGAGCATCACGATGGCCAGTGCCGCATTGGCCGCCATGTGCCATCCGATCAACGGAACGTGAGTGGAAATCGATCTCCCCTCCGGACCGCTGAGCGCGAACGTCACACCGGAGGCGCGTTCGTCCAGAATCTCGACATTCCACTCTCCGACCACGCCGGGCGTCGCCGATACCGTCGTGACCGGTATGCGCGACCGGTCGACCACCCTGTGACCCCAGGCGGTGTCGAGAGACACGACCCCGCGCTTTCCGCGCTCCGGATCGAAGAACGCGAGCTTGGCTTCGAAGTACTCGTCCATATCGGCGTAGTCGTCGAGGTGGTCGTGGCTGAGGTTGGTGAAGGAGACCACGTCGAACAGGAGCCCGTCGACCCGATTCTTGGTGAGGGCCTGCGCACTCACCTCCACGGCGACGGCGCGTACCCCGCTCTCTCGCATCCGCGCGAGAAGGGCATGCATCTCGCTCGCTTCGGGGGTGGTCAGCCTCGACACCACACTCTCGGTACCGATGTGACGTTCGGCAGTGGAGGAGAGACCGGTCACGAGCCCGAGTTGCCTCAGGATCGCCTCGAGGATGTACGCGGTGGAGGTCTTCCCGTTGGTGCCGGTGATACCGAACATGAGGGGCGGATGCTCGTTCGTGCGGTACACCCACGCCGAGATGTTTCCGAGGGCCGCCCGGGGAGATTCGACGATGACGATCGGAAGCCCGCTGTCCGCTGCGAGTTCGGCGCCGACCGCGTCGGTGAGGATGGCGACGGCACCACTGCCGGCCGCCTGCTTCGCAAATTGCGCGCCGTGGCTGTTGAGCCCTTGGATGCCCACGTACAGGTCACCGGCTTCGACCTCGGTCGACCGGAGTGTCACCCCGGTGACCTCCACGCCGTCGAGGGAACCGATCGAGTGGAGGCCGAACTCCGACACCAGGGCGGCGAGCGGCCGGGCCAGCGGATGCTCCGGTCGGAGAACCGGGGGAATCCGTGCAGTCACAGCGTCTACTTTCTTACCAGGTCGTCGCCGGATAGGTGGATGGCGTTGTCGACGGGGGCACCCGGTACTTTGTGAGCACCTGGGACATGATCTTCTTGAACGTCGGCGCCGCGGCGGCCGAACTCTTCATGGTAGCTGGCTTCGTGTAGGTGACCACAACGACGTACTGGGGGTTCTCCGCCGGGGCGATTCCGGCGAAAGAGACGACCCGGTCGCCCGTGTACCTCCCCCCGGAGGCGACCTCTGCGGTACCGCTCTTGCCGGCGACCCGGTAGCCGGGGATCTTCACCGCCTGGGAGAGCTCGCCGCCCTGGACGACACTCTCGAGCATGTTGGTCACCGTCTTGGCGGTAGCGGCGGACACCACTCGGATGCCCGAGGTCGAGGGGACATCGGTCACCGCGCCGTTCGCGGCCGTGCAGCTCTCCACGAGGGTCGTCGGCAGCCGGACCCCCCCGTTTCCGAGGGTGGCGAAGATCTGCGCGACCTGCAGGGCCGTGGCCGATACGCCCTGCCCGAAGAGCACGTTGTAGTGGGTCTGAGCGTCCCACGGAAGGGGTCGAATGCTCCCTGTCGCCTCGCCGAGGAACTTGACCGCGCTGGTCTGGTCGAGTCCGAACCGCTTCATGTAGTCGAGCCGGACGTTCTCCGGCACCTGAGAGCCGAGCATGGAGATTCCGACATTCGACGAGTTCTGAAGCACGCCGGTGAGGGTGAGACGCTGAATCGGATGCGGCGCGAAGTCGTTGACTCGCGCACCGTTCGGCGCCGCCCACTGCCACGGCACGGTGGCCTGCATCGTGGAGGTTCCGGTGCCGGTGTCGATGATCGTCGCGGCCGAGATGGCCTTGAAGACGGATCCCGGCTCGTACTGGGCGGAAAACGCAAGCGAGCCGACGTTGCCGATCGGGGTGCCGTTGATGTTGTTCGGGTCGACACTCGGCCAGTCCGCCACCGCCATGAGGTGGGAGTCCTTGATGCGGAGAACGATGGCGGTACCGGACTGTGCGCCGATGGCGGTGGCCTGCTCCGCGATGGCCTGCTGCGCGAACCACTGCAGATCGCTGTCGATCGTCAGCTTGAGGGTGCCGCCCGGGTGAGAGGCCTTCGTGGTGATGGCGCTACCCGGGATCTGGACGCCGTCGGCGCCCTGCTCGTAAGTCGAACTCCCATCGGTGCTGGCCAGGCACTTGTTCGCGGTGACCTCGAGACCGCCGCCCGGGCCGTCCGTGTTCATGTAGCCGGTCAGATTGCCGGCGACCGAGCCATCCGGATAGGTGCGCTTGGGATGCAACTGGAAATAGAGCCCGGGGATCTTCAGCGCCTCGATCGCACGACGGGTCGGCAGGTCGAGCACCTTGGCGACCAGCGCGTAGTTGGACTTCGGGTACTTGGTGAGGGCGAGCATCACCGCCGCCGGGTCCTGTTTTGTGAGCGTCGCGATCTCGGTCGCGGCCTGCATCACGGTCACCAGGGACTTGCTGCCGTCCTTCGCCACCCGGGTGAATCCCGCCGCGGGAATCAGGGCGATGTTTTGCGGGGAGGCGGTGAGGTCGTATCGGTTCACCGTGTCGGCGAGCATCACGCCGTTCGTGTCGACGATGTCACCGCGGGCCGCGTAGCTCGGGGTTGCGACCGACCGCTTGCTCAGCGAGTCGGCATTGAGCTGGTCGGCACGCACGATCTGGATGTCGACGAGACGGACGGCGAACACGCCGACCACCGCGAAGACGACGACGATCGCCAACGCAAGCCGACGTCGGTTGTGAGGCGGATTTCTCACGGTCGCTCCCTCCGGTACGTGGTTCGCGGTTCACCACCTGGCGAGGCGGACACCGACTAGTGGGTGATCGGCGAAGGCAGCGTTGTCGGTGCCGATCCCCCCGGAGTGGACGCTACAGAACCGGGGGTCGCTGTCGCCGCAGGCGCGCCTGCATTCGCCGCAGCGGGGGCGCCAGCGGTTCCGGCGGCCGCTGCCGCCGCTGCCGCCGCTCCGAGCGAGGAGATGTCCGGGGTGATGAGGATGTTCGGCGTGTACGTCGCGGCATTAGGGGCGACCGTCGTGTCGGCCTTCGCCGCCGTCGGGGCGCGGGAGACACCGCCGGTGAGACTGAGGAAGCCCTGGCTTCCGGTGTTCAAGACCATCCCGAGGGCGGAGGCACGGCCGGCGAGGTTCTGGGGAGACTGGAGAACGTTGAGCGACTCGACGAGCATTTGCTGATCGTTCGAGAGTGCGCGCTGAGACTGTTGCAGCCGCGAGATGTCGTAGGCGCCCTGCGAGAGCCAGACGCTGAGCAGCAGTTGGGCCATCAGGATCACGAACAGTCCGGCGACGGCGACGAGCGCATAGACCACCCGGGGGCGCGCCCGCTTCTGACTTCGGGTCGACACGATCTCGATGTGTCTGCGATGGTCGTGCCGCTCTCCCGGGGCGAGTTCGCTCGGAGCGAAGGCCGGCAGATCGATGGCGAGAGTGGTGCTCATACGGCCCTCCGAATGCGTTCGGCGGCGCGTAGCCGCACTGGGGTTGACCGCGGGTTCGCGGCCTTTTCGTCGTCGGAGGCCAGTTCCGCGCCTCGAACGAGCAGCTTCAGCTCTGGCCGATGTTCCGGCAGTTCGATGGGCAACCCGGCGGGTGCCGTGGACGAGGATGCTGCGGCCAAAGCCCGCTTGACGATGCGATCTTCGAGCGACTGGTAGGCGAGCACGACGATCCGACCCCCGAGGGTGAGCGAGGATATGGCGGCCGGGATGGCGCGCTCGAGCACGGTCAGCTCCTGGTTGACCTCGATCCGCAACGCCTGGAACACCCGTTTCGCCGGATGTCCGGTGCGCTGCACGGCCACCGGCGTTGCTTTCGTGATCAGGTCCACGAACGCGGCCGAGCGCACGAGGGGAGCATCCGCACGGCTCTCCACGATTCTTTTCGCGTAGCGCGCGGCGAGGCGTTCTTCGCCGAACTCCCAGAAGAGGCGGCGGAGTTCGGCTTCGCTGTAGTCGGCGAGGATGCGCTCGGCGGTGAGGGGGGAGCTCGCGTCCATGCGCATGTCGAGAGGGGCGTCTTTCGAGTAGGAGAAGCCGCGCTCCACCCGGTCGAGTTGGAGCGAGGAGACACCGAGGTCGAAGAGGACGCCGCTCACTTCGGACAGGCCGAGGTCGCGCAGCGACTCTTCGAACCGGTCGTAGACGGTGTGCACGAGATGGACCCGCTCGCCGAAGGGTGCGAGGCGTTCGTTGGCGATGGCGAGGGCATCGGTGTCGCGATCGAGACCGACAAGCACGAGTTCGGGGAATTGCTGCAGGAACGCCTCGGCGTGACCGGCCATGCCGAGCGTGGCGTCCACGAGGACCGCTCCGGGTTGAGACACCGCCGGCGCGAGAAGTTCGATGCTGCGCTCGAGCATCACTGGGGTGTGAATCTGGTTGTCGACCATGATGACCGGTGGTCCAGTCCCTTGATCCTGATCCCCATCCGTCCGACCTGTCACCGGGGAAGTGATGTCAGGGCGAGTCGACGGCTGGGAGTCACGAACAAGGGCGCTAGAAGAGTCCGGGAATCACCTCCTCCGTGGTGTCGGCGAATGCGCTCTCCTGCTCGGCGTAGTAGCTCTCCCACGCAGCGGTGTCCCAGATCTCGGCCCGGTTGCCGGCACCGATCACGGTGAGCTCTCGACCGAGGCCCGCGTACGCCCGGAGGGCGGCGGGGACGGTCACGCGGTGTTGGGCATCCGGGACTTCGGCATTCGCCCCGGAGAGGAAGAGACGAAGGTAGTCACGAGCCTGCTTGCTGGTGACGGGGGCCTGCCGGATTCGGTCGTGAAGCTCCTCGAATTCGCGCGTGGAGAAGACGTAGAGACAGCGCTCCTGGCCGCGGGTGATCACGATGCCTGACTCGAGCTCCGACCAGAACTTGGCCGGCAGGATGATGCGGCCCTTGTCGTCGAGCTTTGGGGTGTGCGTGCCGAGGAACATCGTCCACTCCCCCTCATTCGCCGGCCTGGATTCAGGTGTACTCCACTTTACTCCACTCTCCACCACAAAACAATGAATTGCGCGCCAAATCGCCCCAAACTGGGGTGGCGTTGCCCTCTATCTCGGGGGGAACGTCGGTGGAGGGTTTTGTGGGCCGCGGAGCCCTCGATGCGCCACTCTGGCCAAAATTTGCACAAAAAAAGGGCCGATCTCTTGATCGACCCTCAACTGTGGGAGCGGACTACTGCTCGCGCCCGTCCTGGCGCTTGTCCCAGCGCTCGTTCATCCGATCCATGAAACTGGCCTTCGATCGCGACTCCGCGGCTCGGGCGGGCTCTTCGACCGCACGGCGGGGAGCCGAGATCGCGAGGAGGACACCGCCGAACATGACCACGAATCCCGCCACGCCGAGAATGGCGAGCTGAAGCATCACGCCGGCGACGATCACGGCGATTCCGAGCAGGCCGACGATGGCCCCGATCACGATCGAGCGATAGGTGGGGCGCCCTCGACCCGAGCCGACCGTTGCGACGAAGTCGGCATCGTTGTGATAGAGACTGCGTTCCATCTCATCCAGGAGACGCTGTTCTTGTTCCGACAGCGGCATGATGACTCCCTTCTGGTCAGAGGCACGACCGTGCGATATCTCAATAGTAGGCTCCCCCACCTGGCTAGGCTATAACCGTGCCTGAGAGTAAGCGGTTAGTTGACTTGGTTCAGAGTGACATCGATGCCTTTCTCGACGAACGCGAGCCAGTAATCGCCGCCATCGGACCAGATCTCTTGCCCTTTCTCGACTTCTCCCGCGATCTTCTTCGGGGGGGAAAACGCTTCCGCGCGCTGTTCTGCTATTGGGGCTGGCAGTCCGTGACCGGGCACTCCACGAGCATCGACGTGATGCCCGACCGGAGCGTCCAGAGCGACCTCGACGCCGTCGTGCTGGCCGCGAGCGGTCTCGAGGTCTTCCACGCCGCCGCCCTCGTCCACGACGACATCATGGACAACTCCGACACCCGACGCGGGCTGCCGAGTGCTCACAAGAGATTCGAAGGACTCCACGACGAGGGGCGCTGGGCCGGAAGCGCCCGCGGCTTCGGCCAGTCCGCGGCCCTGCTTCTCGGCGACCTCCTGCTGAGCTGGGGCGACGAGCTCTTCGACTCGGGGCTTCGCGCCCTCGCCTCGCCCGAGGCGCGGGTCGCTGCGCGTCTCGAATTCAATCGAATGCGCACCGAGGTGACGGTCGGCCAGTATCTCGACATCCTCGAAGAACGCAGCTGGCGCAACCATCCCGAGCCGGAGTTGCTCACTCGAGCGCACCGGGTGATCGTCTATAAGTCGGCCAAGTACAGCATCGAGGCGCCCCTCGCCATCGGCGCGACCCTCGCCGGAGGATCGATCGAGCAGACCACGGCACTTGGCGAGTTCGGACTTCCGCTGGGAATCGCCTACCAGTTGCGGGACGACCTGCTTGGGGTTTTCGGCGACCCCGAGACCACTGGCAAGCCCGCCGGTGACGATCTGCGCGAGGGCAAGCGCACCGTCTTGATCGCGCTCGCCCGCACGAAGCTGCCCTCGACCTCGACGACTCTTCTCGACGAGCTGCTCGGCGACGCAGAGTTATCCCCCCAGCAGGTGTCGATGCTCCAAGCGTCGATTCGTGACAGCGGCGCGGTCGAACACGTCGAACGGATCATCGATCACAATGTGAAATTGGCGATCGGCGCGATCCGCGATGCCCCCCTCAGCCGCGCGTCCAAGGAACAGCTCGTGGAGTTGGCCGACACCGTGAGCAAGAGGTCGGCCTGAACGAGTGGGCACCCGAAGTGTCGGAGAGTTGACTGTGCCGAAAATCGAATCGATGCCGCAATCGCGACCACGGGTGAAGCACGTGATCGCCGTCGTGATCGGGCTCGGTTTGCTCGCGACCGGGGTCTCTGCACTTGGTTCGTGGATTCCCTCCCTGTGGGGCGACGAAGCCGCGAGCGCCATGTCGGCTCAACGCTCCGTTCCATCGCTGTTCGGCATGCTCACCCACATCGATCTTGTCCACGGGACCTACTACCTCGGCCTGCACTTCTGGGTGGAGGCCTTCGGCGCCTCACCGTTCTCGTTGCGGCTGCCGAGCGCCATCGCCATCGGCTTCACCACCGCCGCCGTCGTGCTGATCTCACTTCGGCTGAGCACCCTGCGGGTCGCCGTTGCCGCGGGAGTCATCTGCGCGGTCATTCCGCGAGTGACCTATATGGGCGAGGAAGCGCGCTCCTACGCGTTCAGTGCGGCCTTCGCCGCCTGGCTCACCCTCGTTCTGATCGAACTCGTACGGCGCGACGGAAGGTCGCGGGTTCTCTGGGTGTCCTACGGAGTGTTGCTCGCGGTGGGGACCTACGTCTTCCTGTACGTCGCGCTCTTCGCCGCCGCCCACGCGGTCATTCTGGCGACCGCCGGAATCCCCCGGGGGGCGCGTCGACGAATCGTCCGCACCTGGATCTTCGTCTGTCTTTCCGCTGCGGTGGCGGCCAGTCCCATCATCGTGGGCGCGGTTCTGCAACGCGGCCAGATCGCGTATCTGGCGGGTACCCCGCAACTCGGATTCGCCACCACCACCGTTGGCCTTTGGTTCGGCACCCCGGAGTTCGCAATCGTGGCCTGGGTGCTGCTTGCCACCGCGGGCGCCCACGGTGCTCGAGTGTTCATCGCCCACCGTCGCCTGGGAATTGCCCGCATCGACGAGCTCGGGCAACTTACCTCCGGACCTCGTCTCGATGTGGTCGCGGCGAGCTGGCTCCTCGTCCCCTCGACCATCCTGATCGCCAGCCACTTCCTCCTCTCCGACTTCACGGCGCGGTATCTGTCATTCTGCGCACCCGCCGCCGCGATTCTCATGGCCCTGGCACTCGACTGGGTCGGCGCGCGGCGGCGGGCGGCGATTTCGATCGGAGTGGCGGCGATCATCGTGGTCGCGACGCCCGCGTACCTCGGCCAGCGTGAGCCCTACTCGAAGAACAACAGCGACTGGGCGAACGTCTCGGCGACACTAGCCCGCAACGCTTCCCCGGGCGACGCCGTGGTCTTCGATGAGACGGCGAGGCCGTATCGACGCACCCGCCTGGCAATGCACACCTACCCGGCGGGCTTCGTCGGCCTGGTGGATGTGGCGCTCAAGACGCCGTACCAGCGAAACACCACCTGGTTCGACGCGGCCTACTCGGTCGACCAGGCCCTCGCGCGGGGACGATTCGATGGAATCACCACCGTCTGGGTGATCGAACTCAAGGTCGGGCGGGTCGTCGACACCTACGGGCTCGACAGTCTCAGGGCGGCGGGTTTCACCATCACCCGGACCATCCCCGGGCATCTCAGCGTCATCTACGAACTCCGCCGCTAGAGTCCGGCGATCCCCCGAGCGTCGCGCTCGTCATCGTTCTACAGGCAATGTTCAGGTCTGCCATAGACCACTCACACGCGGCACCCGTACGGTGACGATGTTCCGATCGAGAGTGTGCGGTTCGGGTGACGGGAGGGTGCGAGCGCGGGGCGCCCGCGACGACACGACCGGTTCACGATCGGTAGTGGACAGTGGCTACCACGTCGCCATCCGACTGCCAACGGACCGCCAACCGGTTGCCGTCACAGCGGCGCGACCGATGCGCCAACCGGGGCACCAAGACACCGCAGAACCGACAGCCGGAGGGTTCGTGCCACTGATCGATGCCCCTCGAGCGACGACCGCCGCGCGCCCGACTCGTCGCCTCCGGCTGGCACCCTGGGCCCTGCGGAACAGTCGGCAGATCGTCGTCTTCATCGGCCTCTCGGCCGCTTTCGCCGCCTGGCTTCGCCTTCCCGCTGTTGCCCGCGACACCCTCTGGGCGGAGGATGGGAGAAATTTCCTCCAGGATGCCATGCGATACGGGCCGATCGACTCGCTGGTCATCCCCTATGCCGGCTACCTGCACACGGTTCCGCGGCTGATCGCCGCGGCCACGGTGCAGTTCGCTCCCGTCGTCGACTATGCCCAATGGATGACTGCGTTGTCGTGTCTTGCGGCCGGTGTCATCGCCGCCGTCGTCTATGTCACCTCGGTTGACATCGTGCGGTCGGCGCCGCTCCGACTCCTCCTGTCCGGCATTACGGTGCTCGCTCCCCTCGCCCCCCGGGAGGTGCTCGGAAACGCCGCCAACCTGCATTCCCTCATGTTCTGGGGACTGTTCTGGATGCTCCTCTACCGGCCGCGCAGCCGCCGCGGATCGGTCGCTCTCGGCATCCTCGCCCTCTTCGGGGCACTCACCGAGATCCAATCCGTCTTCCTGCTTCCGGTGATGCTCTGGAGACCACGCGACCGACGACGGTGGCCGCTGCGCCTCGGGTACCTGATCGGAACTCTCGCCCAGATCATCGTCACCCTGGTCTGGCCCCGCAGCCCCAACACCACCGCCCCGGCGGGTATTGCGTCGACGCTGTACGGCTATCTGATCAATGCCGTCATGCCGATCTGGCTTCCGCCATCGGCGATCGGTCCTGCCCTGCTCGCCGGGGGTGCCGCGCTGGGAATCGCGCTTCTCGTCCCGTTCGCGGCGGCAGCGGTGGTGGCGGTGGTCCGCGGATCCCGTGCACAGAGGCTCGCCGTGATCGGACTCGCCGTTGGCTCCGTCCTGATCTACAGCGTGTCGATCGCGCTCAATCCGGCGCCGTTCTACGACTACTCCACCATGTCGGCGCACGACCTCGGCACGCCGTGGCTGGTGCGCTACGGAGTCGTCCCGTCGATGATGCTTCTCGCCATCCCCCTGGTGGCGCTCGCGACGGTTCGGAGACGAACCGGCGGGTGCGCGGCTCCCCCGCAGATTGCCGTTCGTCCCGCGGAGCCGAGACCCGTACCATCCCCTCTGATCGTCTCGATCGCGGGCCGGTTCACCGTCGGCGGTCTGGTGCTGCTGCTGATGCTCACCCAATTCGTGCCTCAGAACACCCGTCGATCCGGGGGTCCGGCCTGGCAGCCTCAGATGGCGGCGGCGCAACGCTACTGCCAGACACAGCCCGAACGGGCCGTTGTGCGATTCTCGGAGACGATCAACTGGCACGTGGACGTGGCCTGCTGGCGGCTCTAGACATCCGCTAGAAGCCGAGCGCCTGTGCGACCCGCCGCACCTCCGCCTTGCGACCGGCGCGAAGGGCATCGATGGGAGGGATGCCGATGCTCTCCTCCTCGGTGAGCAGCCAGTGCATCGCTTCGTCGTCGCTGTACCCGCTGTCGTGCAGCACGAGCAGGGTGCCTCTCAGTTCGGGAAGCGGCTCGGCGTCGCGGATGAAGGATTCGGGAACTTTCCAGACACCGTCGACCTTCACGGCGAGCAGGCTGCGGTCTTCGATGAGTCGGCGGATCTTGCTGACCCCGATGCCGAGGATGTCGACGAGTTCGGGGAGGGTGAGCCAGCGAGGGTCCGAAGCAGTAGTCACGATCCCCATGCTGCCAGACCGCGGCCCGAGCGCAAACTCTCCCGTATTGTTTCGTGCATGTTAACCGAAACAACATAAGCCCCGCTAATTGACACTGTTATAGATCTGTGTCAGCGTTCACTGTGGGCGCAACGTGCCGTATCGGGGCGTGGATGGGCGGGGTGGGAACATGACCAACAAATTCGACCGAGCGGCGGAGACCTCGACCCCTCGGAAATCGGGGCGCTCCGAGCCGGGGAGATTGGCTCGCGGGTTGTTCAACACCATCCCCCTCGTGCTAGCCGGGTCGGTGGCGATGAGCCTCAACATGACCGGTCCGGTGCAGTCCGTCGACCTTCGTCGCGAAAAGCCGAAGTCGACTCCTTCGGAACTCGGCAAGAGCATCCGCGATGCCTTCACCGCCGCCGCCCGAGCGGCGATCAACCCGCACACCGCCGCCGCCGTGTCCCACGGCACCATTGCGATCGCGGCCATCACTCCGGCCAACTACCGAGTCGCCGCCGGCGATACGGTATCGAGTATCGCCGGCCGATTCGGCCTCGCGACCGCGTCGGTGTTGGCCCTCAACGGGCTCAGTTGGAAGTCCGTCATCTTTCCCGGGCAGGTGCTCACGCTCGGTGCACGTAGCGCGGTGTCCGCCGAGAAGCCAACTGTCGCCCCGGTCACCGGCCGGTACAGCATCCAGAAAGGCGACTCGATCGCCGGTATCGCCGCCCGGTTCGGCCTCGACACCCAGACCCTGTTGAGCGCCAATGGACTGTCGTGGTCGAGCATCATCTATCCCGGCCAAACCATCGCCATCCCCGGATCGACCGGGGTGGCATCCGTGACTCCGGCGAGCCAAATTCGGCTCGTCGAGGCACCGTCCGGGCGCTCCGCGGTCGGTGCACCGGTGACCTACGTGATCGCGAGCGGCGACACCGTCGCGCAGATCGCCGCCCGCTTCGGCGTCACCTCGCAGGAACTGCTCGCGGCAAATGGACTGACCTGGTCGAGCATCATCTACAGCGGCCGCAGCCTCATCATCCCGGCCGCCGGCTCCCCGGTGCCCTCCTCCCCGAACGCCGTCGTCCCGTTGACCTCCGAGATGACGGGCAACGCGCGCACGATCGTGTCGATCGGCCGTTCGCTCGGCGTCCCGGAATACGGAATCGTCGTCGCACTCGCGGCCGCGGCCCAGGAGTCGGGCCTTCGCAATCTCGAGTACGGTGACCGCGACTCGATCGGAATCTTCCAGCAGAGACCAAGCGCCGGCTGGGGCACGCCGGCCCAGATCCTTCAGCCCACCTACGCAGCCAGACTGTTCTTCGGCGGCCCGAAGAATCCCAACGCCGCAAACACTCGCGGACTTCTCGATGTCCCCGGTTGGCAGACCAAGTCGGTGACGGACGCGGCGCAGGCCGTTCAGCTCTCGGCGTTCCCGACGGCCTACGCGAAGTGGGAGGCCTCCGCCCGCCACTGGCTCGCGGCCTTCAAGTAGCGCGGCCGAGATAACGATTGCCCTCAGTTGCCCGATCGGAGCATGTTCGTCACGGTGTTTTGGCGGGATGATCCGGCCGTCCATCTTTAGACTCGGTCGGTGACCACCAACAGCGGCGACCCTCTGATCGGACGTCTCATCGACGGCCGGTACCAGGTGCGGTCCCGCATTGCCCGTGGTGGCATGGCCACCGTGTATCTGGCCACCGACCTGCGTCTCGAACGTCGTGTCGCGATCAAGGTCATGCACGGTCATCTTGCGGACGATTCGCAGTACAAGGCGCGATTCATCCAGGAAGCCCGCTCGGCCGCGCGGCTCGCACATCCGAACGTCGTGAACGTCTACGACCAGGGGCAGGACGGCGAAACCGCGTACCTGGTGATGGAATACCTTCCGGGTATCACCCTGCGCGACCTGCTGACGGAACACCGGGTGCTCACGACGATGCAGGCCATGGACATCATGGAGGCGATCCTCGCCGGGTTGGCGGCGGCGCACAAGAACGGCATCGTGCACCGCGACCTGAAGCCGGAGAACGTCCTCCTTGCGGACGACGGCCGCATCAAGATCGGTGATTTCGGTCTCGCCCGGGCGGCATCGGCGAATACGGCCACCGGGAACGCTCTGCTCGGCACCATCGCCTACCTCTCCCCCGAGTTGGTGACCCGCGGGGTCGCCGACACCCGGAGCGACATCTACGCGGTGGGCATCATGCTCTACGAGATGCTCGCCGGCGAGCAGCCGTTCCGAGGCGAACAGGCCTTCCAGATCGCTCATCAGCACGCGAACGACACCGTTCCCACCCCGAGCACCAAGAATCCCAAGGTTCCGGCCGAACTCGATGAACTCGTGCTGTGGGCGACCGCACGGGACCCCGACCAGCGTCCGCGCGATGCCAAGGCGATGCTCGACCAGCTCCACGAAACCGAAGCCGTACTGCGCCTCGATGAATCGGCGAACTCGGCCCCGCTGACGGCGAGCCAGCGCACCATGATCCTGCCTGCTGCTCCGGCCAGACCCGCGAACACCGATGACACGCAGATCCTCACCCCGAAGGCGAGGCACCGTACCGGGCCGATCCTCACCGAGACCGCCACACTGCTGTCGGCGAAGAGCGACCGGCGGCGGCGCAAGGGATTCTGGTTGTTCGCCCTCGTCATCCTGCTGGCTGCCATCGCCGGAGGCACCGGGTGGTACTTCGGCTCTGGTCCGGGCGCTCAGGTTCCGATCCCGGACCTCGTCGGGCAGTCCCCGACCGCCGCGACCGCCGCACTCCGCGGCCTCGGACTCATCGTGAATCCCACTCCGGGCTCGACGCCCTCGGTCGCGGTGGCGAAGGGAGACGTGGTTCAGACGAATCCGGCGATCCGCACGCGAGTGCCCAAAAACAGCCAGGTCACGCTGCTCCTCTCCACCGGTCCAGAGCTTCTCCCGGTGCCCGCGCTGGCCGGGAAGGCGGAGAACGCCGCCATCCAGGAGATCACGACCGCGCGATTCCGCTACGACGCCAAAGGATCGACCCGCCAATTCGACGCCAAGATCGGCAAGGACGTCGTGATCGCCGCGCTCGGTGCGGGCGGGGTCGACCTCTCCACCCTCACCACTTACGGCGAGAAGCAGCCGATCAGTCTCGTCGTCTCCGCCGGGCCGCTTCCGGATGTCGTTGGCCTCAGCCTCGCGAATGCCATCGCGAAACTCAAGACCGAGGCAAACCTCACCGGCACCTCCGGCAGCAACGTCTACAGCGACACGATCGGCGCCGGCGGCGTCATCGGTATCGAGCTGACGACGGGCCAGATCGTTCGCCCCGGCGACACCGTATCGCTGACGGTTTCCAAGGGCAAGGAGCAGGTTGCGGTGCCCGCGGTCGTCGGCATGTCGTGGTCCGCCGCACAGGCGGCGCTCAAGGCCGCGGGCTTCGCCATCAAATTCAAAGACTCCGGTAGTGCCCTTCTGGCCGCCTACAACAAGGGAACGGTCAGCTCGGTGACCCCCGACCAGGGAGCCCTCGCCGACAAGGGTTCCTCCGTCACCGTCGGGATGTCCTTCCCCTGACCCGTGTCCGGTGTCGGACGGCGCGCCCGCCTGTCGGCCACGCGGTCGACTGTGTCACCGCATGGCCGACAGGCGGGCGCACGGTCCGGCGGGGGTGGGCGCGGTCCGACGGACGGGCGCACGGTCCGGCGTGCGAAGGCTAGCGGACGCCGAGTTCCTCGGCCACCAGGAACGCGAGTTCCAGCGACTGCATGTGATTGAGCCGTGGGTCGCACAGGGACTCGTAGCGGGTCGCCAGAGTGGCTTCGTCGATCTGCTCGGAGCCGCCGAGGCATTCGGTGACGTCGTCCCCGGTGAGCTCGATGTGGATGCCGCCGGGGTACGTCCCCGCTGCACGGTGTGCCTCGAAGAAACCCTTGACCTCGTCGACGACATCGTCGAAGCGGCGCGTCTTGTACCCGTTGGGGGTCGTCAGGCCGTTGCCGTGCATGGGGTCGGTGACCCAGAGCGGATTCGCGTCCACCCGTTTGATGGCCTCGAGCAGTGGTGGGAGAGCGTCCCGGACGGTGCCGGCCCCCATGCGCGTGATGAAGGTGAGGCGCCCCGGCTCGCGGTGCGGGTCGAGCTTGTCGATGAGCCGCAGCATGTCGTCGATCCTGGTCGTCGGGCCGAGCTTGACACCGATGGGATTTCGCAGTCGAGACATGTAGTCCACATGCGCGCCGTCGAGGTCGCGGGTGCGCTCGCCGATCCAGAGAAAGTGCGCCGAGGTGTTGATCGGCGTGCCATTGCGAGAGTCGATACGGGTCATCGGCCGCTCGTAGTCCATCAGCAGGCCCTCGTGGCTGGTGTAAAACTCCACACGCTTGAGTTCGTCGAAGTCGGCGCCGGCCGCCTCCATGAACTTGATGGCCTTGTCGATGTCGTGGGCCATCTGCTCGTAGCGCACATTCGCCGGATTGCGGGCGAATCCCTGATTCCACCGGTGCACCTCCCGAAGGTCAGCGAAGCCGCCCTGGGTGAAGGCGCGAACGAGATTGATGGTGGAGGCCGAAGTGTGGTAGCCCTGCACGAGACGCTGCGGGTCGGCCCGTCGTGATTCCGGGGTGAAATCGAACCCGTTGACGATGTCGCCGCGGTAGGCGGGCAACGTCACCTCGCCGCGGGTCTCCGAGTCGCTCGACCGCGGCTTGGCGAATTGGCCGGCCATCCGCCCCATCTTGATCACGGGTGTCGATGCCCCGTAGGTCAACACGACGGCCATCTGGAGCACCGTCTTGACCCGGTTGCGGATGGCGTCCGCCGTGGCACCGGCGAAGGTCTCGGCGCAGTCTCCGCCCTGCAGCAGGAACGCCTGCCCGCGCGCGGCGGCGGCGAGGCGTTCGCGCAGCACGTCAACTTCGCCCGCGAAGATGAGGGGCGGGAGCGTCGCGAGCTCTGCCGAGGCGGCCTCGACAGCCGACGCATCCGGCCACTGCGGTTGCTGTTTGATCGGCAGTGTGCGCCAATGATCGAGCCCGGCGACCACGGAGGGATCTGCAAGCACGACGGGGTCTTCACTGCTGTCGAACACGGTGGAATTTGTCCTCAATACACACGGGATGCCGGGCGACCCGCCCGACTTCTCAGCCTACCGGCTGAGCGAGGCCTGCTTCTCTTTGACCGAGGACGCGTAGACATCCACATACTCCTGACCGCTCAGGCGATCCAGTTCGTACATGATCTCGTCCGTGATCGATCGCAGGATGAAGCGGTCGCCCTCCATGCCTTCGAATCGCGAGAAGTCGAGCGGCTTGCCGATGACGATTCCGATGCGGCGCACCTTGGGGACGCGGGTTCCGATCGGCATCACCTTCTCCGTGTCGATCATCGCCACGGGGACCACCGGCACCCCCCCCTCGAGGATCATGCGAGCAACGCCGGTACGACCGCGATAGAGCCGCCCGTCGGGGCTGCGCGTGCCTTCGGGGTAGATGCCGAGCACTTCGCCCCGGGCGAGCACACCGAGTCCGGTCTGCAGCGACGCCTCGGAGGCCTTACCGCCGGACCGGTCGATCGGGATCATCCCCGTGGCGGTGAGGAAGTTCTTGATGAACCACGATTTCACGCCGCGGCCCGTGTAGTAGTCGCTCTTGGCCAGAAAGCTGATCCGACGGTCCATCACGAGGGGCAGAAAGACCGAGTCGATGAATGACAGGTGGTTGGAGGCCATGATGACCCCGCCCGTGGCCGGGATGTTCTCGTGGCCGGTGACCCACGGACGGAAGGCGGTCTTCAGCAGTGGACCCGCCACCAGGTTCTTCATGAACCAGTAAAACATTCGTAACCTGCGCCTTCAGAGATTGCCCTACTCTAACGGCTTCGCGCGATGCTATCGGCTCTGCGAGTGCAGGCGCGCCAAGTCGGCGGCGCCCACCACCCCAGCGTCGTTGACGAGTTCGGCGATGACGAAGGCGGGTTCGGGGTGGAACCCCCGGGCCGGGAGGTGCGCGAGATACGCATCCCGGATCGGAGTGAGCAGCAGCTCCCCGGCCACCGCCACACCCCCGCCGAACACGAAGACCTGCGGATCGAGCACCGCACTCAGCGACGCACAGGCCTGTCCGAGCCAGGTGCCGAGTTCTCGCAGCGCCTGGAGCGCCCCCGGGTCGCCGGCGACAATCAGCTCGGCGACATCCGGCCCGGAGAGCGCGCCTCTGTCCTCGCGGACCGCGGCGAGCCCGAGGCCGATTCCCCCGACGTCGGCGATCGCGTTGGCCATACGCAGCAGCGCGCGGCCGGAGCCGTACTGCTCGATACAGCCGTGCGCGCCGCACCCACACGGGAGGCCATTGGGCACGATACGCATGTGGCCGAGCTCTGCACCCGCTCCGAAACCTCCCCGGAACAGCCGGTCCTGGGTGACGATTGCACCACCGACTCCGGTGCCGATCGTCAGCATGGTCATGTCGCTGTACAACCGGCCGGCCCCGAACCGGAACTCGGCCCAACCGGCCGCGTTCGCGTCATTGTCAATGGTGATGTCGAGGTCGAGACGGTCGGTGAGGCGTTGCCGGAGCGGCTCGTGGCGCCAACTGATGTTCGGCGTGTAATACACCGTCGACTGCGCCGCGTCGATGAATCCGGGTGCCGCGACCCCGGCGGCAATCACCTCGTGGCCGCTGCGCAGCCGCTCGATCATGGCAACCACAGCGTCGACGATCTGTTCCGATCCGGTGGTCGGGGTCGGCATCCTGTCCTCGCCCACGATCTCGCCGGCCTCGGAGACCAGAGCGCCCGCGATCTTCGTACCGCCGATGTCGATTCCGATTGCATGCACGAGCGGTGACCTACGTTCTTGAGGGTGGGGTGAGGGGCGACCGGGGAAAATGCTGTGGCGGCCGCGCTGTGCTTCCCCGACACAGCACCTAGAGTTTAGGCAACGGATGCGGCAAGTGCCATTTGCCGCCGCCAGCCCGATTGCGCACGGAACGGCTCCGACGAGGGGCCGCGCCGGTACCGAAGGAGTTGCCGTGCAGGAATACGACGTCCCCGCTGTGGTTACAGCCGATCCCGAAGCGAACGCGACGGATCTTCTCATCGAGCGAGTGGCGGCCACCCCGGACCTCGCGCTCTTCGCGCTGCCGACTGCCGCGGGCGGGTGGACGGATGTCTCGGCCTCCGAATTCCTCGCCAAGGTGGTCGCACTCGCGAAGGGTCTCGTCGCCGCCGGGATCCAGCCGGGCGACAAGATCGGCCTGATGTGCAAGACCCGCTTCGAGTGGACGCTCATCGACTTCGCCACCTGGTTCGCCGGCGCCGTGTTGGTGCCCATCTACGAGACCTCCTCGCCGAGCCAGGTGCAGTGGAATCTCGCCGACTGCGGGGCGATCGCCATCATCACCGAGACGCCCGACCATTTCGCCCGGTTCGACGAGGTCTATGCGGACCTGCCGCTCATCCGCAATGCCTGGAAAATCAATCTCGGCGACCTCGACAAACTCGCGGCAAGCGGTGCCGAGGTGCCGGACGAGGAAATCGAACGTCGGCGCGGAATCGCGAAGGGTTCCGACCTGGCGACGCTCATCTACACGGCGGGAACCACCGGACGGCCGAAGGGCTGCATTCTCACCCATTCGAACTTCGTGGAACTGACCCGCAACGCGGCAAGGGCGATCCCCGAAGTCGTCAACCCCCGGTCGACGACCCTGCTCTTCATCACCACTGCCCACATCTTCGCCCGGTTCATCTCGGTGCTGTGCGTTCACGGCGGGGTAAAGGTGGGGCACCAGGCCGACACGAAGCAGCTGCTCCCCGCCATGGCATCCTTCAAGCCGACGTTCCTCCTCGCGGTACCGAGAGTGTTCGAAAAGGTCTACAACTCCTCCGAACAGAAGGCGGAGGGCGGCGGCAAGGGAAAGATCTTCCGCCATGCCGCCGCGATCGCGATCGAGCACTCGAAGGCGTTGGATTCGGGCGTGGTACCGTTCGGCCTCAAAGTGCAGTTCGCGGTTTTCGATCGGCTCGTCCTGTCCAAGATCCGAGCGGCGATGGGCGGCAACGTCCGGTTCGCGGTATCGGGATCGGCACCCCTCGGCCTACGGCTCGGACACTTCTATCGGAGCCTCGGAATCACGATCCTCGAGGGATACGGACTCACCGAGACCACCGCCCCCATCTCGGTGAACCTCGCGTCGAAGTTCAAGATCGGAAAGGTGGGCCCGCCGCTCCCGGGTGTTGCGGTGCGTATCGCCGATGACGGCGAAATCCAGGCCAAGGGCATCAACGTCTTCGCCGGATACTGGAACAACCCGGAGGCGACGGCGACAGCCTTCGACGGAGAGTGGTTCCGTACCGGGGACATCGGGGAGTTCGACGACGACGGCTACCTCACGATAACCGGGCGCAAGAAGGAGATCATCGTCACGGCAAGCGGAAAGAATGTCTCGCCGGCCCAGCTCGAGGACCCCATTCGCGCCAACCCCGTCGTCGACCAGGTGATCGTGGTCGGCGAGCAGAAGCCCTTCATCGCCGCGTTGATCTCCCTCGACCAGGAGATGCTGCCGGTCTGGCTGAACAACAACGGCGAGGATGCGAACTTGTCTTTGGACGAGGCGGCGAGACTTCCCAAGGTCATCGCCGAGATCCAGCGAGCGGTGGATGTCGCAAACGCGACCGTCTCGCGGGCCGAGTCCGTCCGCAAGTTCGTGATCCTCACCCGGGAGGTCACCGAGGCCAGTGGACACCTCACGCCGAAGTTGAGCATTAAGCGAAACGTGATCCTCGAGGATTTCGCCCCGGAAATCGAGGGGATGTATCGGGGACAACCGGCGACCGAGGGCATCGACCAGTAGGGCACACGAACCACCCGGTCGCCTCCCGCGGGGGGAACTCTGGTACTAGAACCAGTCGCTGTTGCGAATCGCCTGCATCGCCTCCCGGCGGAGGCCCTTCTCCAGTCCCTCGAAGTACAGCGTGCCGTCGAGATGGTCGGTCTCATGCTGGAGGGCCTGCGCCATCACGCCGTCGCCGCTCAACTCGATCGCCGTGCCGTCGAGGTCAACGCCGGTGACTCGGGCGAATGGATAGCGCAGCCGCGGGAAATAGAACCCCGGCACCGAGAGGCACCCCTCATCCACCGGCTCGGGCTCGCCCGACACCTCCACAAGCACGGGATTGAGGATGTAACCGATCTGTCCGTCGACGTTGTAACTGAATGCGCGTTGATTCACGCCGATCTGGGGTGCCGCCACCCCGGCACGACCGGGCACCTTCACGGTATCGAGGAGGTCCGTCACCAGGCCGCTCACGTCGTCCGTCGGTCGGATCGGGGCCGACATCGTCTTCAGCACCGGGTCGCCGAAGATGCGTATTTGCCGCTCGGTCATGCTCGTTGGCTCGCTTTCAAGGGATGGTGCACCGCGCGCATACTGGCGGGCGCCCGGGATCGGAGGTGGTCGGTCAGGAGCGCTGGCGGGCCGGGAGACCATCGGTGACGAGGGCAGCGAGTTCACGGGCCGACGCCTTGGTGAGCGGCTTAAGATCCCGGTAGTTGATCACGGACCCGGCGGCGAGTTGGGGGTCGTAGGGGATCCGCACGATCTCGCGTACGCGCGACTTGAAGTGGGCTTCGATCTCTTCGAGTTTGACGAGATTGGTGCCCTGGGTCGCCGTGTTGAGGGCGACGACCGCGTTCTTGACGAGATCCTGATAGCCGTTCGCCTCGAGCCAGGTGAGGGTTTCGGAGGCGAGTCTTGCCTCGTCGACGCTGCCCCCGGACACGATGACCACGGAATCGGCGCGTTGGAGCGTTGCCCGCATCACGGAGTGGACGATTCCGGTGCCGCAGTCGGTCAGCACGATCGAGTAGAACCGCGCGGCGAGGTCGGCCACGACGTTGTAGTCGTTCTCATCGAAGGCCTCGGAGAGCAGCGGGTCGGTGTCGGACGCCAGGATATCGAGTCGAGTCTCATCGCGGGAGACCATGGTCGTGAAGTCGCTGAAACTGGTGATGGTGGGAGCGAGGGTCACGACGTCCCTGACCGTTGACCGGGTCTGCTTGTTCACGCGTTCGGAGAGCGTGCCGCGGTCGGGGTTGGCGTCGATGGCGATGATGCGATCTTCGCGGATGTCGCTGAGCGCCATCCCGAGGAGCGCGGTGATGGTCGTCTTACCGACACCGCCTTTGCGGGTGAGAACCGGGATGAACCGCGCGCCACCCTCGAACTTCTTGTCCACGCGGGCCTCGACGGCCTTGCGGGCGCGGACCTTGGCGGAATCCCCGCGATTCACGAGGTGCAGGGACGCGGTGTACAGGAACGCGTTGAGCCCTCCCTCTGGCCGCGCGCGCCTCTTTCTGCCTGTGCCGATGAGGCGTTCGGCGGTGAGCATGTTGGCCGGTTCCGGGGACGAAGAAATCTGCCCGCGGGCGCGCTCCCGACGGCCAAGGTCGCGGCCGCCGTCGGTGCTCGGCAGTTCCGGGATGACTCGGGGCGCGGGCGCCGGCTCCGGTTCGGGGATCGGCGCGACCACGGCGATGGAGGTGGTGGACGGCTGCGCGGCCTCCACGTGACCGGGGTTCACGGGAACCTCGACGATCGCCACCGCGAGTTCGTCTTCGGGGGCGGCGTGCACGGTCGTGGGGAGGCTGACCTCGATGGAGAGACTCGGCGGCAGACTCGCCGCGAGGTCATCCGTCGTCCTCTCCTCTGTGAAGTCGTAGGCCGCGTCGGAGGAGGAAGCCGGGCCGCTGCTCTCCGACTCTCTGCTTCTGGTCGACATGCCAAAACCCTTCGGTGTACGGAAATCAGGCACGATAAGAACCCTTTACCCTACCGCGAGGGATGATTCACGCCCGTTCGCGCCGACTGTACGCCCATTGGCGACCGATCGAAAAGCACGGTGCGGTCGGCACGGTGCGGTCGGCGCGGTCAGCTCGGTGCGATCACCAACAGGAGGTCACCGGCATCCACCTGTTGGGTTTGCGGTATGGCAAGCCGGGTAACGACGCCCGCAACGGACGCGCTGATGGCCGCCTCCATCTTCATGGCCTCGATTGATGCCACACCCTGGCCCACCGAAACGGTGTCCCCGACCGCGACCTGGAGGGTCACCACGCCGGAGAAGGGCGCCGCGACCTGGCCGGGGACGGCGGCATCCGCCTTCTCCGCAGACTTGGTATCGACAACGATCCCCCGGTCGCGCGCGAACACCGGCCGCATCTGGCCATTGATCACCGTCATCACGGTGCGGAGTCCCTGGTCGTCGGCGTCACCGATGGCCTCGAGCCCGATGTACAGGCTCACGCCCTTCTCGATGTCGATCACATGTTCCCGACCCTGGCGGAGACCGTAGAGATAGTCGACGGTGTCGACGACAGAGAGGTCGCCGAATTGCTCACGGACCGCGTCAAACGCTGCGGTCGGCGCGGGAAAGAGCAGGCGGTTGAGGGTGGATCGGCGGGATTCGGTGTCGCCGACTAGCCCCGCTCGGTCGGCCTCCGTTATCTCCTCGACACCGATCTTCACGGTGCGACCCGCGAGCACCTTCGTGCGGAACGGTTCCGGCCAGCCTCCCGGGAGATCCCCGAGCTCGCCAGCCATGAAACCGACAACGGAGTCGGGGATGTCGTACGCGGCGGGGTTCGCCTCGAAGTCGGCCGGATTCGCGTTGGCTGCCGCGAGCGCCAGGGCGAGGTCGCCGACGACCTTCGACGATGGCGTCACCTTCGGCGGTCGGCCAAGCATCGTGCTCGCAGCGGCGTAGAGGTCTTCGATCCTTTCGAAGTGGTCCGCGAGCCCGAGGGCGATGGCCTGCTGGCGCAGGTTCGACAACTGGCCGCCCGGAATCTCGTGGTGGTACACGCGACCGGTCGGTCCGGTCAGCCCGGACTCGAACGGCCGATACGCATGCCGCACTGCTTCCCAGTACGGCTCCAGGTCGGAGACGGCCTGCAACGATAGGCCGGTGTCACGCTCGGTGTGCGCAAGAGCGGCGACGAGAGCGGATGCAGACGGCTGGCTGGTCGTTCCCGCCATCGGCGCGCTCGCGACATCCACGGCATCCGCTCCGGCCCGACTCGCCGCGAGCAGGGTGGCGAGCTGGCCGCCCGCCGTGTCGTGCGTGTGCACATGTACGGGGAGGTCGAAGCGGGCGCGAAGGGCCCCGACGAGGGTTGCGGCGGCACTCGCTCGGAGGAGTCCTGCCATGTCCTTGATGGCGATGATGTGCGCACCGGCATCCACGATCTGTTCGGCGAGTTTCAGATAGTAGTCGAGGGTGTAGAGACTCTCGGCCGGATCGAGAAGGTTCCCGGTGTAGCACAGGGCCACCTCCGCTACGGCCGTTCCCGACTCGAGCACCGAATCGATGGCCGGGCGCATCTGGGAGACATCGTTCAGGGCGTCGAAGACGCGGAAAATGTCGACCCCGGTGGCCACGGCCTCCCGAACGAAGGCCTCGGTCACTTCGGTGGGGTACGGGGTGTAACCGACGGTATTGCGCCCGCGAAGCAGCATCTGGATGGCGAGGTTCGGCATCGCCTCACGCAGCGCGGCCAGGCGGTCCCAGGGATTCTCGCCGAGGAAGCGCAGGGCGACGTCGTAGGTCGCACCGCCCCATGCCTCGACCGACAACAGCTGCGGGGTCAGGCGCGCGACATGCGGAGCAACGGCGACCAGGTCTTTGGTGCGCACCCGCGTCGCGAGCAGCGACTGATGGGCGTCGCGAAAGGTGGTTTCCGTCACCGCGAGGGCGGTCTGGGCGCGCAGGGCGGACGCGAACCCGACCGGGCCGAGTTCGAGAAGTCGTTGCCGGGATCCGGCGGGGGCAGGGCGACCGAGATCCACCTGCGGGAGTTTCACCGCCGGGTTGAGTATGCCCGCCCCATCGCCATAGGGACGGTTGACCGTGACATCGGCAAGCCAGTTGAGGATCTTGGTACCGCGGTCCTTCGACTGGTGGGTATTGAAGAGGTCGGGGCGTTCCTCGATGAACGAGGTGCTGAGATCGCCGGCCTGGAAAGACGGGTCGTCGAGAACGGCCTGAAGAAACGGGATGTTGGTGGAGACTCCCCGGATGCGGAACTCCGCGAGTCCGCGCTTGGCCCGAGCCACGGCTGCGGGGAAATCACGGCCTCGGCAGGTCATCTTGACCAGCATGGAGTCGAAGTGCGGGCTGATCTGGGTGCCCGGATCGATCGTCCCCCCGTCGAGCCGGATCCCCCCGCCCCCGGGCGAGCGATATGTCGTGATCTTGCCGGTGTCGGGCCGGAACCCCGCGGCCGGGTCCTCGGTCGTGATGCGGCATTGCAGCGCGGCTCCGCGCAGGCGGATGTCCTCCTGGTGCAAACCGAGCTCGCCGAGAGTCTGCCCGAAGGCGATCCGCATCTGCGACTGGACCAGGTCGATGTCGGTCACCTCTTCGGTCACGGTGTGTTCGACCTGGATGCGAGGGTTCATCTCGATGAACACGTGCTGACCGGCGCGCTCCCCCGCCGTGTCGAGCAGGAATTCCACCGTGCCGGCATTGACATAGCCGATGGACTTCGCGAAGGCGATCGCGTCGCGGTACATCGCCCGCCGAGTGTTCTCGTCAAGATTCGGGGCCGGGGCGATTTCGATGACCTTCTGGTGTCGGCGCTGGACCGAGCAATCGCGTTCGAAAAGGTGCACTGTCTCGCCGGTCGAATCGGCGAGAATCTGCACCTCGATGTGGCGCGGACGCACGACGGCCTGTTCGAGGAACATGGTCGAATCCCCGAAGGCGCTGTCGGCCTCTCTCATGGCCTCGAGGAGGGCGGGCCGGAGATCCTCTTTCCGTTCGACCCGGCGCATTCCCCGTCCTCCTCCCCCGGCGACCGCCTTGGCGAAGATGGGGAAACCGATCGCATCGGCGCCGGCGAGCAGCTCGTCGACGTCCCTGGACGCGGGCGTCGAGGCGAGCACCGGAACGCCCGCGGCGATCGCGTGCTCCTTTGCGGTGACCTTGTTGCCCGCCATCTCGAGCACGCTCTGACCCGGTCCGATGAAGGTGATTCCCGCTGCAGCGGCGGCCTCGGCGAGTTCGGGGTTCTCGGACAGGAAACCGTACCCAGGGTAGATGGCATCGGCTCCGCATTCGCGGGCGACACGGATGATCTCCGAGACATCCAGGTATGCCCGCACCGGGTGTCCGGGCTCCCCGATCTGGTACGCCTCGTCTGCCTTGAGGCGGTGCATCGAGTTGCGATCCTCGTACGGGAAGACGGCCACCGTCTGGGCGCCCAACTCGAAGGCAGCTCGAAACGCTCGGATGGCGATTTCGCCACGGTTGGCCACGAGGATCTTGGTGAACATCTGGTCCTTTCGACACTTCGGTCAGTTTAGAACCGAGCGGCACACATGAATCGCCCCCAGAGCCCTGTGGGAGTGCCCAAGATTTAGGTTCTTTAAGACTAGTGAAGGTATCGTGGTCCCTCGTGCATGTACTCAGCGTCAGCTCCCTCAAGGGTGGGGTCGGAAAGACTACGGTGACGCTCGGGTTGGCCTCGGCGGCC
>JANMBI010000097.1:0-7712 GCA_031360325.1 Frigoribacterium sp. | reverse complement strand
CAGGGCGGGCAGGGCAGGCCGGGCAGAGCACGCATGAGGGGCCGCCCCGAAGGGCCGGCCCCTCGTCGCGGAGGGCGGAACGCTAGCGGCGCAGCAGGGCAAGCAGGCGCAGGATCTCGAGGTACAGCCAGACGACGGTGACCATGATGCCGAAGGCCGCGGTCCAGCCGTAGATGCGCGGGGCCCCACGTTGCACGCCCGTCTTGATGCTGTCGAAATCGAGCACCAGGGAGTACGCCGCCATGATGATGACGAGCGGGCCGAGGATCACACCGAGCGGGATGCCGAAAATCGTTATGCTGCCGCTGAGACCGAACGCGTCGGAATTGATGCCGGTCGCGATCAGGGCGAAGTTGATGAGCGAGAAGACCGCATAGCCGATCATCGCGATCATGAAGACCTTGGTCGCCCGCTTTGAGGCCCGGATCTTGCCGCTGGCGAACAGGGCGAGGGTCACGCCGACCACCACGAGGGTTCCGAGCACGGCCTGAACCGCGATGCCCGGAAATCTCGACTCGAAGAACATCGTGATCGCACCGACGAAGACGCCCTCGACGGCCGCGTAGCTCAGCACGAGGGCCGGTGACGGCTTCTTCTTGAAGATGTTCACGAGGGCGAGGACGAACCCGACGATTGCCGCCGGGATGGCGAGCAGGGGGACGAACCAGCCGACGGCCGCTCCGACGAGCAGGATCACGAACGACACGACGATCTTGACCATTGTGTCTTCGTAGGTCATCCGGTCGGTGTCGACCGGCGTGGCCGAGGGACGACTGTACAGCTCGGTGAGTTGAGCGGCGGTCATCCCTTCGGTTGAGGCGGCCGGCGCGGCGCTCGACGGCAGCTTCGCCACGACGTCACGGTTGGAGGAGAACGCGGGGGAGTTGTTGAATGCCGGGTTGGAAGTTGCCATACGGCCGAGTTTATCGGCTGAGGAAGCCGCCTTGCTGAATATTTGCTTGCTATCGCGTCGGTAGCCGCAGGACCGCGATGCCGCGCGCGATCCAGGCCGAGGCGACCGTCACCACCAGTGAGACGCCGATGACGATCGTGCCGTGGCCGTACTGCGGGTACATCCGGGTGAGGATCACTCCGCTCGCTGCCGGGAGCAGCAGGACGAGGTAGCTCAGTGCGGGGCGCTGACGAAGGAAGAGCCACCCCGCCAGGGGGCCGACGAGCAGCACGGTGGCGGCGGAGCCCAGCAGCAGCGAACCGACCAGCAGGGCGCTGGGCACCGCGATCGCCGAACGGCGGACACCCCGGGAGGGCAGCACGATCCAGCCGACCAGATGAGCGGTGAAACCGATGGTCAGCAGGTAGTCGGCGTAGGCCGAGCCGGCCTGAAGCACGAGCCCCCCGGAAATGAGGAGGACGAGCGCGGCGACATAGCGGGGTCGGTAGCGGCCCCAGCGCAGCGCGATCGACGCGGTCGGTTCTCTCCACGCCGAGTTCACGACGATCGCGTCACCCATGCGGGGTGAACAGCGCGGCGACCACGACGATGATGAGAAGCACGCCGCCGATGCCGAGGACGATACCGAGGATGAGGGCGAGGTCGGGCCGTCGCGGGCGGGTCGCCGTGGCCGCTTCGGCATCCGAGTCCGGGCGGATCGCCGCCGGGATGGGTTCGTGAGCCAGGGGAGGAACCTCCCCGTCGACCACTTCGACCCTCGCCGCCGTGCCGCACGCGATACAGAACTTCCAGCCCGGATCGAGCGCGGCCCCGCAGCTCGTGCATTTCCCCATGGCCACGAGAGTATCAAGTCCGCGTCACGCCGCATCCGCATCGCGTAGCGTGAGCGGGTGACCACTCTGCCTCTCGTCATCGGCCACCGCGGAGCGAGCGGCTACCGCCCCGAACACACGTGGGCGGCCTACGAGCTCGCCTTCGCGCAGGGAGCGGATGCCGTTGAGCCCGACCTCGTCGCCACGATGGATCGCGTGCTTGTGATCCGCCACGAGAACGAGATCTCCGGTACCACCGATGTGGCCTCGCATCCGCGTTTCGCCGACCGCCGCGCCACGAAGGTGATCGACGGGCAGACGCTGACCGGCTGGTTCACCGAGGACTTCACCTGGACCGAACTCGCCACCCTACGCGCCACCGAGCGGCTGCCAGAGCTGCGACCGGGGAACGTCGCGTTCGGCGGCGGAATCCTTCGGCTGTCGGACCTGTTCGCCCTCCTCGACGCGGCACCGTTGAGCGCCACCGGCGAACGGATCGCCATGGTCGCCGAGATCAAGCACGCGAGCTATTTCGCATCGATCGGGCTGCCGCTCGACGAGCTTTTCGCGGCCGAGCTCTCTGCCGCGGGTTGGACCGACGACGATCGTCTCACGATCGAGAGTTTCGAGGCGACCGTGCTCGAGCAGCTTCGGGGCAGGGGAATCCGCTCGCGGTCGGTGCTCCTGATGGAGGCGGAGGGAGCCCCGGCCGACCAGGTGGCCCGATACGGCGACGATGCGCGTCCCTATCGGTCCTACCTTGGCGTCGACGGTCTGGAAGCGCTCGCCGCGACGGTGGACGGCATCAGCCTCGACAAGCAGATCCTGCAGGAGACCGGCGGTGCCGACCTTGTGGCGGCCGCACACGGCTTCGGGCTCACCGTCTTCTGCTGGACGCTGCGCGGGGAGAACGTGTTCCTTGCGCCGGAACGGCGGCGCGGGGCATCCGACGGCGAGCTCGGCGACTGGATGACCGAGTTTGTCGAATTGATGCGCCTCGGAATCGACGGGGTCTTCGCCGACCAGCCAGATCTCGCGATCGAGGCGCGATCGCAGCTCGGGCGGTAGCTGTTCGCCACCGGGGACTCCGCCGACCGTCGGTGCCGCGCCCTACAATTGGGTCGGTCATGACCTTCATCCTTGATGCGGCTGGGCCCGCAGATTCCCCCCTGCTCGCGGGTCTCAACCCGCAGCAGCGCGAAGCGGTCGAATACCGCGGGCACGCGCTGCTCATCGTCGCGGGGGCGGGGTCCGGCAAGACCAGCGTGCTCACCAGACGCGTCGCGAGCCTCATCGAGACCCGGGACGCCTGGCCGTCGCAGATCCTCGCCATCACCTTCACCAACAAGGCCGCGGCCGAGATGCGTGAGCGGGTCGAGGCCATTCTCGGACAGGCCGCCCAGGGCATGTGGATCTCTACCTTCCATTCCGCGTGCGTCCGGATCCTTCGCCGGGAGGCCGAGCATTTCGGCTTCGGCAAGAATTTCACCATCTACGACTCGGCCGACTCCCGCGCGCTGATCAAGCGGATCATCAAGGACCTGGATGCCGATACCTTCGGCTTCACGGTGAGCGGCGTGTCCGGCAAGATCTCCAAGCTCAAGAACGAGCTGAGCGATGTGGAGTCCTACGCCCGCGGGGCGAACTTCAACGATCCGGTCGAGCGGGTGTTCCTCGACATCTTCCGCGAGTACACGCGCAGCCTGCAGGCCGCGAACGCCTTCGACTTCGACGACCTGATCGGGCAGACCGTCTACCTGTTCCGCGCCTTCCCGCAGGTCGCGGCGCTCTACCAGAGGCGTTTCCGGCACATCCTGGTCGACGAGTACCAGGACACCAACCATGCCCAATACTCACTCATCAGGGAGCTGACCACGCCGCCGCGTACCGACCTGCTTGTCAACGCCACGGGGTTCGACGGGTCTCCGCTCAGCAACCCGACGAAGCATCTCGAACCCGCGTCGCTCACGGTCGTCGGTGACTCCGACCAGTCCATCTACGCGTTCCGCGGGGCGGACATCCGGAACATCGTGGAGTTCGAGCGCGACTTCCCGAACTCCAAGGTCGTGCTGCTCGAGCAGAACTACCGGTCGACGCAGAACATCCTGAGCGCGGCAAACGCGGTGATCTCGAACAACTTCGACCGCAAAGACAAGAAGCTGTTCACGACGGTGGGAGACGGTGACAAGATCGTCGGCTTCACCGGCTACAGCCAGCACGACGAGGCGCAGTTCATCGCGGACGAGATCACCGCGCTTCATTCCACCGGCGGTATCGAGTACCGCGACATCGCCGTGTTCTACCGAACCAACGCCCAGACCAGGGCGCTGGAGGAGATCTTCATCCGGTCGGCACTGCCGTACCGGGTGCTCGGCGGCACCAAGTTCTACGAGCGCGCCGAGATCAAGGACGCCTTCGGCTACCTCATCGCGATCGCGAACCCGGCGGACCCGATGGCGCTTCGCCGCATCCTGAACACCCCGAAGCGCGGCATCGGCGGCGTCACCGAGGCGACACTGCAGCGTTATGCCGAGACGCACGGGATCACCCTGCGCGAGTCGCTTCGCCACGCCGAGAGACAGGGTTTCGGCCCGAAGATCACCGGCGCCATCCTGCGGCTAGCGGCGATTCTCGACGAGGTTGCGCTCACCGCCGACAGCGCACCGGTCGCCACGATCCTGAGCTCGCTCCTCGAGAAGACCGGGTTCATCGAGGCACTGCGGGCGTCCCGCGACCCGCAGGACGAGGCCCGCGCCGAGAACGTGGAGGAACTCCTTGCGGTGACGAAGGAGTTCAACAAGAACAATCCGGACGGCACTCTGCTCGACTTCCTCACCGAGACGTCACTTGTGGCCGCGGCCGATGACATCGACGACTCGAGCGGAACCGTCTCACTGATGACCCTCCACACTGCGAAGGGCCTGGAGTACGAGGCCGTGTTCCTCACCGGCATCGAGGAAGACCTGTTGCCGCATCGGATGTCGGCGAACGAGCCGGGCGGACCGGCCGAGGAACGCCGCCTCTTCTACGTTGGCATCACCCGTGCGCGCCGCAAACTCTACCTCTCACTCGCGATGACCCGGGCGCAGTTCGGCGAGGTCTCGGTTGCGATGCCCTCGCGCTACCTGCAGGAGATCCCGCCCGAGCTGATCGATTGGCGCCAGTCGCCCGGCATGGCGACCTCGCGCGGAGGCACCCAGCCGCGTGCGCTCAATGCCCGCCGAGGCGGATTCGGTGCGGAGGATGCCCCGGCGCTGGGGTCCGGCTACGGATCGTCCAGCGGACCGGGGGCAACGGCCCTCGCCCGCGCGGCCCGGGCCGATCGCGCGGCACAGCCGAAGACCGAGTGGGCCAACCGGGTGACGAACACGGTGCGGGACAACGGCGACCTCGCGCTGGCCGCGGGGGACCGCATCCGCCATGTCGATTTCGGGGACGGACGGGTCACCGGGGTGACCGGCAGCGGTCCCAAGTCGATCGCCGAGGTGCAGTTCGAGACCGCGGGGCGCAAGCGGCTGCTGATCAAACTGGCGCCGATCGAGAAGCTCTGAGAGTTCGCGGCTAACCGAGCGGCGCACCCGGCGAGAATGGTGCGTACGAACCCCAGGTCGCCTGCGAGTGACCAACCGGCTCGGCGGCCGAATCGCCACCGAGAAGGTTGCGGGCGAGTTGGGCGCCCGCATCCAGAAGCTCGTCCAGGGAAGTCGAGAGATCGTCGTCGGCGACGGCGCGATCCTGCTCGGCCGCAGACAGCACGGCTCGACGCACCAGCTCCTTGGCGAAGGATCCCGTCGTCTCGACGGCGCGGTCGGCGGCACGATCGATCGCAGGAGGCGAGAAGGGTAGGCCAATCGCATAGTGGTGGAATAGTCGCCGGCGGCAGTTCGCGTCGGGCAGCGGGATCTCGACGGCCAGATCCACTCGTCCCGGTCGCTCCGCGAGCGCCCGTTCAAGCGCGTGAACCCGATTGGTCGTGAGGATGAAGGTGACATCGGCATCCCCGTCGAGGGCATCGAGCACCGCGAACAGAAGCGGCTGGGGTCCGTGCATCCCTCGCTCCTCCGCGACAAGATCCACATCCTCAAGCACCACGATCGCTGGCTGCATCGCCCGAGCGAGCTCGGCAGCCTCGGCGATGTATTGAATGCTCGACCCGGTGAGCAGCACCGCCGTCGACTCTGGAGTTAGCGACAGCAGATGGCGCACCGTGAGGGTCTTGCCCGTTCCGGGCGGCCCGTAGAGCAGTACACCACGCTTGAGATGTTGCCCCGAGGCCAGCAGGCGTTCGCGATGCTCACCGATGCCGACGACGTGGCGGACCACGGTCTCAAGGACGCCGGGCGGAAGCACCACGTCGCTCGCTTCGACCGTGGGTCGGTGGAGGAAGGTGGCACCGGCCGACGAGTTGCCGTATTCGTTGCCGGTGAACGACAACACCTTGCCGCGCAACACACTCAGAGTCAGCATGAGTCGAGAGAGTTCATCGAGGAATCGCGACGAGGTTTCGGTGTGCGGCGAAAGGATCTCGAGCTGCGCGCCAGTGCGACCGAACTGCGGCTGGGCCGCGCGCTGAAGGACGACGACCGGGCGGCCGTCGAAGAGGATGCGGTGCAGACCGAAGGCGATCACGCGCCGCGTGGTCTCCGGGCCATCCGCGATTGAGAGATAGTCGATTGGCGCGGGGGAGAAGCGGGCGTAGGGACTGAAGAGCAGCTCGGACAAGGAGAGGTGCGTGCGTTGTTGGCCTCCGCTGACGCCGATCGGATGCTCACGCGAATCTCGTGCGAGCTCGGCTAGCGCGAGATCGGCGTCGACCAGCCGGTGGGCGGGGAGCGTGTGGGTGACGACGGGAAGGATCGCGACATCCGACCGCAGGAAGTCCTCCACGATCTTCCCTAGCGGCGTGACATCGCTCGATCCGACGGCGGCCTGGCTGATCACCTCGGACATGAACCGCTGGAAGGTCGAGGCGAACTCGCGTGTGGCGTCATCCATCGTCACAGGATAGTCGCGGCCCCGGCGATCATTCGGCTGGAAGCCCGGTTCATCCCGATATCGACGGCGCGGTCGGCGGCACCCGGCGAGCCGGGGCGGCGTCACGGGACGCGAGATCCGCTTCCGTTGCGCCAGGGATGCGAACTGGCGGTTGGTGTTCCGCAATCGGGGGCATCGTCAAGTGGTCGGAGCAGCATCGACTGCCGGTTCTCGCGGGTGCGGGTGACCGGTGGGGGGCGACGCGCACGAGGGACCGGTGGGGTGCTGGGGCTGGGTTCGGCGGCCTTCCCGGGCGTCAGCCGAGCCTCCGCAGCAGGTGGTTCTTCGGCCAGTGCCGCAGTCGCCTTGGCAGGTGCGGGTACAGGCGAGCGGTGACATCCATCAGCCGATCGAATCGACGCTGGCGGCGGTCGTCCCACGGCAACGCATAGGCCTCCCGGAGCGCGGGCGACAGCAGGCCGGCCGTCGCGAGCCGCGCGATGGGCATGGCCACGCGCATCCAGATCGGAGCGACCGCCGGGTGCAGCAGCTCCGCGCTCACCGACCGCACCCGGTCGTCGACCTCCAACCCGGCGACCCGGGTATCCCAGTAGACCCGGAACGCGACTCGGTCCGCCGGCCAGAGGGCGGCCGGCATGCCGAGGGCAGTGCCGACGATCAGATAGTCCCGGTAGACCCGATCGGCGGATGCCGTATCGAGCGACCCGAAAATGCGCTCGTGCAGCGTTGACGCGGTGTCGTAGAGCGTGGCGGCGACCCACAATTGAAGTTCGGCATCCGAGGCGTCGTAGGTCTCCGACCGCACCGGCGCGTGCGCGCGCTGCACCATCGATCGCACCGTCGAACCCTGGTGAGGGGTGCCGAAGACGAGGGCATAGACGTATGTCAATGTGTTGCGCAGTCGCCGCAGGGGGTCTGCCGCGAAGTCGCTATGATCGGCGACCGCGTGACCGACTGCGGGGTTTGCGAGCTGCAGCAGGATGGCCCGGCCG
>JANMBI010000061.1:0-13990 GCA_031360325.1 Frigoribacterium sp. | reverse complement strand
GCTCGGCGCGCCCGGACTCAATCCGATGTGCATCGACTCGCCGCTCGGCAATTCGGCCACCTACCTCACGGTCGATGTGCCGAATTGGATCAGAAGCAACCTGCACGTGTTGACCGACCGGGCCAACTGGGCGATCGGGGGCTTCTCCCAGGGCGGCACCTGCTCCATCCAGCTGGGGGCGAAATTCAGTGCACTGTACGGAAACATCCTCGATATCGCGGGTGAACTCGCTCCGCATCGTGGTTCGATCCCCGCCACGATCGCGTCGGGTTTCGGAGGATCGCGCTCGGCCTACGCCGCGGCCGCCCCGGTCTCCCTCCTCGCCACCCGCGCGCCCTACCTCGACACTGTTGGCATCTTCATCGCCGGCCAGAATGACACCCGCTATGGTCCGGCATCCCTGACCGTGTCGAATGCGGCCAGGGCGGCGGGAATGACGGTTCATCACATCGTGTCGCCGGGAACCGCGCACGACTGGCAGACTGTGAAGTTCGGAATCGCTGCGGCGATGCCGCTGCTCTACGCGCGGTGGGGTCTGTCATGACGAACTGGGGACCGGAATGAAGTCGTGGATCGCCCAACGACGGGTGAGCCTCTCCCTCGCCGGGGTCATGCTCCTCCTGGCCTTCGTGACCGGATCGTTGGTGCGCGGTCCTCGCCCGGCTCTGAGTCAGTGGGCGGGAACCGGCGTCGACGCCTACCTGGAGAGTCGAAACTTCCTCTCGCCGTTGACCTCGGTGTTCTTCGCCTCGGGCCTCGTCGAACTGATCTTCGCTCTCGCGGCGCTCGTGGTGCTTGTCGGTGCGGCGGAACGGCTGATGGGCTGGTGGCGCACCCTGCTCGCCTTCGTCGTCACATCCTTCGTTGGGGCCGGAGTGGGCATGCTGCTTCAGGGTGCCGGACTGCTTGCGCGGGAGATCTGGGCGGTGCGGATCCAGGAGACCATCGTCCTCGATCCCTTCACGGCGGTCTCCGGCACGATCCTCACGGCAAGCGCCTTCGCCGGACCGCTCTGGCGTCGACGCATCCGAGTGCTCGGCTTCGCGACGCTCTCCATTGTTTTTCTGTATTCCGGCCAGCCCTCCGATCTATTCCGAATCATCGCGGCGCTCGCCGGCTACGCGCTCGGACTCCTGCTCGCCCACACCAAACCCTCGATGCACTGGGCTCGGAGCTCCCATCACGAAGCGCGGAGCCTCACCGCGGTGCTGCTGATGATCACCGCAGCCGGACCGTTCGTGAGCATCTTCACGCCGGCGCGCTACGGGCCGCTGCATCCGCTCGGTCAACTGTTCCGCAATCAATTGCCGAGCATGCAGACCGCGGTGCACCATTGCCTCGGGCAAGCGGCGTCGCAAGGATGCCACCTCCAGCTCGATCTCGCCCGGATCAATGGTCCGGGAACGGTGCTTCTCGCCCCCCTGCCTCTCGTCGTGCTCATCGTGGCGGCACTCGGCATGCTGCGGGGGCGCCGCAGCGCGGCACTCGTCGCGATCACGGTCAATCTCCTTCTCGCCATGCTTGCCGCGTTCTACTATGAATTCCTCCCGACCTTCGGTACCGGCGTTGTCGCGGCGGACCCCACCGGGAGCGTCGAGTCGGTGGCGCGGGTGATCATCTCCGTGTTCGTCCCCCTCGTGATCGCCGGGCTGATCGCCATAAACCTTCGGCACTTCACCGTGCGGATCCCGCGTCGAGCGGCGGTGCGCTTCCTATCGACCGTCGTCGGAACCTTCCTCGGCCTCTGCGCCCTCTATCTCGGCGTCGGGTGGTTCGCCCGCGCGCAGTTCCGGCCGGCACCGACCTTCCTGCAGCTTCTCGCCGACCTGCCCGACCGGTTCGTGCCGGTGGGATTCCTGCGCCTCGAGACCGTGGTGTTCGTTCCCGCAGCGCCCCTCACCCGCGTGCTGTACCAGAGCATCGGGCCGGTGTTCTGGCTCGTTCTCATCCTCGCGGCGATCCCCATCTTCTTCTCCGACCGCACCGGATCTCGGTTCGCGGAGCGCGACCGCGCGCGATCGATCCTCCTCAAAGGGGGCGGGTCCATCGGGCACATGGCCCTGTGGGAGGGCAATGACTACTGGTTCAGTGCCGACGGCCGCGCGGCTGTCGCCTACCGCGTCGTCTCCGGTGTGGCCATCACCACCGGTGGGCCGATCGGGAATCCCGAGTTCGCTGCCGAGGCGGTGCGGCAGTTTGCGGTCTTCTGCGACGACAACGGGTGGATTCCGGTGTTCTACAGCGTGGACAGCGCCTTCCAGCCGCAGTTCAGCACCATGGGCTGGTCGACGATGGTGGTTGCCGAAGAGACGGTGGTGCATCCCGCCACATTCTCCACCCAGGGAAGGAGCTGGCAGGACGTCCGCTCGTCGATAAACCGCGCCGAACGACTCGGCGTCCGGACGATTTGGACGACCTGGTCCAAGCTCTCGATCGCGCACATCGCGCAGATCGAGGCGATCTCCGAATCCTGGGTGGCCGACAAGAAACTGCCGGAGCTCGGATTCACGCTCGGTGGGATCGACGAGCTGCGGGATCCGGATGTCGCGGTACTCATCGCCGTCGGCGAGGACGACGCCGTCGAAGCCGTCACGAGCTGGATGCCGACCTATCGCGACGGAGAGATCGTCGGTTGGACCCTCGACTTCATGCGTCGCGGCCCGGACAGCATGAACGGTGTCATGGAGTTCCTCATCGCATCGGCCGCTCTGATCATGCAGCAGCGTGGCGTCGAGTTCATGAGCCTCTCCGCCGCGCCACTGGCCCGTCGCGAATCGGCGGCCACGGAATCCGACGGAACGGACCGGCTTCTCGGATTTCTCGCGCGCACGCTCGAACCGATCTACGGATTCCAGTCGCTCTTCGCCTTCAAGCAGAAATTCCAGCCAGAGCTCCGCCCGCTCGTGATGGCCTATCCCGACCCCCTCGCCCTCCCGGCGATCGGTGCGGCGCTCGGGCGCGCCTATCTCCCGTCGCTTAGTGTGCCGCAGACCGTGCGGTTCCTGACCGGCCGAGGCTGACCGCGAGAGGGTGGGCGATCTGGTCCGGACCGCCGGGCGGTGCTATTCTCGAAGGGTGCTGTTCGGTCTGCTCCTTCTTGGTTGCCGCGACGAGTCCTAACCTGTAGGCCGCCCTCGTCGCGGAGACTGGCGCCGCGACGGCGCCGTTGGCTGACACCTCAGACCAAGCGAAAGAACGAGACCCATGAAGAACACGCAGTCGGCTTCTGCAATGCCGATCCACAAATACCGCCCGTACCATGAGACCGTGTCGGTGGATCTCCCCGACCGCACCTGGCCGGCCAAGCGAATCACCACGGCACCCCGATGGTGCGCCGTCGATCTGCGCGACGGCAACCAGGCCCTGATCGATCCGATGAGCCCCGAGCGCAAGCGCATCATGTTCGATCTGCTCGTGCGGATGGGCTACAAGGAGATCGAGGTGGGGTTTCCCTCGGCGAGCCAGACCGACTTCGATTTCGTGCGCAGTCTGATCGATGACGACCTCATCCCGGAGGATGTGACGATCCAAGTGCTCACCCAGGCTCGCGAAGCCCTGATCAACCGCACCTACGAGTCCATCCGTGGAGCGAAGCGCGCGATCGTGCACCTCTACAATTCCACCAGCGTGCTGCAACGCGACGTGGTATTCCGCACCGACAAGCGGGGGATCATCGATATTGCGGTCGAAGGGGCACGGCTCTGCCGAGCGGCCGAATCGATCACTCCCGGCACCGACATCTTCTACGAATACTCGCCGGAGAGCTACACCGGCACAGAGCTCGAGTTCGCTCTCGAGGTGTGCAACCACGTCATCGCGATCCTCGAGCCGACTCCCGAACGCAAGGTCATCATCAATCTCCCGGCCACCGTGGAGATGGCGACGCCCAACGTGTATGCGGACTCGATCGAATGGATGTCGCGCCGCCTCGACCAGCGCGAGAACATCATCCTCTCGCTCCATCCGCACAACGACCGTGGTACTGCCGTGGCGGCCGCCGAACTCGGCTATCTCGCCGGGGCGGACCGGATCGAGGGCTGTCTGTTCGGAAATGGGGAGCGCACCGGCAACGTCGACCTGGTCGCGCTCGGCATCAACCTGTTCACCCAGGGAATCGACCCGCAGATCGACTTCAGCGATCTCGACGAGGTAAAGCGCACGGCCGAGTACTGCAACCAGCTGCCCGTGCATGAGCGGAGCCCGTGGGCGGGCGACCTCGTCTATACGGCCTTCAGCGGGTCGCACCAGGACGCGATCAAGAAGGGGTTCGAGGCGATGGCGGCCGATGCCGCCGACAAAGGAGTCACCGTCGATGAGCTGGTCTGGGCGGTCCCGTATCTGCCGATCGACCCCAAGGATCTCGGACGCAGCTACGAAGCGGTGATCCGGGTCAACTCCCAGTCTGGCAAGGGGGGAGTGGCGTATCTGCTCAAGAAGGACCACGCCCTCGACCTTCCCCGCAAATTGCAGATCGAGTTCTCCGGTGTGGTGCAGGCCAAGACGGATGCCGAGGGCGGCGAGGTCACGAGTCCCGAGATCTGGGCGATCTTCCAAGACGAGTATCTGCCGGCGGACTCCGCAGACGCCAAGTGGGGCCGATTCGAGCTGACGTCCACCGGAACGCAGAGCGACATGTCGGGCACGGTCTCGCTTCACACGGAATTGCGCGTCGGAGAGCATATCGAGACGACGGAAACGACCGGCAACGGGCCGATCGCCGCGTTCCTCAACGTGCTCACGGAGCAGGGGGTCGAGGTCAAGCTCTACGACTACGTCGAGCACGCTCTCAGTGGCGGAGGAGATGCCCTGGCCGCCGCCTATGTCGAGCTCAACGTGAACGGGGTGCGGCTGTGGGGCGTCGGCATCGACGCCGACATTTCCACGGCATCCCTCAAGGCCGTCGTCTCGGCGGTGAACCGAGCGGTTCGCACCGAGTCCGGAGACCGCGAACTCGCCTCGGTCGACGGCTGATCCGGCCGGCGCTTCCGCACTCTCCGCCCTGCCGAGTGACACGCGCGCCCGAACGCGCGGGCGCGCGTGTCACTCGCGGCCGCGGGGCAGGGTGGAACGGGGTGGTGGAACGGGGTCGTGGCACGGGGTGGCGGCCCCGCGGTCAGCCAGGGTAGCGCCCGGACAGGTACTCCTCGAATGTGGTTCGGCCGAATGGCGGTCCCGGAACGAGGTTGTGGCCGGCAGCGAATGCAGCGGCGGTGCGACCGGGTATGCGCAGTGGGACGAGAGCCCGGCGCGAGCCGGTCGCATCCCTCCAGCGCACCGAAAGGTCGTGCGCCGTGAGCACCTCCGGGCCGCCGATGTCAGGAACTCGACCCGCCGGATCTGCCGTGGCGAGCTGAACCAGTCGCGAGGCGACCTCATCCACCTCGATCGGCTGGAATGAGAAGGTCGGAACCAGGGTGACCGGCAAGACGCGACGCTGAATGGCGAACAGGCCATCGATGAAGGAGTGGAACTGGGTCGCCCGCAGAACGCTGTGCGGGATTCCCGAACCGACGATCACCCGCTCGGCCGCGCGCTTGGCCCGGTAGTAGGGAAGCGGGATGTCGTCCACGCCGACGATCGAGATATAGACCAGGTGCGTGACCCCGGCGGTGCGGGCGAAGGCGGCGAGGAGTTGGGTGGCCGCGACATCCCGGGCGGAGCGCGTGCTCGCCAGATGCACGACCGTCTCGACTCCGGCGAGAGCCCGACCGAGGCCTCGCCCCGTGAGCAGGTCGCCCGACTGCACGCCGCCGGTGACGCCGCGACTCAGCACCCGAACATCGTGTCCGCCGGAACGAAGCCGCGCGACACTCGGGCGCCCGAGTTGCGCGGTTCCTCCGGTGACCAGGATCGACGTCATGAAGCACATTGTGCCCCACAGGCGAGCTCGTCGGGTGGCCGTTCAGCGGCACGAGAGAGCCGGAGCGCGGTTGCCGGTACGATTTCCCGTGGATGCTGACCACCCCGGTGGACGGCGACGAGGCGTCAAATCGACCACGGGCAGGGGACCATCGCGTGAAACGCATCGGAATCATCTTCGGCGGAGCGAACAACGAACACGAGGTGTCGTGCAGTTCGGCACGGAGCCTGGCCGGCCACCTCGACGCCGAACGATTCGAGCCGGTGCTCATCGGTATCGATCGGCAGGGCGGCTGGCATCGCGTCGATTCCGTGGATGCCCTGGCCGACACGCCAGACGGCACCCGCCTCCCCGACCTCGACGGCATCGATGTCGCCTTCCCCGCCCTTCACGGACGTTTCGGGGAGGACGGCACGGTCCAGGGACTGCTCGAGCTCGCCCGGGTCCCCTACGTGGGGTGTGGGGTTCTCGCCAGCGCACTGGCCATGGACAAGCTTCTCTCTCAACGGGTACTCGAACTCGCCGGCATCCCCACGATTCCCACCCGGACGGTGGATCGGGTGTCCGCTGCCCGCGCGGGCGTCCTCGCCGAGGAACTCGGATATCCGGTGTTCGTCAAACCCAACCGGTCCGGTTCGAGTGTCGGGGCGAGTCGCGTCGAGAGTGCGGACTCGCTGCCGGCAGCGATCGAGCTCGCCCTCGAGCACGACACGAACGCACTCATCCAGCGGATGATCGTGGGTGACGAGATCGCGATCGGGGTGCTTCAGGAACTGGATGGCAGCCTCAGAGTCGCCGCCCCGCTGCGGGTCCTCACCGAGGGGCCGAGCTTCTACGACTACACGGCCAAGTACACGGCCGGGGGAGGCGCCACCCTCGAAGCGCCGGCCCGGATTCCGGATGCTTCGGCCCGTCGACTCTCGGAACTCGCGACCGTCGCATTCCGGGCCCTCGACTGCGAGGGGCTGGCGCGGGTGGACTTCTTCCTCACCGCCGACGGCACGGGGATCCTCAACGAGGTCAACACCCTTCCCGGTCTCACGGCTCTGAGCCAGTATCCGAGGATGTGGCAGGCCGTCGGCGTGAGCTATACCGAACTGCTCAGCCGGCTCATCGACCGGGCCGTTGTCGTCTTCGGCGGTGCGGAAGCTTCGAGGGCCGTGGACGAGCGCTGACTCCCGGCCGGAAGCGGCACCCGAGCGGCCGAACACCCGCGAGACGGCATCCGCTGAACGTTCAGGAACCGCACCTAGGCTTCGTCCAATGACGTCACAGGGAACGGTCGAAGGGCACCAAGCCGTCGCTCGACCCCCCCGCGCCAGCGGCGTCGTTGGCGTAACGAGCACTCGGCTCAGCGCTCTCGACGGCCTTCGCGGCGTTGCCGCCGTGGTCGTTGTGCTCCACCACCTCCTGCTCATGGCGGAACCGGAACTTCGTCGCGTGAACGGCTCCGGGGTGGGCAGCGTGTTCTAGTGGCTCTCCCAAACGCCTCTCAAAGTGTTGACGGCGGGGACGGAGGCGGTTCTCGTGTTCTTCGTGCTGAGCGGACTGGTGGTGGCACTGCCCGCCCTCAACTCTGGTCGATTCTCCTGGGTGGGCTTCCTCAGCGGTCGACTGGTGCGCCTGTATGTTCCGGTCTGGGCGTCGATCGGAATCGGAACGGCGCTGGTCTGGTTTCTTCCTCGCGACATCTCCGCCGTCACCCCCGGGACCTGGATGGCGACGAGTCAGGCCACGACGACCAGCTGGGAAAAGCTCTTTAGCCAGGTGAGTCTCACCCGCGTGTCCTACGACGTGAACAATGTGCTCTGGTCGCTCCGCTGGGAGCTGGTGTTCTCTGTGCTGCTTCCACTGTTCGTGGCAGTGGCGATCGTCGTGGGCCGGTACTGGGCAATTGCCCTCGCCACGGCGTGGCTCATCGGCACGGTCGGCATCCTCACAGGAATCGATGCCTTCCGCTACCTCCCGGTTTTCTTCATCGGCACACTCGTCGCGGTGCGACTCGAAGAGATCCGAGCGTGGTCCAGCCGCCGATTGCTCGGACCGCACGCCCGATTGACTGGCATGGCCCTCGTGGTCGGTTCCCTCATGTTGCTCATCGGGCACTGGCTGCTCCTCGGAGTGGTCCCGGCCGGAACACTCGGCAACACCCTGCTGCAGCAGCTCTCGGTGCTTGGCGCCGCCGGGGTGCTCCTCACTGCCCTCGGCGCTCCCGTCGTGCGGCGCGCTCTCGAGTCTCGCGTCGCTCAGTGGTTCGGGTTGATCTCTTTCAGCCTCTACCTCGTGCATGTGCCGATCATCGCGAGCCTCACCTTCATCTTCGGCGACCAGCAGTGGTGGCTCGTGGTGCCGATCGCCATCCCGCTGGCGATCATCGTTGCCTGGGGTTTTCACCGGGTGATCGAGCGGCCGTCCCAGCGACTGGCTCGGCGCATCGGCCGAGAGGTTGCGTCGAGAGTGGACAGTCACCGGGCGCGGGCTTTCCCCGCCGCTTGACTCCGCCGACGGCTTTTCCCCTCGCGACGACGCGGTCGGGGCGACCGTCACCGGCTACGGCGACGAAACGAGGACCCTTCGGATGACTGTCGTCGCCAGCGGGGCATCCGCTCAAGTCGCCGCTGCTCGGGGAGGCTCCACTTGAAGAGGACCGCGAGCACACGTACCCCGAAGGTCACGGCAACGCAGACCACCGCCGCCGCGAACATCGGCACACCGAGCGCCACCAACCCCACCAGGGTGCCCGCGCCCGCGACTGCCGCGATCGCGTAGAGCGAGCCGACATGCATGAGCGCGATCGGCAGGTTGAGAAGCAGGTCGCGCAGGATGGAACCGCCGACGGCCGAGAGCACCCCGACGAAGATCGAGGGGACCTCTGGCAGGCCGAGGGTGAGTGCTTTGGTCGTGCCGATGGCGCAGAACAGCCCGATGGTGAGGGCGTCCAGCCCGGTGATGACCGGGCCGAGCCGTTGGAACAGCCGCTCGAGGAACATTCCGAGAAGGGCTGCACCGACCGCCACGATGAGGTACCCGTTGAGTTGGAGCGCGACCGGCACCTGGTTGAGCAGAAGGTCGCGGAACAGCCCTCCGCCGGTTCCGGCGGCAATGCCGATCAGGGCTATGCCCAATAGGTCTAGTCGTCGGTCACGGAACTGGGCGGCGAACATGGCTCCCTGCACGCCGCCGACAGCGACCGAAAGCAGATCTGCCCAGAGGGGGATGACGAGAGGGCTTGCGTTCACAGTCATTGGTACCACGGCCCGGCACGGCACCGTCTTCAGGCGCGGCGGCGATAATTGTGGAATGCCCCTCTACCGAGACGAAGCCGTGGTGTTGCGCACCCACAAGCTGGGCGAGGCCGATCGCATCGTCACGCTGCTCACCCGCCAGCACGGCAAGGTACGGGCGGTCGCCAAGGGGGTTCGGCGCACGGCATCCAAATTCGGCGCACGGCTCGAACCGTTCATGGTCGCCGACGTGCAGCTCTACGAGGGGCGAAGTCTCGACATCATCACCCAGGCGGAGTCGGTCGGCTCCTATGGAGCGGACATCACGGCCGACTACGGCAGCTACACGGCCGCCAGCGCAATGGTGGAGACCGCCGACCGGCTCACCGAGGGTGAGGCGAGCCTGCAGCAGTACCTTCTCCTCGTCGGCGCCCTGCGATCTCTCGCCCGTCGTGAACACGGGGCAAGCCTCACTCTCGACTCCTACCTGCTCCGCGCTCTCTCGATCGCCGGGTGGAGCCCGAGCTTCGACGACTGTGCGATGACCGGCGCGCCCGGTCCGCACTCCGCATTCGTCGTGCAGCTCGGCGGGGTGGTAGCGGATGCCGTGGCGCCGCCGGGTGCGCCGCGACTCGATGCCGAAACGCTCCTGCTGCTGTCGTCGCTGCTCACCGGAGACTGGGCTCGAGCGGATGACGCGGACGACCGCACGCGAGCCCAGGCGAGCGGGGTGGTTGCCGCGTACACCCAGTTCCACCTCGACCGCGGGCTGCGCTCGCTCGAGCACGTGGATCGGGTGCGCTGATGGCCAAGCCCAAAACCCACCGCGACGCCGTCGACTTCAAGCCGGTCGATTGGACCGGACTGTACCCGCCCTCGTTGCCGATGAACGCCGTCCCGGAGCATGTCGCGATCGTCATGGACGGCAACGGGCGGTGGGCCAACGGCAAGGGCCTCACCCGGGTCGAAGGCCACAAGGCGGGTGAGGCGAGCCTGCTGGATGTCGTGGCCGGCGCCATCCAGATCGGGGTGAAGCACCTGAGCGTCTATGCGTTCTCGACGGAGAACTGGAAGCGCTCGCCCGAAGAGGTGCGCTTCCTGATGGGGTTCAATCGAAAGGTGCTGCACCGTCGGCGCGATCAGCTGAACGACTGGGGCGTTCGGGTTCGATGGGCGGGCCGCAGGCCGAGGCTCTGGGCATCCGTGATCGAGGAATTGAAGTTCGCCGAGCGACTGACCGCCGGCAACTCCGTGCTCACCCTGACCATGTGTGTCAACTACGGCGGACGCACCGAGATCGCGGATGCGGTGCGCGCGATCGCCGCCGACGTCGCAGACGGCAGGCTGAAGCCCTCCGGCATCACGGAGAAGACCATCCAGAACAGGCTCTACGCGCCCGACCTTCCGGATGTCGACCTCTTCGTTCGCAGTTCGGGCGAGCAACGAACCAGCAACTTCATGCTCTGGCAGAGTGCGTACGCCGAGATGGTGTTTCTCGACACCCTGTGGCCCGACTTCACACGCCAGCAGCTCTGGGATGCCATCCTGCTCTACGCCAAACGCACCCGCCGCTTCGGTGGGGCGATCGACGCGCCGTCCGTCTGACCCGCAGCCCCTGTCCCGCGCGACCCCACCCGCGCTACCGAAAACGCAGGAGATTCGCCGCGAAAGGACCACGTCCGCCGCGAAACGCCGCCGTTGGTGGTGAATCTCCTGCGTTTTCAGGGTGCAACGGGGTGGCAGGATCTTGCGAGTGGCCCGGAGAGCCACGCCTCGACCTCGCGCTGGCTTCGCAGGCGCACGACCTGGAGGTGCGGATGAGCGGCCGCCGCGGCCGGGACCGTTCGACGATAGGTGCGCCGGTGCTTCACCGCCCAGCGGATGATCCCCTCGCGATCCGTAAGCGCGTGCCAGACTCCCGGCTCGGTGTTGCCGTTCCACAGTTCGGCTTTGGTGCGGGCGCGGATGATCGTCCGGCGCACCACGCGCGTGAGAGCGACCGGTGCAGGCAGGTCAAGCCAGACGAGTGTGTCGGCTCTGCCGGAGATCAGGGGCCGGGCTTCGCGGTATTGCCATTCGGTGGTCCACGCCGGCTCTCGGGTGAAGAGCTCGACGTCGGCGAGGAACCCCGCCCGCGGTATCCACCCGCCGCCGTGGTACAGACCGTCGATCTCTGTGTAGGGAACGTCGAGGACATCCGAGATCCGGCCGGCGAGGGTCGACTTGCCGACGCCGCTCACCCCGGCGACGGCCACGCGCTCCGGGCGTTTGAGCGGATCGGTCGCTGCCAGCATTGATCCATTCTGGCTGAGCGGACTCGCGTGGGACGTTCGTCGCGTCCCAACTATCGTGAAAATCCGGCTATCGTGAAAATCCGATTGCCGTGAAAACGCAGGAGTTTCGCCACGAAAGGGCGGTTCGTGCCGCAGATTGCCTGCCGAGGGGGCGAATCTCCTGCGTTTTCGGTCGGAGGACGGGGCCGCGGCGGGAGCTGGCGCACTCAGTAGGCTGTCCCCATGACCGGCAACAGCGCCCCCATCCGCACAGGAGTCATCGGCTACGGACTGTCCGGACGGGTCTTCCACTCGCCGTTCATCGCGACCGACCCGCGCTTCTCGCTCGACGTGATCGCCACTAGCCACGCGGGGCGCCAGACGCTCGCGCGATCCCAGCATCCGGGCGTCGAGATCGTCGACACTCCCGAGGAACTGACCGACCGCCGGCTCGACCTCGTGGTGCTCGCCTCGCCGGGGCATGTGCACCTCGAGCAGGGACTCGCGGCGCTCGCCGCGGGCTCCGCGGTGGTCATCGACAAGCCGTTCGCCTCGTCCGTCGCCGAGGCGGAGCAGCTCATCGCCGCAGCCGAGGTCGCCGGTCGACCGCTGATGGTGTTCCAGAACCGTCGCTGGGATGGTGACTTCCTCACCGTTCAGAAGCTCCTCGCGGAGGGCGTTCTCGGCACGGTTCACCGCTTCGAGTCGACCTTCGAGCGGTGGTCCCCTGGCCTGCGCGACCGCTGGCAGGACACCACGACAAGTGCTCAGGCGGCCGGAATCACCTTCGACCTCGGCAGCCATCTCATCGACCAGGCGTTGACACTCTTCGGACCGGCGACGATCGCGGATGCCGAGCTCTCGATCCTGAGACCCGGCGGCGTCAGCGATGACGAGGCCTTCATCTCGCTGCTGCACACCTCGGGAACACGGTCGCACCTCACGATCAGCCGCTTCGCGGGGCAGACCGGGCCGCGCTTCCGGGTGCTCGGCGATCGATCCGCCTTCACGATCTACGGGCTCGACACCCAGGAACCCGCTCTCGTGGCCGGGGGATCGCCCACCGACGACGGATTCGGCGTCGCCCCGGAGCAGACCTGGGGCACCGTCGGAATCACCGGTTCCGGCGGGCTTCCGCTGACGAAGGTGCCCACCGAGCCCGGTCGTTACGCCGGTTTCTATGAGGGCGTTGCCGCCGCCATCCGGGATGCCGCGCCGCTGCCGGTCGACCCGCACGATGCCCTCGAGACGCTCCGGATCATCGAAGGTGTGCACGGCCTCACCCGGTAGCGCCCGGGTTCAGACGGTCACCAGCCCCCAGTCATTGCCGTCAATGCCGTGGAGAACGCGGCTGGTCGCCGCAAGGCTCGGCACCCGTCGGGCACCCTCGTTGGCGATGAGGTGGATGCTCCGCGCACTGGATGGCGTGTGGGAGCGGATCACGGCTCCGGGAGGCACCGCCGCGGCCACCAGGGCGAGTCGGGGGAGCATCGCCACACCGAGGCCGCTCGCCACCATGTTGATTACGGCGCTGGCGTTGTCGGTCTCGAAGGCGATCCCCGGGGCGAAGCCGGCGAGTTCGCAGACCGCGAGGAGGTGACCGCGACAGCGCGGGCATCCGGCGATCCAGCGCTCGTCGCAGAGTCCGGCGACGTCCACCAGGTGCTGGTCGGCCAGCGGATGCCCCGCCGGGAGAACCACCACCGTGTCTTCGGTGAAGAGCATCTCGGAACCGAGCCCATTGGCGCTGTCGACGTGCGGGTCGGATCGGTCGCCGGGGTAGCTGAAGGTGATCGCGAGGTCGATGCTGCCCGCCCGCAGCATCGCCACGGCCTCCGGGGGTTCCGTCTCCAGGTAGCTGACCCGCACCCCGGGGTGCAGGGCGGCCATAGCCGCGAGAAGGCGGGGCACGATCGTCGACGAGGCGGTGGGGAACGCGGCCAGGCGCACTGTTCCCGTGCGAAGCCCGGCGAGATCGGCGAGGTCTCCGGATGCCGCCTCGAGGGCCGAGGCGATCGTGAGGGCGTGCCGCGCGAGCACGGTGCCCGCTTCGGTGAGGCGCACCGAGCGGCCCACCCGGGTGACCAGCGGCAGGTTGAGGCGCGCTTCGGCGCGCTGCACGTGCTGGCTCACCGCCGGCTGGCTGTAGCCGAGCAGCCGCGCGGCGCCGGTTATCGTGCCGGCATCCGCGATCGCGCGCACGATCCGAATCGTCTGCAGGTCGAGTCGCGGATCGTAGGCGAGTGTCATCACATAATGTTATTGGTTCTATCGAAAGTATGCTCTTGTCGCATGATTGGGCCGGCGTCATGCTGGAGCAATGACGATCGCGACGCGACCCGCTCTCTCCCGCGAACTGCAGCATGCCCGGGCGAGCTTCGAGCCATCGAGTGGTTTCCTCGCGGCGGCGTCGATCGGAATCCCGACCCGAGAGACGATCGCCGCCCAGAGAGCCGACCTCGACCTGTGGTCCGCCGCGAAGCGGGATCCCATGGACTATGACGCCGTCGTCGAACGCACGCGCGGTTACTACGCGAAGCTGGTCGGCGTCTCGCCGCATCGCGTCGGCACCGGATCTCAGACCTCGGTGATCACCAGCGTTATCGCGGCCGGAGTACCGGATGGTGCCGAGG
>JANMBI010000057.1:0-10878 GCA_031360325.1 Frigoribacterium sp. | reverse complement strand
AGACGGATGAACTCGCCGACGGCATGATCGAGGGCGCTGTTCACATCCCGCTCGGTGCGGTGCCGGACAGCCACCGAGCCTTGGATCTGGCTCGACCGGTCATCCTGGTGTGCCGCAGCGGACGCCGAAGCGCCAGCGCTGCCGCCGTTCTGACCGCAGCCGGGTTCGACGCGCATACCATGACGGGCGGAATGCTCGAGTGGGCGGCCGAGGGGCTCCCGACGGTAGCGCCCCCCACGCCGTGATCGTTACGGCGCTTCTCCTGGGGCTTGTCGTCGGTGCACTGCTCGGTCTGGTCGGCGGGGGTGGGTCGATTCTTGCGGTGCCGGCGTTGGTCTATGGCGTGGGCCTGCCCCTGTCCGAGGCAATCCCGAGTTCCCTGATCGTCGTGGGTGCGGCCTCCGCTGTTGCCGTGATCCCGCGGCTTCGCCGCGGTGTGAACTGGCGCCTTGCTGCGATTATCGGCGCGGCCGGAGTGGCCACCGCGTATCTGGGTGCGATGGTCATCCGACTGCTTGACCAGCGGGTGCTGCTCGTAGCCTTTGCGGTGATCATGGTCGTTGCGGGGGTCCGGATGTTTCTCACGACCAAGTCCGTCGGCGGCCCCTGTGAGTTGGCCGGAGGAGGCACCAATTGGCGCAGCTGCCTGCCCCGGGCGCTTGCGGCCGGCGCCGTCGTTGGCTTCCTCACCGGATTGCTGGGCGTTGGCGGGGGCTTCCTCATCGTGCCGGCGCTCACCCTGGTTCTCGGGCTGCCCATGAGTGCCACGGTCGGCACGTCACTCGTCATCATCGTCATCAACTCCGTTGCCGGATTCACCGCCCACCTCGGCGGCGTGCCGACCGACTGGGCCGTCACGGGTGCCTTCGCCGCCTCCGCGATGGTCGCGTCTCTCGTGGCAGCGCGGCTCGGCAGGGGGCTCTCGGACGCCATCCTCAAGCGTGGTTTTGCCGTCTTGGTGCTGCTCGTCGCCGTCTACGTCGCGATACGAGCCATCACGTCCTGACCGAGAACAGTGCCTCAGTCGGCCGCCCGCCGTGCCAAGGCCGCCCGCGCCACGGTCCACACGACGATGACGCCGGCCAGGATCATGGTGCCAAGGCCGAGACCGGAGTAGCCGACGGCGCTGAGCACGAGGCCGGCCAAGGCGCCGCCCACGGCGCCGGCCGCGTTCATCGACAGGTCGGAGAAGCCCTGCAGCGCGGCACGGTCGCCGACGCCGACGGCCTCGGCGATCAGAGCGGAGCCGGCGACGACGGATGCCGACCAGCCAAGGCCGAGCAAGATCAGTCCGACCGTCATGGCGGCGCTTGACTCTCCGGCCAGCCAGAAGAGCGCAAGGGCGGCCAAAAGCAACGCCTGGCCGGTGAGGATGACGCGGGTCCTCCCCAGTCGATCGGCCAGCCATCCGAAGACGGGTGAGAGGGCGTACATCCCGGCGACGTGCAGGCTGATGGTGAGCCCGACGACGGTGAGAGTCGCACCGTGCTCGCGCAGGTGAACCGGAGCCATCGACATGAGCGCCACCATGGTGGCGTGGCTGAGGGCGATCACCGCAACGGCGTACCGGGCCGAGCGGTTGGCACGCACAATCGCGAGGCCGCCCCGGGGCCGGGGACCCGACTCATGGGCACCCCGGGAGGCGAGCGCGGTGAGCAGGGGATCGGGCCGGAGTCCGAACGTGTAGACCGTGGCGGCTCCGACCGTGGCGAGCAGAGAGAACGCGAAGGCACCGGTCATCGGCGGCAGTCCGAGGGCCCGGCCGACGACCTCGCCCGGGCCGAACAGGTTCGGGCCGAGCACCGCACCGATCGTGGTCGACCAGACGACGATCGATAGGTCGCGGGCCCGGAACCTCGTGCTCGCGAGGTCGGTCGCGGCGAATCTCGCCTGCAGGTTCGTCGCCGATCCGGCGCCGAGCAGGGTGAGGGCGAGCAGGAGGAGGGGGAAGGTGTCGACGGCTACCGCGGCGATGGCCAGTACCGCGCCGCTCCCGGCGACAAGCGCGCCGGTGGCGAGGGACAGGCGACGCCCCCGCCTCTGGGCCAGACGGGCCAAGGGGACCGCGACGAGAGCGGCACCCAGGGTGCTCATGGTGGCGGCCATGCCCGACCAGGCGCTCGAGCCGGAGAGCTGGGCGGCAAGCAGGGCTCCGAGCGACAGGGTGGCGCCCATGCCGATGCCGCCGAGGATCTGGCCCGCGACAAGCACTCCCACGACCTTGCGCTGCAGTGGTGCGTGCGCGGGCGACTCCACGGATGTGCCGGAGATCGCGACTGGGTGATGCGGGGTGGCCGAATCCGATTCGGACCGCGGGGAGTCCGCGTTCAGAACGAGGTCCTGAACTTTCTACCCAGCACCGGCTTGCCGAAGAGCGGTGCGAGGGGGCAGAGATCTAACGCGCTCGTAACGATGAACCCGGCACCGACGATGGCAAGCAGCCACCACCAGCCGCCAAGGGAGATGCCGAGAACGATCAGGGCGAGACCGGCGATGGCGCGGGTCAAGCGGCCCGCGGTGGATCCGAGGAACTGAACAATGAACATCACGAACTCCTATTTTCTTGTCTGTGTTGACGGTGAAGCGTTGAGCCGGTGCCGCATTCAGGACAGGGTCAGGAAGAGCTTCTCGAGCTCGGCGACATTCAGGGCGCGAGCGCCCTCGTCGGATTCGACGAGGCATTCCTTCATCGCCGAGGAAATGATGGTGAATCCGGCGCGGTCGATGGCGCTCGAGACTGCCGCCAGTTGGGTCACCACGGCACGACAGTCGGCACCGGATTCGACGGCGGCAATGACCGCGGCGAGTTGCCCCTGCGCGCGTCTGAGCCGGTTGACGGTCTTGCGCAGATCGTCGGTCGGGGCCGTTGGGGACGCCATGCTCAGGCCACCGTCCCTTCTCGTCCGTTTTTGGTCACAACCGGGCCGCCCGGGCGCTGCCCGGCGAACATGCCGCCCGTGACGCCCGCAACCCTGGGTCGCTGCGCCGCGAGCATACCTGCCGCCTGTGCCGAACGCACGCCGGACGTGCTGGTCCTGACGACCCCAGCCCCCGTGGCCAGGCGGCCATCGAGCGGTTCGGGCGGAAGATGCCGGGCGATGGGAGCGTGCCCCGCGTTCCATTCCGTATTCGTGCGCACATCGACGAGGAGTGCCCCGTCGTCCAGCATCTCCCTCGATCGGAGGGCGCTGACGGTCGCGAATGGTCTCGCGAAGGAGTTGCTGAAGATTCCCATTCGGTGCTCCTGGGGTGGTGGGGATGCTGCGCTGGTTTGCCTCTGTTAAGAATACCCCCTACGGTATTAAAAATACCCCGTAGGGTATAAGGGATCCGCGCCCATGCGACAGGCGTGGGAAAGGGAGGACGGCCAATGGTCCGTCTCAATGCTCTGCTCGCCGGGCTCCGCCGCTGGCCGATGCGCCGCTGGATCACGGCCATCGCGACGGCAGCGTTCACCGTGCTCTTCATCGCGATCCCGACCGATCTCATCGACACCCCCCTGTTCAGCCGACAGGTGCCCCCGACCGCGTGGGCCTGGCCCGTGTTGATCCTGAGCGCGATTCTCGCGGGCCTGGTCACGGCGACCTATGTGGCCTATTCCGACGGCGCCGCTCCGCGACGGTCTGAAGGCCGCCTCGGCGTTGCCGGTTGGATGATCACGTTTTTCGCGGTCGGCTGCCCTGTCTGCAACAAGATCGTGCTCCTCGCTCTCGGCACGACCGGAGCGCTGCAGTTCTTCGAGCCCGTCCAGCCCTACCTGGCCGGCGCATCCATTCTGTTGCTCGGCTGGGCGCTGTATTCGCGTCTCAGCCGGGAGAACTCCTGCCGGATCGCGCCCCGCGCCCCGGCTCTCGAGCCGGCGACCGATGAGGAAAGTCAGCATGTTCGGTGACCTGCGCACCTGGCCGGCCAGGCGCAGGATGATCGCCGCGGGCGTCGCGACGCTCGCATTCGCCGGGCTGGTTCTCTCGGCCGGTCTCATCGGAGTAACAGTCGGCGGCCTCGCGTTTCCCGGCGTGTGGTGGTCCATTCCGGCCGACGCCGTGGGCTCGGTCTTCATCGGCGTGATCATCGCCAGCTATTTCGGGACGCCGATCGGTGCAGAGGCCACCCTGTGCGACACGCGCTGGCCCGGCTTCGGTCTGCTCGCGCTCTTCCTCGCCACCGACGCGCGGACCGTGGCGCCCATGCTCACCGGAGTGACGCGTCCGGTCGTCGCCGTTGGCGCCCTCGTCCTCGTGGTTTGGGCCGTGCGCGAACGACTGGCGAGCGAGCACCGGGCGACGGCCCGCCTTTTGCGAGCATCGCCAGACGAGGTCGCCGGCGAGGTCTGCGCGACCTGCCGCCCACTGTTCCCGAGAGCCACCCCGACGACTCTTCCGGTCCCCGACGAGGAGCACACGGCGAACGCCCCATCTGGGCCCCCTCCGCAACCCCGGAAAGTTCTCCCATGACGAAGCTGCTCGCGTCCTCGCCCCGATGATCGTCGCCACCCTCGGGCTCGCCGCCTTCTCTGCGCCGTCAACCTCCCCGGAAGCGATGGAGGCGGGATCCGCACCGCGGGCGAGTATGCCAAGGGGCACCTGACCGGCTCGGTCAACATTCTCGGTCAACGTTGGCGTGGGATCTCCCGCCTTTGACAGCCGGGTGAATCGGCCGCCGACCGAGGCAACGTAGCTCGTCTACTCCCGTGCCGTTTGTCGAGTGGACCCGCCTCGGACCGCGCCGTCCCGGGGCGGGGCGGGGCCGCCGGCGACAACCGAGACTCGCGGATGCGGCGCCCTTCCCCGCTTCGCGCCGTTGCGCGAGGGAACATCACCCCGGCTGAATCATCCGTTCGAGCGCGGGGAGCGCCGCTTCGATCGTCGCGATCTCCTCTGCGGTGAGCGGCTCCAGCAGTTCGGCGACGATCTGTCGGCGGGCATGGCGGGCGAGCCTCACGGCCTCGAGTCCGGCATCCGTCACCTGGAGGAGGGATGCCCGGCCGTCGGCCGGATCGGCGGTACGGGAGATGAGGGAGCGGGCCTCGAGTTCGGCCGCGAGTCGAGTGATGCTTGGGGCGGAGACGAGTTCGGCCTGCGCGAGCTCGGCCAACCGAAGTGGACCAAGCCGTGCTACCGAGACGAGAGCCGAAAGAAGACTGTGACTCAGGCCGCCTCGGGCGGGCCGGAGTCTACGGGTGAGTTGCCCGCTGACGATCGCGAGGCGCCCGGCCGAGTCGGTTTCGAGTCGTTCGATGATGGCACTCCCTTTCGCGTCCGCCTAGACAGTGCTCATCGTAGCGGCGGATTCCTTCGGGATCTGCGCGTCGACGTGCACGTACTTGCCGCCGGCGACCACCGAGGCGATGGCTCCGATCACCGACATGGCCGCCGCCGCGAGGAAGACGATCACGAGTCCGGCGTGGAACGGACCGGCGATCAGTTGCGGAAAGAACGCCTTGCCGGTGAGGGCTGCGGCATTCGACGACGACAGGGAGGCGAGAGCTCCGGTGGGCCCGAGGATGGACGCGATCGGGTTGTAGCCGAGGAACGCGGCGAAGAGACTTCCGACCGGCGGGGTGGCCGCGACCTGGTTGGCCACCGCCGCCCCGACACCGTGTGCGGTGAGGCCGGTGCGGAGGGCGCTCGGCAGTGTCGAGGCGAGTCCCGCGATCATCAACGAGAAGAAGATGCCGATGGACAGCGAGTTTCCGGCGTTTTGAAAGGTTCCGGTCATCCCGGATGCCGCACCGCGCTGATTCGCCGGGACACTGTTCATGATTGCGGTTCGATTCGGTGCCGCGAACAGTCCGGAACCCACGCCGTTGAGGAAGGTGATCCCTGCAAACAGCCAGTAGGGGAAGTTCACCGGGATGAGGAGAAGTCCCGCGAAGGTCGCAGCGACCAACAGGAGTCCGCCGGTCGCGAAGGCACGCGCGCCGAAGCGATCGGACAGCGACCCCGAGATCGGCCCGGAGACAAGGAATCCGATCGTCAGCGGCAGAAGGTAGATGCCGGCCCAGAGTGGCGTGCTCGCGTAGGAGTAGCCGTGGAGGGGGAGCCAGATGCCCTGAAGCCAGATGATGAGCATGAATTGCAGCCCGCCTCGGCTGATCGAGGCGAGAAGCCCGGCGAAGTTGCCCCAGGCGAAGGCCCGGATGCGGAAGAGGCGCATGTTGAACATCGGTTCGATCGTGTGCAGCTCGAGGATGACGAAGCCGACGAGGAAAGCGACACCCCCGATGATCCCGGTGAGAACCCACGGATTGAGCCAGCCGGTCGACGAGCCTCCGTAGGGCTGGATGCCGTAGGTGATGCCGGTGAGCAGCGCTACCAGTCCCACCGCGAAGACGATGTTGCCCGGCCAGTCGACCCTTCCGGTGTCTCGGGCACCCACCTCGTGCAGTGACTTGTACGACCAGACGGTGCCGAGGATGCCGAAGGGAACGCTCACCAAGAAGACGGCGTGCCAGTCGAGCTCGGCAAGCACCCCTCCGACGATGAGGCCGAGGAAGGTGCCGGCGATCCCCGCGACCTGGTTGATCCCGAGAGCGAATCCGCGTCGCTCCACGGGGAAGGCATCGGTGAGGATGGCCGTCGAATTGGCGAACAGCATCGAGCCCCCGATCGCCTGCACCACGCGCCATCCGATGAGCCAGAGAGCGCCCTGACCACCGGTGGCGGGGTCGAACACCAGGAAGACGGCGGAGATCGTGAAGATGACGAAGCCGAGGTTGTAGATGCGCACCCGGCCATAGAGGTCCCCGAGTCGCCCGAAGCTCACCACGAGGACGGCGGTGACGAGGATGTATCCGGTGAGCATCCAGAGCAGGTAGCTCACGTTGCCCGGTTGCAGCGGGTCGAGCCTGATGCCGGTGAAGATGGCGGGGAGCGAGATCAGCACGATCGAGCCGTTGATGGTGGCCATCAGGATGCCGAGGGTGGTGTTGCTGAGCGCGATCCACCGGTAGTGCGGATGGTCTTTGTCGAATATCCCGGTCCGGGTCGTGACGGTCTTCTGCCCCACGGTCGTCTCCATGTTCCGGACTCGCCGTCGAGCGCCAACTAGTTACTTATACTAAAGCAATCATATCCCACCCGGAGCTCCGGATCAGGTGGGCTGTTCCTTCGAGGCGCCTTCGTCGATGGCCCCGTCGACGGTCGGCTTTTTGCCCCGCAGACGTCGGCGGATCCGCCAGACGATGACGACGATCAGGACGATCCCGCCGATGACGATCGCCGAGTCCTGGCCGACGGTCTTGGCCACCGCCGCGTAAGACTGGCCGGCAAGGAAGCCGAGCAGCACATACGCGGTGCCCCAGACGATTCCCCCCGCCGCGTTGAAGGTCAAGAATCGGCGGTAGGGCATGCGCGAGGTGCCCGCGAGGGCCGGCATCACCGCGCGGAAGAAGGCGATGAAGCGTCCGAGAAACACGGCGGCCCCGCCGCGTCGCCGGAGAAAGTCGCGCGCCCGATCGAGTTTCGTTCGTCGCTTGGCGAGGAGCCTGCTGTCGAGGAGGCGGGTGCCGAAGTGTTTCCCCACCTCATAGCCGACGCTGTCGCCGAGAATCGCCGCGAGGATCACCAGGGGAATCATCACCCAGAGTTGAGCGTTACCGCGGCTGGCGACAACCCCGCCCAACACAGCCGCGGTCTCGCCGGGGAGCACGAACCCGACGAAGATCGCGTCTTCGGCGAAGACGAGAATTCCGACCAGGGCGTAGGCGAGGGCCGCATTGACGTTCAGGATGGCATTGAGGAGGTTAGACACAGGTGCTCACACCGCTTCCGTTCAGGTTACGCACAATACGCTTCGAGCCGGGTGTGGTGGTGTGAACGGTGAACCGATGACCGGTGAGCCGGTGCCCCCGCACCCGCGGCAGCGGATCCGCAGTCCGGCCACAGGCCGGAATCACCGCCCGGAACGACAGAGTCCAATAGACGGGAACCCCCCCATGACCGCCACCAGCGCATCGCCCGGCGTCGACCGACGAGTTTCTCAGACCCGACTGGCGCGTCTTCCAGAGGCGCGCCATCCCATCGTCCTGACCGTCGGTCTCCTCGCGGTCACCCTCATCCTCGGCTTCACCGTCAAATGGGCGACCGGGCTCTCGGCGACGGAGTTTCAGGTGGATCAGGCCCTCAGCGGGCAGCACGACCCGATACTCAATGCGATCGCCCTCTCCATCAACACCGCGCTGTCTCCGGCGGGAATCGTGGTCATTTCGATCCTGCTCTTCCTCGCCATCCTGTTGATCACCCGGTCGCCAATCAACGCGATCGCGGTGGGCGCGGTGTCGACGATCGGCTGGTTGTCAAGCGAGGCGTTCAAGCTCCTGGTCGCCCAGCCTCGACCGAGCGCGGCGCTGCTCGCCGATCCCCTGGTCAGAAACGACGGATCGGGCAGTTTCCCGTCGGGGCACACCACCTTTGCGGTCTCGCTGGCCATCGCACTCTGTTTTCTCGCGCGAAACACCCGGTGGACGCGCCTCAGTCTCGCCCTCGGCATCCTGTTCGTGGTGGTGGTCGGCGCATCCCGGCTCTATCTCGGGGTGCACTACCCGAGCGACGTCATCGGTTCGGTCCTGGTTGCGGCCACCACCATCTCTCTCGTCACCGTGCTGTGGAACAGATTCGCGTTGGCCATTCTGAACCGGGTTCCCGTGCTACGACGGTTCGGACCGATTCCGCCGGTGCCGACGAAAGCCGCCTGACCGACGGGTGTGACCCACGCAGGGGAGCGCCGGGCATTCTGTCCCCGAACCGGGGGTGAATCGCTGCAGGGAAACGCCCCCAATTCGAGGGTGAATCGCGGGCCGGTGGCCCGCACCGACTTGTCAGCATCGTGCCCCGGGCCTACGTTGGGCCGTAGGCGCAGCGCGGGGATGCTGGCCCTTGTCGGGGTTCGGGGGAATCTGGAATGAAGCGGTTCGCAATTCTCACGACGGCACTCGCCGCCGTGCTCACCCTGGTGCTCCCCTTCATCGGGGGAGGGGGACCGTCGATCGTCGGAAGCGTCGCCTCCGCCTCTGCGGCCGGTCCCCGACTGCCGATCTTCGCCTCGCCGCCGACCGCTCACACGGCGACATCGAACACAACCACAGCCGGAGGCACAACCGCTGTCGCGTCGGGGGTGGTGGCCAATGAGATCCGGCTTGCCCGGGCCACGGCCGCCGCCGCCTACCTCGCCTCCGACACGGAACATCTCGGCCAGAAGCCGGTGCCGGTTCCCGTCGTCGTTCCGCCCCCGGCCGCACCCGCCACCGGGGGTGTACCCGCCACCGGAGGCGTCTCCCGCTCGAGCGTCGGCGGTGGCTCACCCGCTGGCGCGACTACGGCCCAGCGCCAGGCCGCGGCCGTCCCCTCCAGCGCCTCCTGCCCGAGCGGCGGAGGCGGAGGCGGAAGCGCCCCCGGGGGCGGCGAGTCCGGCATCGGCGGAACGACGAGCGGGGACATCCAGTCCTTCTCCTCCACCTACAATGCCATCCGAGTCGCCAACTGCCTGCAGCCCATCCCCTCGGCGAATTTCCGATACGACTCCTGCATGGAGCAGCGACTGTACTGGATGGCGGAAGACCCGAGCACCAACCCCGGAAACACCTGGGGCCACACCGGCGTTCGAAGCCTCGCGCCCGATGCCAACGGGGTGTACTACTCCGACGCGGTGCCCGCCAAGGGCTGCGACGGAAACCTCGCGGGGGGATCGGGCAACAGCGGCGCGACCGTCGCCCAGAAGTGGTGGGACTCTCTTCCCCACCGCGCCTCGCTCTACCGCCCGACCGTCACCGGCAGCACCGCGGGGGTCTGCATCTATTTCGCGATGACCCATGGCGGCGCGCCCGGTGAGAATCCCGGATTCGCCCGTGCCGCCGCGCGGTGGGGCGGCTGCTGAGCGCCTGTTAGATTCGTCACCGAGCGGGTGCAGAATCCGCTCGGGAAGGCAACCATGGCACAGCAGATCCGCTGGGGAATTCTCGGCACCGGCTACATCGCCCGCACCCAGACCGCCGACCTGGTCGGCTGCGGATTCACGGTCGCCGCAGTGGGGTCGCGGTCCCAGCAGTCGGCGGACGCCTTCGCTGCCGAGTTCGGCATCCCCGCCGCGCACGGCAGCTACGAGGCGCTGGTCGGGGATGCCTCCGTCGACGCGATCTACGTCGCGACGCCGCATCCGTTCCACGCCGACAATGCGCTGCTCGCCCTCCGTGCCGGCAAGCATGTGCTTGTCGAGAAGTCGTTCACTCTCAACGCGGCGCAGGCGCTAACCGTGGTGGAGACGGCGGACCGAGCCGGCCTCGTCGTCATGGAGGCGATGTGGACGCGATTCCTCCCCCACATGGTGCGGATCCGCGACGTCATCGCCGCGGGAACCCTCGGAGACGTGCGCACGCTCCTTGCCGACCACAACCAGGCCCTGCCGACCGACCCGGAGCACCGCATCAACAACCCGGCGCTCGGCGGTGGGGCGCTTCTCGACCTGGCGATCTACCCGATCTCCTTCGCCTTCGACCTCTTCGGTACGCCGTCGATCGTGAAGGCACTGGCCGCGAAAACCGCGACCGGGGTCGACCGGCAGACCGCCATTCTGCTCGGTTTCGAGCATGGCAAGCAGGCGGTGCTCCAGTCGGCGCTCGACACCCGGGGTCCGAACACGGCAGCGATCCTCGGTACAGCGGGACGCATCGAGGTGGATGCCGTCTGGTATGCGCCGACGGGCTTCAGCGTGTTCGACAGTCAGAACGTCCTGGTCGAGAGATTCGAGTCGACCGTCCCCCATCGGGGCATGCAGTTTCAGGCCGAAGAGTTCGAGCGCCGCATTCGGGAATCCGACCACGACCCGGCCGTTCTTCCCGCCGCCGAGAGCGTGCGCATCATGCAGACCCTCGACGAGGTTCGC
>JANMBI010000051.1:0-11350 GCA_031360325.1 Frigoribacterium sp. | reverse complement strand
CTCGCGGCGGCGGAGGTGGTGCCAGGTGTCACCTGCGGCGGCGGAGGTGGGCGCGCGCGATACGTCTGGCGGCGGAGGTGGTGCTGCGGTGTCACTTCCGGGGGCGGAGGTGGGCGCGCGTGTCACTTGCGGCGGCGGAGGTGGGCGCACGTGTCACTCGCGCCCGCGGAGGTGGTGCCACCTGTCACCCACGGTGGCGCGGATGTGCGCGCGTGTCACTTTCCGATGTCGAGACGGACCTGTCCGCGGCGAAGAGGCTCCGCGTCACACTGCCCGCCTCGACAGCCCCAGCATTTAGGATAGGGAGTCGGCCAGCCCCCGGCATCCCGATCCCCAGGAGAACCAAGTGAGCCTGATCGTGCAGAAGTACGGCGGCTCGTCGCTCGCCGACGCGGAAAGCATCAAGCGAGTTGCGAAGCGCATCGTCGAGACGCGCAAGGCCGGCCATGAGGTCGTGGTTGTCGTCTCGGCAATGGGCGATACCACCGACGAATTGCTCGACCTCGCCGGCCAGGTCACCCCGATCGCCCCGGGTCGGGAACTGGACATGCTGCTCACTGCGGGAGAGCGCATCTCCATGGCGCTGCTGGCGATGGCCATCAAGAGCCTCGGTCAGGAGGCGCGCTCCTACACCGGAAGTCAGGCGGGCCTGAGCACGGATGGCAAGCATGGCAGCGCCCGCATCGTGGATGTCGCGCCCACGCGCGTGCGTGCCGCTCTCGACGCCGGCGCGATCGCGATCGTCGCCGGCTTCCAAGGGTTCAATCGAGGAACCGGCGACATCACCACCCTCGGGCGAGGCGGCTCAGATACGACAGCCGTCGCCCTCGCCGCCGCTTTGGGTGCGGATGTCTGCGAGATCTATACGGATGTCGACGGGATCTTCACCGCGGATCCCCGAGTCGTTCCGGCCGCGCGCAAGATCGATCGGATCACCAGCGAGGAGATGCTCGAACTGGCGGCCGCCGGTGCCAAGGTTCTTTATATTCGCGCTGTGGAATATGCCCGCCGCCACGGGGTTACGCTTCATGTGCGCTCTTCGTTCAACAACAATCAGGGCACTCTCGTGGTCAATCCGAAAGAAGGCGAAAGCGTGGAAGAGTCCATCATCTCCGGTGTCGCGGCCGATCTGAGCGAGGCGAAGATCACCGTCGTGGGAGTTCCCGATGTGCCGGGCAAAGCCGCCGAGATCTTCACGCTCGTCGCCTCGACGGACGCCAATATCGACATGATCGTGCAGAACGTGTCGACGGCGGCCACCGGACTCGCCGACATCTCGTTCACCCTGCCGAAGTCCGACGGGCCGCGAGTGCTCAAGGCGCTCGAGGAAAGCCAGGAGGAGACCGGGTTCCACTCCCTGCAATACGACGATCAGATCGGAAAGCTCGCCCTCGTCGGTGCCGGCATGCGCACCAATGCCGGCGTTTCGGCGAAGCTCTTCACGGCGCTCTTCGAGGCGGGGATCAACATCGAGATGATCTCCACCAGCGAGATCCGCATCAGTGTCGTGACGCGAGCAGACTCCATCAACGAGGCGGTGCGCGTGGTGCACACTGCGTTCGGACTCGACTCCGCCGAGGTGGCCAAGGTTCACGGGGGTACCGGGAGATGAGCGGCGGAGTCCACGTCGGCATCGTCGGCGCCACGGGACAGGTCGGGGCGGTGGTTCGTCGCCTGCTGGAGGAGCGGGCGTTTCCCGTCGCGAGCATCCGCTTCTTCGCGTCGGCGCGCTCCGCCGGAAGCACTCTTCCCTGGAAGGGTGACGACATCGTCGTCGAGGACGCCGCGAGCGCCGACCCCACCGGCCTCGACCTCGCCATCTTCTCGGCCGGTGCCACCACCTCGAAGGCCCAGGCTCCGCGCTTTGCGGCGGCGGGTGTCACGGTCATCGACAACTCCTCCGGCTTCCGCATGGACCCGGATGTGCCGCTCGTGGTGAGCGAGGTCAACCCGCACGCGATCGCCGAGGCCCGCAAGGGGATCATCGCCAATCCCAACTGCACGACCATGGCGGCGATGCCGATTCTCAAGGTTCTGGATGCCGAAGCCGGCCTCCAGCGTCTCATCGTGAGCACCTACCAGGCGGTGTCCGGCGCCGGACTCGTCGGGGGCGAAGAGTTGTACGCGCAGGCGAAGGCGGCGATCGAGCAGGATCCGCGCAGTCTGGTGCACGACGGGGCATCCGTCGACTTCCCGGCCGCCACCACCTTCCCGGAGACGATCGCGTTCGACGTGATCCCGTTCGCCGGCACCCTCGTCGACGACGGCCTGTTCGAGACCGACGAGGAGAAGAAGCTGCGCAACGAGAGTCGCAAGATTCTCGAACTGCCGAACCTGCTGGTGAGCGGCACCTGCGTGCGCGTTCCGGTCTTCACCGGCCACTCGCTGTCGATCAACGCCGAGTTCGCCAGTCCCCTCACTGTCGCTCGCGCCCGGGAACTGCTCGCGGATGCCCCGGGCGTGGTGCTCACCGATATCCCGACCCCGCTCGCGGCGGCCGGAACCGACCCGAGCTACGTCGGGCGCATCCGCCAGGACGAGGGCGTTGCGAACAACCGCGGCCTCGCGCTCTTCATCAGCAACGACAACCTTCGGAAGGGCGCGGCCCTCAACGCGGTGCAGATCGCGGAGCTCGTGGCGGCCCAGTTCGACCGTTCGTAGCGCCCGGTATGCCAGCGGGCGCTGGCATCGGAGGTGCGAATGGCGATCATCGGGACTACCGAAGAGCTCGGCCCCGTGCTCCGAGACGATCTTTCAGCTGGGCTTCGACACCGGCGTGCGGCCAGCCCCAGACCCCGAGACGCTCGATGACTTTCGCGCCTGCTTCGGTCCAATCAATTCCGGAGCAGAATGGACACGACGCGCGGGGCAAATAGGCGAGACTTGCCGCATGGGACCAAGCCCCTGAGAGCGTGGTGACGGATGACCCTCGTGAAGGCGCGCGCGGTCATCGGTATCGCGGTGGTGCTGGCGCTCGCGCTCGCGATCGCCGGAGCCGTCGTGATCAGTTCGGCGAGGGGCGATCGCGCGCAGCCTCACCCGGTGCCGAGCGGCGCGCTCGTGGCGTTCTACGGCGACTCGTACACCCTGGGTGCCGAGGCGAGCTCGCCCGACAAACGATGGTCGACGATCGTGTGCCGCGACCAGGGTTGGCGCGAATTCAATCCGAGCGTCAGCGGTCTTGGGTTCATCCACAACCGCACGCTCTTCGGTTCGGGCGACCTGCCCGACCTCATCATCAGACAGCATCCTGACATCGTCATCGTGACGATGGGTCTCAACGACAATTTCTCCTTTGGCGTGGCGGCCCCCGCCATCCACGCCCAGATCGGCGCGGATCTGCGCCGCATGGAGCACGCCCTGCCGAGGACCCGCTTCATCGTGGTCGAGCCCTTCTGGTACACGGATGCGCGGCCCGTGTCAGTGGGGATCATCAACGGCTGGGTGAAGGCCGCCGCGGCCGGCATCGGCGCCGTCTACATCCCGGACGCCTCGCACTGGATGGAGCACCACCCGGAGTGGAAGGCCTCCGACGGGCTTCACCCCAACGACGCCGGCTATGCCGCGATCGCGAAGCGGATGGATGCCGCGCTCGCGAAACTCGGCCTCTAGCCGTGCACGATCGCGAAGGCGACCAACGAAAACGTCACCACCGCCGCCACGATCAGAGAGACCACCATCCACGTGGGCGTCGTGTTGGGTGGTCGGGTCGGTGCGCGTCGGGAGCGCGATCGCTTCGCCATAGCGCTGACAATATCTTTCGCCCACGAAGAAAGCATGTTCCCTAGCTGAGGATCCCACTTCAGCTGGGATTGCCGGGTTGGCCGATTCGGGCGCGGCCAAACCGAATTGCCAGACCGACTGTAGCGCCCATGTGTTAGCGGCCATGCCAAACTGCCCATTGGCGGCCATGGAACTGCCCACTGACGGCCAGTAGAACTACCCGCTGGTGGCCATGAGATCTGCCCACTTCTTTTTCTGAACCCCGGACCGCTTATGCGGCGGGAACCCTTCCTGGGATGACGGTGTCTAGCCACACCAAATCGCCCAGGAAGAGGCCCTGAATGAAGTTTGACGGAGTAATCATGGAGATACTCGCTGCGGTGTATACCTCGGCCGAGTTCCGGGCCTTGGTGACCTGTCTGGGATGCGCTCGTCGATGGGACGCAGGGGCGTGTGCTGGGACAGCAGCATGGCCGAATCGTTCTTCTCGATGCTGAAAAACGAACGCGTCTACCGGACCATGTACGCAACCAAAGCTCAAGCTCGCAGCGACGTCATCCGCTACATCGAAGGCCTTTACAACAGTCGGCGCCGGCACTCCGCGCTCGGTTACCGACGGCCCAATGAAGTCCACTATGGTTATCAGCAGCCAGCCCTGGCAGCGTAGAAGAATCCACTAATTCCGCTGTCCGAAATATTCGCAGCAGCCCAGTTGGCCATGCTGAGGCGTTATCGGTTAGCTCATTCTCTTGGAAGAGAGGCAAGATCTCTTAGAGAGTTGAAATGCACGAAGGATCACCCATACGAGATAGAGAGTTCATGTCGGTCTTTGTTGATTGGTCGGTCAACCGTGGTGATCTCAGAATTCAACTAGCGCTCCTGATGTTCCGCATTGCAAGGCTTGTTCGGACCCGTTCGAACTTGTTAGATAGGATATTTGGCAAATTCCTTTGCTTCATTTACCTTGTGATCGTCGAGTGGACTTGGGGTATCGAATTGCCTTGGGCGACTTCAGTGGGGCCGCGTTTGCGCATCTTTCATGGGAGCGGAATCGTGATTAACGCCAATTCTCGGATAGGCGCAGATGTTGTCTTGCGTCAAGGGGTTTGCATCGGGTCTCGTGCTACCAGCGGTGAATGCCCGATTGTCGAAGACGGAGCAGAGTTGGGCGCTGGAGCTATTGTCCTCGGCAACATTTCGTTAGGTCGCTCTTCACGAATTGGCGCCGGAGCTGTTGTGCTTATCGATGTCCCGGAAGGCCGCGCTGCTGCGGGAAACCCCGCAAAGTTGCTTTAAAGCGGGATCCTGACTCTTCCGTGGGTTACACCAGCCGTATCGGGTGCGGGCTGGTGGCTTTTGAGCCGTGTCAATGGCCAATCGAACTGCCCATAGGCGGGGCGGTTTGGAATGGCGACTTACAGAGCCGGTAACTGGCGCCTTTGAGGCTGAAAACGTCGGCGTGGTGCACGAGCCCGCGCTAGTGCACGGTGGCGGCGACAGTTTTGCGGGAGATGATCTCCCCGTCCGCGCGGAGGTCGGCGAGGATCCGCGGGGACCCGTATACCTCGTCGGAATCGCCGTGGAGGTAAGCGACTTTCTGCCTAACCGCCCAGCCTCACGGCGCAACCGGAACCATCGGTGGAACAGCACGGGCACGCAGGGCCGGCCCTCAAACGCGCCCGGACCAGAAAGTTAGATTAAATCGAAGCCACCCCACCCGATCACTGCGGACCGGTGGATCAAGGCTTAGCCCCAGCGCCGTTCAGTTAGGACGAACTTCGCTATCCACGCCTCCGTCATTGCCGCCCAATTCTCGGGCTTTGATCTAAGGCAAATCTGACTAACTAAACGGTATTGTCCTTAGCCCTTTCTCAAATCAGTATGGGAACGCAAAACGTCGCCACCAATCGATCGAAAATCTGCCGAGAATAGAAGAGCCAGCTTTCGAGGAAATAACAGAGCCGGGTATCTCGAATAGAACTTGGCCATCGAGGCGATCTCCCGCCTCCACGGGCCAAACTTGAATTGTGTTGTTTCGCGGGCCCACCCGTGAAGCCAATTGTGGCTACCGTCCACCCACACCGGCGTACGGCTCTTCCAAGCGCGCAGGCCGATATCAGCGTCTTCGTAGTACAAGAAGAATCGCTCGTCCCAGGGCCCTAGTTGCTCGAATACTCGTCGGGTGGACAGTACAACGGCACCAATTAACCAATGAACGGGCATGAGAGAGTTCGGTTCGGCCACGAGCAAGTACTTGCCAGAGGAAGGGGACTCCGGCCGCAATCGGGTGAAGATCTTCGCCCAAATTGTCGGCAGCCCACGGCCATTTGGCTGCAGGTCACCGTTATCCCCACTCAGTTGAGGCGAGAGTAACACCGCCGTCTCCGAGAGAATTTCACTCATCGGACCAAGTGACGAAAAATCGACAGTGACGTCGGGGTTCACGAAGCCGATCAAGGAATGGCTCGCTAATTCCAAGCCTCGATTGTTCGCTGCGCCGAAGCCCACGTTTTCGATTAGCGGCAAGACCCGAGCCCCTAGACTCTCAGCGATCGCAACGGACGCGTCGGCGGATCCGTTATCGACAACTATCCACTCAACGTGAGAAGGTATCGGGCCAGACCAATACTCGGCCAACTTTGCCGCACTGTTATGGGTCACCGTTATCAGAGTCCACGGATCAGGAATGCTCAAATTGGCGCGCCTGCCTTTCGGGGTGCCATTAGTGCACGCACCTGTTTACTATCACTAGGTAGTCTCAATTCTAGAGGGGCAAAACTTGCAGCGCGTCGTCAGCCGGGCATCGGCGCCGTCCGTACGCAACGACGAAAGCGAGGCGGGATGACGACGAGGGAGCTCACTCTTCCACCCACCTTCGATCCCCGAAGGCTTCCGGGGCGCCTCGGGACCATGTGGACTTGGATTTGTCTGGTCTGGCTCTTGGTCGGCCCGCGCATACCTTTATTGGGAGCGTCGAATTCGTCTATCCGTATCGAGGACGTTCTACTGCTTTCGCTATTCGTAGTAGTCGTTCCGAGATGGAGCCTTGTGCGAGCTCTGCCCGCTTACATGCCCGGAATCGGAATCGTGTTCTGGGTGAGCATGGTGGCAGTTGTGGCGGCCGCTCTTGAGGGCAAGATTAGTTTCGTGTCGGGGGTTCTTTACGGGGCGCGCCCTATGGAATATTGGGTCATATACCCCGCCTTGCTTCTGGCGTTTCAAGCGAGTGTTCCCTCTGGGGAGAAGACTTTCGTCGGCATATTGCGCACCGTCACTGCCTTGCAGGTGGGGGTGGCAGGGCTGCAATACCTCGGGCTGTCAATCGGGTTCTCAAAATTTAGCTATTCACGTGGGGCGGGTTTGACTGCAGGCCCATACGAACTCGGGGCTGTCTGCGCGGCACTCGGATGCTATTGGGTCGGTACTCGGCGGTGGGGCTGGGCAGCTCTTTCGCTTGCAGGCCTCCTCCTGTCGGCGTCGCGCATATCTTTGGCTGCGTTTATCGCCGGTGCTCTGGTAATTGTTCTTTGGAGAGCGTTTGGGAAACGTATGCATCCCTCGACTACCGTTTCGCCTCCAAAGGCGTTGCGGGTAATTTCATTCACTCTCGCGATAATGGCCGGTATAGCCTTTTCGCCTGCGATCACCACATCAGTGGCAAAGTCAGTCGGAAATCGCATCGACAACACATCACTAGTGCGGTCGTGGCTGATCTCGGGAAACGAGGCTGGCGTCGTCGGTACCGTGCAGACAAGCGCTCAATATCTTGAGGTGGCGTACAACAGCATCTCGCAGAACGTGAATTATGACTCCTTAGGGCAATCCGGAGACGCGAGCAATCTTGTTCGTTTTTTTCGTTGGCATCTTCTGCTCAATAGCGTCGACACGCCTCAGGCTGTTGTATTGGGACAAGGGCCGTCATTTGCAGGACCGTCGGTGGACGGTTCGTTCCTACGGATATTCGTGGAAGCCGGATTCTTGGGCTTGATTGCTTGGGGAATACTTTTCGGGCGGATCGTGAAGCGGAGTGAGCCTTGGCTGATAGCGGTAGTTTTCACCATCCTTATCGGTGGGCTCTTTATTGACCTTTTGTTTGCGATGCGCCCAATGATCCTCATATGGGCTTTCATCGCGCACTCGAGAGCTAGTGAGTCGTCGAGGAGTATTGGTGTTGCGCAGCCCTCGACCGAGGTCCGTTTGTCTTCATGAGAGGAACCCGAGCGTGCGAATTGATTTCGTAGTGCGATCCGATAGCGCATCAAAATTCGGAGGAGACAGCCGTCAAGTTTCGGAATACGCGAGAGGTCTTAGGGAGCGCGGCTATGAAATTGCGGAACGCCCATACGTAGCAGGTATGGCATTCGCGCCCAACACCATCGTGCATGTCGTGAACGTCGACCGGCCTTATGATTTCTTGCAGGTAGCACGGGCAGCCGGCCGTAACAAACTTGTGGTCAGCGCAATTCACCACGACTTGCAGGCAGTGCGTGCCATGCGCAAGGCAGAAAAGGGTGAGGGTATTAGGTCTGTCATTGGCCGGGCCCTCCCAGAATCCGGGAGGGAACTCGTTGCATTCGCCGTGCGAAGTCTTGGTGGACAGAACGGAGCGTCCAACTTCACCCGGCTGAAGGCCATCTTGAGGGCGACACTAGATGCACCATTTGTGTGGGCACGAGTAGGCGAGGCATTGAACCGTGCTCAGTCGGTAACGCTTCTCGCATTGGGAGAAGAGCAGAGCTTGAGACGCGATACGGGCTGGCGCGCATCGAACGAACAACTCGTACCGAACGGGATATCGACCCTCGAAGCATCGCTTGGCTCGGACGTAGAGTCGACTTGGCGGAGTCGTCCTCTGCCAATTATTGTCGCAGGCAGAATTGAGCCGCGAAAGCGTCAAGTGGAGGTTGCTAGGGAGGCAATCAGACTCGGAGTGGCCGTGACATTCGTCGGTCCCATAAGTCAATCAGCGTCCCGGTACAGCGAAGTCTTCAGAGACCTTGTTGCTGCGCATCCAGAGGTTACGTGGGCTGGTGGTATGGCACACGAGGATGTCCTCGCTGCGTTTCGCGGTTCACGAGTGCTACTGAACGCCTCTTGGGTTGAAGTCCAGAGCCTGGTGGACCTCGAAGCGTCCTTTGCCGGTTGTTATGTCGTCGCGGCGTCGACAGGGAACTCGAAAGAGTGGTTACCGATGCATGTGACGGTGAGGGGATTCCGGGACATTGCTGGGATGCTCCTAACAGCGAAGCAGCTCTCTGAGAGGGATAGTGGGCCCGGAACCCCCAACTACAGTTGGACTTGGGATGACTGCGCGTTGGCCTTAGATCAGATATATGCGGAATCCCTCTAGCTGCCAAGACTGATGAGGAATGTCTTCATCAACTGTCTGAACGGCTGTGCAAGCACGTTTCGTCCCTTGACCAAAGGAATATGCCCCGATGGCAACGCTCTGTGGACGGAACTGATGGTGCAATTCGATGAGGGGTTGAGAAGGTACCTTGGACGCTTTCGGAACCAGGGGACTTCCAATGTGCCGGCGAGCGTGCTCCTGGGGTGGTACCTGCGGAAGGGATTCTTCCCCGGACTCCGCGGTCTTCTCAAGACTCCGTTCCTCAGGTCGGCAGGGTCACCGCTGTTCGTCGGCCGAGGTGTTCGACTTTCCTACCCATCGAAAGTAGTGGTAGGCAGTTCATGCGCTATCGGAGCGAATGTCATCATTAATGCCTTCTCGGTTGAAGGTGTGGTCCTGGGCGACCGGGTCACAATTCGAGAAAATGGCTGGATTCAGTGCTCATCTCACCCTTCCAATCCCGGCGTCGGGCTGGCGATCGGCTCGAACACCTATATTGGCCCGTCGGTAATCTTGGGCGTGGGTGGGAAGTTGGCCATCGGTAAAGATTGTCAGATTGGTGCTGGATGTACTTTCATTTCTGAGAATCATCAGGTTGATGAGGACGGCGTAGCTAGCGCGTCGGAGGTTGAGCGGATTGGCATAACGATCGGAGACGGTTGTTGGATCGGGCATCGGGCATCTATTCTGGACGGCGTAATTCTCGGTGAAAATTGCATAGTCGGCGCTGGCGCTGTGGTCACGAGGAGTTTTCCAGCTGGCTCGAAGATCGCGGGCGTTCCGGCGCGAGCTCTCTAGCGGGCGTGGCCCCGTGCTCGCGCTCATCCAGAAAACGATCTCTTGTGGAGTGCTGTCCTGCTTCAGTTACTCCTGGACGAAGTCAAGCAGCATCAGGACGACAGATAAGCCTTTGTCTGTCCGACGCCGCCATCATTGGAGTGAGAACTCGCGGTGGAGCAGTGTTCGGAGACCAAGCCGTCGCCGCTTCGAAGATCGACCCGATCATCCACATGCCGAAGTGTTCAGCGGGATGACACGAGGTGGGAAGGTTGCGTCCATTAGCGTGGTGTACCGGATCACGGTGAGCGTGTCGTCCCAACTGGCGACGGTCACCGGGTGATCCTTCGAGAAGCCTGTCAAGTTGTTTGTGTAAGTGGGTGATGCTCGGTTTTATAGGTAGGGCTGGATGCGGTCAGGGTAGGCTATCGCGAGTTGGGCGAGGGCTTGCTTCCAGTCCGTGGTGATCTGTCCCTGGGAGGGTTCCTATGAGGATGTGTTCGCGCAGCTGACGGATGGGCTGGCGTGGTCCTCAGGCTGGGCCGAGTTGTGGTCGCCGCCGTCGAAGTCGGCGATCTTCCAAGCCCGCTCCCGGCTCGGATTCGAACCCGTGCGTGACCTGGTCACCCGGGTGGCGCGCCCGCTGGCCAGGCCTGACGGCGCTCACTGAAATTCCTCAGTTCTGCTCGGCGGATTCCAGGGATCGTCGCTACACGGCCATGTTCTGAAGGGTAGCGAACAGCTCGTGGGGGGTCTGCCAGTCGAGTGTCTTTCGGGGCCTGTGGTTGAGTTCGTCGCTCACGCGGATTAGGTCGTCAGCTGTGTAGGCGCGGAGGTTGCTGCTCTTTGGGAAGTAGTCGCGCAACAGGCCATTCGTATTCTCGTTGCTCGGCCGCTGCCAGGGGCTGCCGGGGTCGCAGAAGAAGACCGGCATGCCGACAGCCTCGGCGACTGTGTGGTGGTGGCTCATCTCGGCGCCCTGGTCCCAGGTCAGCGAGCGCCGCATGATCGGTGGAAGCGCGAGGAAAGCGCTGGTCAGCTGGTCGCGGATCGCGGCTGCCCGTGAGTCGCCGTCGAGGTGGAGCAGGATCGTGTAACGGCTTGTCCGCTCGACCAGAGTCCCGATCGCGGAACGGTTGAACGCGCCGACGATGCAATCGCCCTCCTTACGTTGTTGTGGTGGGTGATTTCGGGACTGTCGTAGTGTGTCGATCACCCTCGGGTGGTGGGTATGGCTGAGATCGCCTTGCCGCTTGGACGGCTTACTGGGAATGGCCACCCGCTGCCCGCAGATGACTCGATCGCTGATTGAGAATTGCGACGTTTGATCGCTGTGTAAGGACGTGCCGGTGTGGTTATTGGCGCGTCGCCCTATCGGGTAGCGCTGTTCCGGCGATGCGGTAGCACGATTCCGGGGACATGGTAGCGCTCGAAGCGGGTGTGCTGCTCTGCTGTGAGGTGACAACACATGGGGTGTTGTCGTTTCACGTTTGGAGTGCT
>JANMBI010000004.1:0-4464 GCA_031360325.1 Frigoribacterium sp. | reverse complement strand
GTCACGAATGCCCACCAGAGCGCATTTTCGAAGGTCGTGATGTTCGACCCGGGCGCAGAGCGTTCGGCATCCAAGACGGCCAGGGCGGCGACGAACACGAGAAGCACCGACGCACCCGCAGCATAGAGAACGACGCGCCCTCGAAACGCGGTGCCCGCAGTTCGCTGGAGGATGCTCAGTAGCGTGAACAGCCGGAGCAGGCGAAGCGGACGAAGCAAAGGCAGAACAACGATCAGCAGGTCCAGGATGTGCATACGAAACCAGCGCCAGCGTTCCGGCGCCAGCATCAGATTAGCTGCGTAGTCGATAAGGAAGACAGCCCACGTCGCAGCCATGACGACTTCGGCCAGGACTGCATTTGGCCCAGCCAGGTTTCCGATCACTTCCCACGCGTAAACGGCAAGAAATAGCAGGGCGGCCAGGGTGAGCGGCCACTCGGAGATTCGCTGCCAGCGTTGCTGAGCCATCTCCGAATTCTACGAGCAGCGAAAAGCGCTCGATTCGACCGAAACGAGCAATTTCTCGCCGGCTAGTGAGGTTCGGTCGAGAACCAGTAGGGTAAGTGCGACCGCGGAGTGAGCGGGCCCGTGATCGAGGATGCGGTGACCCTGCCATTCACACTACTTGAGGGTTTGATTCGTATGCTCGTGGGCGCGGTCAAGCTTGTGGCGAGGGCGATTGGCGCGGCAGTCGGCGCACCAAAGAGACTGTACGAGGAATCGTTGACGATGCCGAAGCCCAGGTCGTATTTCTGGCTCAGGTTCGGCCCGGTCGTTGGCGCGTGCGTGCTTGTTCTGCTGCTGCCTCTCGCGATCTTGCCGCACCCGCAGACCCCTTCGATTGAGGGTGCCTCCAGCAGCTCGGGAATCGACATCGTCCGGACGCCGACGCAGAGTCCGTCGGTATCCGCCGGCGCGACCGCGTCCCGGACCGCGAGCCCGGCCGCGAGCCCCACTGCCGACCCTCCACCATCGTCGGGCTCGACAGGTGAGGTGGTACTTGCCGCTGGTGTCGTGTTGCCAGATCGAGCGAGGACGCCGGGCGCAGTGAATGCCGACGTGACCCAGGCCGACATCGCGCAGACAATTTGCCTCTCGGGATGGACGTCAACAGTCCGGCCGTCTTCATCCGTCACCACTTCGCTCAAAGTGCGTCAGCTGGCCACGGGGTACTCGGATAACGGAGACACCTCTACCGCTGACTATGAAGAAGACCATTTGATCAGCCTTGAACTCGGCGGCGCCCCCGCGGCCGAAGCGAACCTGTGGCCCGAGCCGTACAACGTGACGGAGGGCGCACGGGTGAAGGACGGGCTCGAGAACAAACTTCACGCACTGGTGTGTGCAGGCTCGATTTCTTTGGCTACGGCACAGACCGCGATTGCCACCAACTGGTGGAGTGCATACCAGTTGTATGTCACGGGAGCCACCGCGCCAGCACCAGCACCGGCGGCACCCGCGCCAGCTCACCCGGCAGCGCCTGCCCCTGCAGGTGGAGCGCCGGCCGGCGCGCTCGCGCTCTGCAAGGACGGCTCGTTTTCCTTCGCCGCCCAACACTCGGGAGCGTGTTCACGACACGGTGGTGTGGCCATTTTCTATCGCTGACCCACACCCACGGGAATATGGTCCACGTACGCTGCGTCACGTGTCGGAGCCGCGCACTGCTATCCTCACGGGATCCGGTGCGTGCAGCCGTTGATCGACGGAGCTCAGCATGAAGGTTTTTCGATACCGCAAGCCCTCCGTGAATACAATCCTCGGAATCACCACGGCCAAGCGTCGAGTCAAGCGGGAGCTCGGCATCTCGCAGGTCGAAGCGTGGACGAAGCCGGCGCGGGTGAGGCAGCGATTGAAGCAGCGAGTCGGACTGTACTCACCAGCCGCCCGCGTGGTTCGACAGACCCTGCACGGCAAGTTTCCGTCGTTCCTTGGCCTGTTCGGCCGCCGCCGCTAAATCGCCAGCACGCTGCCCAGCGGGGAGAGCGGCGCCGGCCCGCTCAGTAGCCCGAGGGAACGGGTTTCATCAAGCGCACCCGGTGTTGCCGGGAGCGCGCCGTCGCGGCCGGCATCGACAACGACCGCGTTTCCGGCCGGCGGTCGCCATCCGTCGTCGCTCCCTCCGAGCACGATCAGCGGCACCGCCTCACGATCTCGCCGCGTGCGATCGTCCGCAATTTCGTACCCGAGCATTCGGGCCACTTCGGCGTCCGGGATCTTGGCCAGGTCGATGCTCCGGCCGGCGAGCGCCTGGGCAAAAGGCTGCCGCTGAACGTCACGCGCGATGGTCGTCGAAAGAATCGTGCGGCGGTCGCGCGCCGGTCCGGGTCGACGTCGAGGAAGCCCGGGATGAAGCCTGCGACGAGGTCGGCGATGGCGTTGGCGACACAGAGCTCACCCGTCGCGGCGAGTTTGAGTCAGAAAAGATCCGCAGTCGTGCATGATCCACGCGCTGCGGGATCCACAACCGATTCCGGGGAGTTGTTCACCCGATAGGTCTTGCCGGCGCGCGGTGGCAGTGCTTGGCTCGAAGAGGGGCGGCAACTCTGGCCGGCCCGGTGCGAACCTCTGGAGGGAGAAGCGTGATGGCGGCAACATCCACTCACCGCGTCGTGGTGTTTCTGCAGGAGAACAAGACCACGGACTTCTATTTCCCCACCCTTGGCGCGTGGGGCGCGGAGGTCGTCAACCACGGAAATCTGCTTCCGGCCGCGCCGGATTTCGATCAGCCCCATGATCGAAGTGCGTGGGTGCACTATCGCATGGGGGACTACCCGGCGCTTCCCGTGCAGATAGACAACGACACGGTCATCCCCTTTTACAGCTTCTTGGCGAAGCAGTTCACCTTTTCCGATCATCACTTCGGCTCCGGGTCGAATTCGACACCGGGGCACATGCTCGCCATCGGTGGTCAGATGCCGACGCTGAAAAACCCGCCGTTCTTCGGACCGCACCCGGTGTGGAATCTTCCCTCGATTTTCACCGCCGCGGAAGCCGGCGGGGTGTCGTGGGCCGCGTTCCCCGATCAGGGCGGGTATCCGACCAAGTTCTACACCTCCCTGACCACCTCCCCGGGATCGACCCATGTCTATCCGCCCAAGGACTTCATTCCCATGGCGAAGGCCGGCGCACTACCCCAGTTGTGCTACGTGTGGAGTCCGGCCGGGTATGACGAACATCCACCTCATGTCAGCACCCCGGACTATGCCACGCGCGGCCAGGATCTGGTCTGGCAGCGGGTGCAAGCGGTGATCGACGGGGGTGGCTGGGCAGACACGACTTTCATCCTCACCTGGGACGATTGGGGCGGCTATGCGGACTCGGTACCGACCCCGATGATCGAACTTGTGCCGGACGCGCTTCACCCGGACGGGTTCGCCGTCATCGGCGGTTCACGAATCCCGCTGATCATGTTCGGCGGCAGGGTGAAGCAGGGCATCGATCCGGAGTGGCACTCCCACGCCTCGATTCCGAAGACGATCATCGACCTGTTGGGCCTTCCCCCGCTCGGTGTCCCGCGGGTGGATACCGCGCCGTCTCTGGCCGGTCGCGTCGACCCGGCGGTATTGCGCCCCGTGCCGCCGGCGCCGGGCGCCTCGATCACGCAACCGACACCTCCGACTCCGCGTCCGACGCCGGTGGCACCGAAACCATGGTCGGGAACACTGCGGCAGATGATGCCTTCGCTCATCACGGTGGATGGCACCGGCCTGCCCGCCCCGACCGACGGGCTGGTGCGACCCACCCCACCTCGCCCGCCCCGAGTGCCGTGATCTTCCGCGCTGTCGGCGCCGCAGTGGCGCGGTGCGGAGGATGTCCAGGATGCGACCAATAAACTCCCGGTGACGTGCGACCTCCACAGCACGATGGAAGATTGCTGATCTATGGGTTCGTTACTCTCGCTCAACATTGTCGACGGAACTGTCCTCGCGCTGCTCGGATTCGCCAGCGTCGCCGCGCTGGTGTATCTGTTGTCCCACCGCATGCGTGCTCGGCGGGTCGACGACGGTCTACCGAGTCGGCGGCTCCTGCTGCGTCGTTGGGTTCTCACGGTCGCGTTGGGCGCCGGGGGCGGCGCGGTGATCGCGATCCTCACGATCATCCTGACCGAGGTGGTATTGAATCTGTTCGGCACGCCGCTGGAATTCGACACGCACGCCTGGGTCGTCGCATCCTTTGCCGCAAGCGGAGTGGCCATCGTCAACATCTGGAGGTCGCGGTGGTGGCGGAAGGCCATCGCCGGTGTGTCGGTCGTGCTCTTCCTCGCAACGGGCGCGGTCGGCATCAACGCGGCGTTCGGAACCAACACGACTGTGGCCTCGTTGATCGGGGTCAACGTGGGACGCCCGCTTTCGGTGCCGCGGCCGACCCTCGTTCCGACCCCGGTTCCGACGAATACGGCAGCGGCCGTGGTCGCCAAACCGAGGCCCCTCTGGCAGACCTGGGCGCCCCCCCCCGGGATGCCTGT
>JANMBI010000017.1:0-16304 GCA_031360325.1 Frigoribacterium sp. | reverse complement strand
GATGAAGGCGATCGGCGATGTCGGCAGGGCGTCGCGAAGAAGGCGGAACAGCTCGGTGAGGCCGGAGCGCCAGCGGCCGAGCGAAGTGAACCCGAGGGCGTCGGTCACGCCGACCACGACCACGACGACATCGTAGGGCTCGGAGCTCACGGTGGCGACGAGGTCCTTGGCGCGGTTTACCGTGAGGTCCGCGCGAACCCTGACGTCGACATCCACCGCCCGACCGGTGACCGCGGACAGTCTCCGCGCGAGCGCACCGGCGAGGGCAAGTTCGTGGGTCTTCACGCCATAGCCGACGGCCGGCCCGCCGCCGAACAGCAGGATGCGCAGCGGATCGACTCCAGCGGCGTAGACCTGGGCGGTGTCGGCGGGGCGGGGCCCGCTCGACCAGTCGTTTACCCCGAGAGCCAGGGCGAGTCGCACGCTGTGGCGGAGCACGAGGCGATCGAAGCCGTTCATCGGTCAAACCCTCCTCGCCTCGGTGGCGACACCCGCTGAGCCGCAATCCGGCACACCATCCGAGACTACGTCAGTCGCGCCCCCATTTTGACGCCGACCGTGCCCCCATTTCTGGGCGAGAACGGGTTGCGATGGACTCAGTGGCCGTGTCGGTGATGCGCGTCGGGGTAATGCTCGTGCGAATGGGGGAGCGGGTCGTGGGTGTGCTCGTGCGTGTGGCGGACCCCGGGAGCCACCGGTTCCGGATGCTCGTGCTGATGATGATCGTCGTGTAAGTGCTCGTGCGTGTGCACGATCGCTTCATGCGTGTGTTCGTGGGTGTGCCGCTCGGTGAGGTGCAGCCAGACCCCGATGGCCATCAGCGCGGCCGCGACCACGAGAGGGACGGTCAACGGAGCGCCGAGCACGATGGCGAGAACGGCGCCGAAGAAGGGGGCGATCGAGAAGTAGGCGCCAGCCCGGGCGGTACCGACGTGACGCATCGCGACGATGAAGAGCACGAGACTCACCCCGTAGGCGAAGAAGCCGACCACCATGGCCGAGGCGATGTTGACGGCCGGAGGCAATCGGGCGCCGAGGAGGAAGGCGAGAACGAGGTTCACCGGGCCGGCGACTCCGCCCTTGACGGCGGCGAGCCAGGTGGCATCCGTCAGCGCGATCTTGCGGGTGAGATTGTTGTCGATGCCCCAGCTGAGGCAGGCGGCGAGGATGGCGAGGGACGGCCAGACGGTGCCGAGCTGGGCGCCGGTCGGGATGCTGAGCACGATGGCTCCCGCGACGATGGCTGCCATCCCGAGAGCGATCCGGCGGTCGAAGTTCTCTTTGAACACGAACCACGCGAGCAGTGCGGTGAAAACCCCCTCCGCGTTCAAGAGGAGTGAGGCACCGGTCGCGGGCATCCCCGACAGGCCCACGAGCAGAAGCACCGGCCCGAGAATGCCCCCGAATCCGATCGCGCCGACCAGAGGAAGGATCCCGGCCCGCTCCAACCGCACTCGCGGAGAACGGCGAAGAAGGCGGATGAGGCCGAGACCGAGTCCGGAACCGAGATAGAGGAGCCCCGCGAGCATCCACGGACTCACCGAGCCGAGTAGCAGTTTCGCCAGGGGAGTGCCCGCACCGAACAGCACGGCGGCGGCAAGGCCGGCCTGCACTCCGGTGGTCCTCAGGCTTGATAGTCGCATGACTCCATCCCACCACGTTGCGGACGCCGTCTTATCGATTCCGGATCGCCTACCCCCTCCGCCGCCCAATTTCAACCATTAGGTTCCCGCAGCGTGTGCGCGTCTACTTAGGGAAATGAAACGACTGCACTACGCCGGGGGGTCCGCTGTGGTCAGCGATGCCCTGGCGCGGGTTCTCGTGGACTACCTGGTCGCCTTGGCGACGGCCGGGCGCGTTGCCGCCGCGTCCTTCCCCTCGGAGGGGACGGATGGGCAGGTCGTGCAGGTGGAGGTCGTTCTCGGCCCCACGAGCGAACTCATGGTCATGGAGTGCGGCGAGGCCGGGGGCGGGGCGCCCGGTGAGGACGCGATCTTCGTCGAGAGAATTCGGCTGGCGATCGCCAACCTCAACGACGCCGCAACCCATCGATTCGCCGAACAGATCCCGGCCGAGCAGATCGGGTGGGGATCCGACTTCGACTGGTTGTGACGAGTTCTCAGTGGCCAGGCTCCTCCGGTTCGGGGGACACCTGAAGTCCGTTGGAACCGTTGGCGCTGGTCATCAGCTGGTCGATCCATGACCGGTTGAGGCTCGGCGCCTTCCCGCCGGCGAAGACGAACCGCACCGGAATCGATTCCGACAGCCAGATCGAGCTCCGCCCACCGCCTCGCTCCGACCCGTGAGTCCAGGAGAATGCGAAGGATTCGTGCCGTCGAAACTTTGCGAAGATCACCACCTTGAGGTGAGCGAGGAGCCGGTCGTCGAATTCGATCCCCGGCGAACTCTCGGCAATGACGAGGTGACCCACCCGCCTACCCCCCCGCTTCGATGCTTCGCGTGCCGATGCTCCGCACGCCGGCCACCCGGATTCCGGGCACGCCCGACGAAGTCACCGGGCTGCCGAAGACGGGGCCGCCGAAGAGAGCGAGTCCGAGGCGTCCCGTTGCGCGTCGTACCGCCGCTCGTCGTTCGCCCGGGGCGGGACCGCCGTGAGGTGCATGACCGCGGCGAGGAGGGTATGGAAGGTGGTCCAGTGAAAGCCTCCGCCGATCTGCATCACCTCGAAGTCGCCGTGGTGCTCCTCGATGCAGCCGACCAGACCCGAAAAGGCTTCCTGCGAGGAAACCTGTCGCACGAGCCAGCCATGGGTGGCGACCTCGTCGAGCCGCAGCCCGTGCTCGTCACAATATAGACCGGCCGCCGAGGAATCTGCACTGCTGGAAGGCCCGGGGGGATGATCCCGGAGAATGAGTGTCGTCATGATGCCCCTATACTCCGGCGTGGAAAGAGCCGCCACCGAGGACTAGAGCAACACTCCAACCGTATGCCGGAGGGCAAGCGCTGTCAAGGACGGCTCACGATCGCCAGGGAAAGCCAGTGCGTCTTCGGCGGAGGGGCTACTTTCTGACCCGAGACGGGGCCCGCGCCGTGATGTCCATGGACCGTTCGACCACGCCGCTTGCCACGTCACGCAGGGTGAGGTTATGATCGCGGGCGTAGCTCCTGAGCGCAGTGAACGCTTCGCTCATCGTGAGGCCGGCGTTCTCGGAAAGCACGCCCTTCGCCTGTTCGATGAGGATTCGCGAGTTGAGGGCATGCTGCAACTGCCCGGCGACGACCTCGGACTCCCGGATGCTCCGCTCCTGCAGCAGCCCGATCGTGGCGACATCGGCAAGCGCCTGTGCCACCGCGATGTCTTCGGGGTTCAGGGCACCCTTCGTCGTGCTGAACAGATTCATCGCGCCGAGCACCTGGCCGCGCAACCTCATCGGTGTCGCGTGGACCGAGTGGAAGCCCTGTCTGAGGGCCTCCCGTCGGAAGTCGGGCCAGTCGTTCCCCGAATTCTCGATGTCGCCGACGGTGACCGGCAGGCCGGTGGTGAAGCATTGGACGCAGGGCCCGGCGCCCGCATTCAACTGCATGATCTCCACCAGACTGCTCTCCTCGCTGGTGGATGCCACGAGCTGGAGCTCGCCCGACGTGTCGACGATCATGATTCCGCCGGCCTCGGTGTCCAGAATGTCGGCGCAGCGTTCGACCAGGCTGTGCAGAAGGTCGACGACGTCGTAGTCGGCAATGAGGGTGTCTGCGAGCATCACAAACGCGGCGCTCAGCTTCGTTTCCCGAGTTGGTTCACTCATTTCAGGCCCTTCATCGTTGTCTCACGTGACTTTCATTCCGACAGATTTCGGAAGTTGAGTTGTCGCGACACGACTTCGTGGGCAACCTCGTGAACGGTTCGTCCGTTAGAAAAAGCGTAGGCCTGAAGTCGCGCGTGCGCCACCGCTGCCGTGGTCTCGAGTTGGGCCAGGATCATCCCGGTGGCCTGATGCACTTCCCGCCTAATGGCCGGGGAAGCCGCCGTCTCGGGCGGCCCGTTATCGCCGGCCGATGCCAGGGCCCGCCCGACCGCCGCCGCGGAGACGAGGGACGAAATCGACGCCGCGAGCGCGAGATCAGAAACGGCGAGACTTCCGGGTGTGCGCCGGTAGAGGCCGACGGCGCCCACACAGACTCGGCTGAGAATGAGCGGGATCTCGAACAGAGCGCCGACGTCGAGGGCTTGCAGGGCCGTCCCGAACATCGGCCACCGGGAGTGCGAGTCGCGGGCGACATCGGGGATGCACACGGGTGACGTGCTACGAATCGCCTCCCACTGCGGACCCTCGCCGAGCTCGAACTGCAGCTCATCGATGCGCGCGGCGATGGCATCGGACGAACCGACACTCGACTGATGACCGGTGGTGTCGAAAACGGCGATGGATGCCCCCGTGATCGGCAGAGCGTCGACGAACCGTGCACACAGATCGGTCCCCGCACCGGGCATTGTCCCATCCTCTCGACAAAACGGGCGCTGCCGGAGTCTAGGACAGCGCTTTAAGGCTACTCCAGGCAGACCACTCCGTGTCGCCCGCGAACTCGCGGTTCTCTTCGCGGATGCTCCGGACGACGTGCCCTGCCGCGCTCTGGGAGGAGCGTCGTGCGCACCCCACCATCCACCTTCCGTTTTTGCGACCACCGTCGTGGCCTGGCACGAGGGTGGTCGCAAAAACGGAAGGTGGATGTGGGTGTTCCAAAGTTTCCCCTCACACGGGCGATCGCTCCCGAGTCGACCTACCGGACCGTGCGACGGGTGAAGATCAGATGGAGAACTCCGAGTGGAGAAGGGGCCACTTCGATTTCAAACCGTTGTTCGAGTCCTTCGAGTCCGTCCCAGAGCCGTTCGCCCCGGCCAAGGACGATCGGCACGAGCACGATGTGCATGTGGTCGATCAGATCGGCCTCGAGGAATTGTCGAATCGTGCTGACGCCGCCACCGATCCGGACGTCGAGGTCGCCGGCAAGGGCGCGAGCCCGCTGGAGCGCCGAGACGGGGTCGGCGTCAACGAAATGGAAGGTTGTTCCGCCTTCCATCTCGAGCACCGGCCGGGGATGGTGTGTCAGAACAACGACAGGGGTGTGGAAGACGGGGTCATCGCCCCACCATCCCTTCCACTCCTCGTCCTCCCAGGGACCGCGTTGAGGGCCGAACTTGTTGCGCCCCATGATCTCCACGCCGATCCCGGGCCCCCAGGTGCTGGCGAACGCCTCGTCGACGCCGAAGGATCCCTCGGTCTCCCCGTGGATGCCCATCGCGCGGAAGGTTCGCGTCTCGAGAGCCCACTCCACTAGCCGTGAGCCTGCGTGGCCGAACGGAGCGTCGAGTTGCTGGCCCTCGCCGGTGCCGAAGCCGTCGAGGGAGATCGAGAAGTTATGAACGCGGACGAGGGACATGTCACCTCCTGAAGCGCTTGTCGTTCGCATTCACTTTACGGTGGTCGAACCCAACGACTCAAGATCGACGATGGGAGGGTCATGCCGCGATGTAAGAGAAACCGTGTAGCGCATGCCCAATCAATGCGGCGCTCGAGGTCCTCGGCGACGCCTGGGCGCCGCTGGTTCTGCGAGACGTGAGCTTCGGCAACCGGCGCCACTTCCGGGAACTGCTTGCCACGTCAGAGGATGGCATCGCCTCCAACATCCTCGGCGGCCGGTTGCCGTCCGGCTGTCCATTCCGAATCGTCATCGGCCCGCGGTTGGATGCGAAGGATCCCCGTTCGCTCCGCCCGCGGGCCGCAGCAGACTACTGACCGGGTTTCGCACCCGAGAAGGAATCTCCGGTAGATCGGTCACCACGCGGCTGCTGCCGCCTCGGTCACCCCAGTGCCGGGCTCGCCGGTGACCCCGACGGCCGTCGGCGTCGCCTGGCCGGACCGTCGTTTCGCGAGTCCTCAACTGCCGGGTTCGGGTGTGAGCGGTGTCCCGACGACGATTCCCGCCTGCGTCGGCCTCGTGGCGCATCGGCTATTCGTAGTCGGCCTGCCAGAGGTCCGGGCCGAATACCTCGTACTTGATGTCCCGTGGCGACACGCCCAGATCGAGTAGTTGCCCGCGGAGCGCCTTCATGAACGGAAGTGGCCCGCACAGGTAGTAGATGGCGTTGGTGGGAAGTTCGATGTCGGTCAGGTCCATGAAGCCTGCACGTTCGTCACCGGGGCCCTGACCGGTGGTCGCGCCCTGCTCGTACCAGGTCACCATGCCCGCCTGCGGCAGTGTTGCTAGATCCTCCTGCACCTGGTTTCGCAGAGCAAAGGTATCCGGGGACGTTCCCGCGTGCAGGAACATGATCTCACGGCCCGAGCGGGATTGGGCCAGGTGGGAGAGGATGCCGGCCATGGGGGCGACGCCGATGCCCGCACTGGCCAAGATCACGGGCCGGTCGGTGGTGTCAAGGACCACGTCGCCGAACGGTGCGGACAGAATGACCTCATCGCCGATCTTGGCCGCCGCGTGAAGCAGGGTGGATACCTCGCCGTCGGGACCGCCCGCGCCCGTGACCCGCTTGACGGCAAAGCAGCGGCGGTGTCCGTCGTCGGCCCGGGTGAGGCTGTACTGGCGTGGTTGGTGGGTGCCGTCGGGCATGGTCATCTGCAGGGTTACGTACTGCCCCGGCAGTGAGGGGAGGACGTCGCGTTCGTCGGTGCGTTCGACGACGAACGCGACCACATCGTCGGTCTCTTGGATGCGCTGGGCCAGGCGCCAGCTGCGCCAGACGTTGTCGGGGGAGAGGTTCACGGCGCCGTAGAGACCGCGTTCCAAATTGATCAGGGTGTTGGCCATGAGCCAGTAGACCTCCTCCCAGGCTGCGGCGACCTCCGGGGTGACGGCCTCGCCCAGGACATCGGCGATGGCCCAGAAGAGGTGATCGTGGACAATCTGGTACTGCTCGGGTTTGATGCCCAGGGACACGTGTTTGTGGCTGATCCGTGAAAGGAGCGACTCGGGCAGTTGCCCAGGGTTGTTGACCAACATGGTGGCAAACGCGGCGACGGATCCTGCAAGAGCCTGCTGCTGTTGGCCGTCCGCTTGGTTTCCTCGGTTGAAGATCCCGTCCAGTAGTTCCGGATGGGTCTGGAACAGGTGCCGATAGAACCGCTGGGCGATTTCGTTGATGTTCGCACCGACCACTGGGAGGGTGGCCGCTATGACGGGTGTCGATGTATCTGAAAGCATGCTTCACACTCCATTGTCTTTGGGCTCGCCGGACGGCGGCGCCTCGGGTGGCGTGGTACCGAAGCCGGGAAGTTGTCCTAGCTGGTCGACCTGTTCTGCCAGAGCATCGATGACGGCGCGCAACTGGACCTGCGCCACTTTGGTGTAAGTGCGCACATATTCGATCTCTTGAATGGGTGTGTTGTACTCCAGGCCGCTTCCGCCGGAAGCAACCCCTGCCGCAGACTTTTCGGCCGCAACCAGATCGGACACGCCGTCTCGTGCCTTTTGCAGCATCTCGCTGTACTGCTTCCGGGCAGCTCCGATGAGGTCATGGGCGTACTTTTCCGCGTCGCTGACGTGCTTGTCCGCCAAGAGCTGGGCCCGGCTGAGCAGGCTCACCGCTTCTTCGGTGACATCCCTTGTGACGTCCTGATGGTTCCGCTCCGCTTCTGCCCTGAGCCGTACGACCTCAGCTTGCGCTGCGGCCAGCTGATCCGCGGCGCCGGCCAGCACGCGCCTGACGGCCTCGGCTTCATAGCCGCCGTCTTCGGCGAAGGGAAGATTTGCGTGGCTTATGTCGCGGGGCGATGCCCCGGGCTCTTGGCCCACACTGGGATCGGTCACTAGCGTTCACCTGATTCGTTGGTCTCGCCGATGGGGGAGGAGTTCTCTTCGAGGGTGGCGAAAGTCTCGTACCGGATATCGGCGTCGGGGGTTCCGGCGGCCCGAAGCTCTGCGACTGCGTGCGTGACCATTCCAGAGGATCCGCACACCAAAGCGAGGCGTCCCGCCCACGACTGTTGCCCGGCCGCGGCCGATCCCACCAACCCCCGGAGTCCAGGGTAGGTGGGATCATCGGAGACGACCGGGTGGTAGTCGAACCATGACTGGCGGGCCAAGTTTGTGAGTTTCTCATGTTCGTACAGGTTCCAGGGCAGACGGGCGCCATGGAAGAGGTCCACTCGCGGTCCTGAGCCGGTGGATTCCCATTGTCGCCGGACCTGATCAAGCCCGGCGATCAGCGGGGCGAGCCCGGTCCCCCCAGCCACCAGGAGCAGATCCCGGGCATCCGCGGGAAGGGTCAGTTGATCGCCCATCGCGGCTCCCAACCTCACGGCATCGCCCGGACCGAGTTTGCGTACGGCGATGCTGCTGAACTGCCCACCGGGCACCAGCTGTACGTGAAGCTCCACCGTCATGTCTTCGCGGGGGGCGTTGGCCGGGGTGAGATAGCGCCACACGCGCGGCAGTTGGGCGATTTCCATGGCCATGGACTGCCCGGGACGGTAATCCATGGCGGTCTTCGTTCGCAGCTGAAGGACCGTCACGTCGATGCTGCGCCGGTCGACGGAAATCACCTCCGCATCCCACCACGGCGGAGTGTTGTCCGCGGCCTCTTCCGCGGCCACGACCATGACCTTGGCAATCAGCCCATAGGCAGCCGACCAGTCGGCGGCAACACCCTCGGTCCACCCGGGACCAAGGAACTGCTTGAGCGCGGCCAGCAGGGACGCCCCCACAGCGGAATAGTGTTCGGGGATGACCGTGAACCGTCGGTGATCCCGGCCCAACTGCTGGATAAAGCCGGTGACCTCGTCCAATCGGTCCACGTTGCTGACTATGTGCCCGAGCGCCCCGAAGAGCTTGTCCCGTTGGCTGGCCATCGAGACGGGGAACATGTCGCGTAGTTCCGGGTGCGTGACGAACAAGTGCGAGTAGAAGTAGAGCGGCGCGTCATCGCCAGCCGCAACCACTTCGGCCCACGTCCGCTTGAGCGCGTCAACATCCATACTGCGGCCCACGCCCGACGTCAATCGCCACAGTGATTAGTTCAGAAGGTGCAACAGCTCTGAGATTCATGGGTGCTCTTCCCTGCCTGCCGACAGCATCCCGGGGCGGGTTCGCCAGAAATGTACAAACCAAAGAGCCTCCGTGCGCTTCCGACCGGATATTGGTGTCCCTAATCACCTTAGGCGACCCAACCCGACGAATCCAGGCCCGCGGTTGCACCGCGCCCCCAATGAGGAACCACCTGGCCAGAAAGGTCACGAGGTCGAGCCCCTTGGGGCGTGGCGCAGCACTCTACTTCTTGAGCGCCTTGATGATCCGCGGCAACGCCCGACCGGCGATGCAGGCGAGCGGGATCGACATCGCCATCAGAGCGATGATGTTCGGGCGAAACCGCACGCCACCCGCTCCGTCGACATAGGCACCGATCGGGATGCTCGCGCCACCGCCACCACCGCCACCGTTCTCGTCCTGGTCGTTTCCGCCTCCGTAGCCGAGCCAGACGAGCGAGACCGGAACGATCTCGACACCACCGACGGTGACCGGGGCGCCGTAGTTGCGCGTGACGCCGAAATCCTTGAACGACTCTGCGATCTTTTCAACGAGGTATGCCATGCGCCAGACACTAGTCGGAACGCCTGTGCTGCGAAACCCGTCTCGGCGTGCCTTCCTCCACCGACGACTTCTGCAGAGGCCCGAATCAAACCCGAACATTCCGTTTACCTGAAACGAATGGGCGCACCCCAGGATGCCGACATGGTCAATGTGAGAACGCTCAGGATCGTGACCGCCGCGCTGGTATCGACGGGGTTGTTCGTGACCGGCTGCGTTGTCGCCGTGCACTTCTCTTCTCCGACGCTGGGGACGGCGAAGGCGGAATACCTGGCGCAGCGCGTGCTGTTGTCCCCGACACCGGCGCAGGTCGCGAAGCTGGCCAGCGCTTCGTCCGCGGCGGATGCCGTCGATCAACTTTTCGTCCCGGCCTCGGCGAGCGACGCGAAGGCCTACCGGGCCGGGCAGGCCTCGTTCGCGGCAACAGCGAGTAACTACAAGACCCCGACAGCGTTCTCGGACGCGAGCTACGCCTACACGCTCGCGCACGACCCGAACCAGGCACACCTGAAGCTGTACTACCTGCTCGAAAACATCTTCTCCGTCGATGGGCAGGACAAAGACGAGGGCATCACCTACTCCGACGTGGACGCGCTCCACAAGATCCTGAGCGACAACGCGACCGGCAGTTACCTCACCCTGCTCGAGAAGGTGCAGACGAACTATGCACTCGACCGCTACCTGAATCTCACCCAGTCTCGCGCCACCAGCCCGAATGAGAACTTCGCCAGGGAGCTCATGCAGCTCTTCATGATGGGCGCCTACACGCCGACCGACACCGCCAACGCCCACCCCAACTATTCGGAAGAAGATGTCAGCAGCCTCGCCTACATCCTCACCGGCTATACGGCAACGAAAGATCACCGGGTCGCGTTCAACCCTGCTCTGCACTACGCCGGAACGAAGAATTTTCTCGGCTCGTCGTTCAACGACCCGGCGAACGCCATCCAGTACATCGCCAAGCAACGCTCTGAACAGATCGCCCTGTTCCTCGCGAGCAAACTGATGCACTACTACCTGTCGGATACCCCCTCGACCGCAGACCTCAACTCGTTCGCCGGCGAGATTCTTCGCGACAGGTTTCAGATCCTGCCGTCGCTGAAGTGGCTGCTCTCATCCGAGAACATGTTCCGTCCGCAGTATATGCAGGCCGATCGGTACAAGACTCCCCTCGAGGCCGTGGCGTCGTTCTACTCCGCCCTTTACGGCAGGAATGACTACGCGGCGGTGCCGGACAGTGCGCTGCTCAGCACACTGAACTTCACCCCGTACCTGCCAGGCAGCGTCTTCGGTCGTGATGGATTCAACAGCAATCCGCTGTTCTACTCCGGCACCATCGTCGAAAACTGGGTGCACTCCACTGACCTTCTGCTCCATCCCGCCGCGGCGGCGCCCCTGCCTCCGGTGGTCGCCGTAGCCCGGAAGTCGTCACACACCGCTGCGCAATTCGTTTCCTCTCTGAGCCGGACGCTGTATCTCGGAACGCAACTCCCGGCGGCGACCCAGAAAATTCTCGTGGACTACCTCGGCAATGACATGACGGACAAGCACGTTCGGGATGTCACGGCCCTCCTCGTCGACCAGCCCGAGTTTCTGACCCAATCCGGCAATCTCCAGCACACCGCCCTCCAGCAGTCCAACGAGACCGCTACCGGCCCCGACTCGAAACTCGTCGTCGTGCGCCTCCGCGGCGGGATGGACTACCAACAGCTCGTCGCCGATACCGCAGATCCCGCCTACGCCGCCGACCGCAAATCCCTCGCCCTGACCGCGGCCGACAGCACCCCGCTCGGCAATGGATACGTGCTCAACACTGTGGCGGCGCCCCTGCTGCCGATCGTCACATCCGGGCAGCTGTCGTTCGTCAACGCGGTCGGACTCCCCGGGCAGATCCGTGCACACGACATCGCTTCCCGACAAATGGAAACCGGGCTCGCAAGCAACGGAATTCTCGCAAGCCTGCACCAGCACGATCCGAGTCGCACACTGGTGTCGATTTCCCCGACCCCACCGATCATGATGAGCGGAACATCGAGCCTCCAGATCGGAACCAACAATCGCGGACTCTTCGCTGGCCGGCAGGGGTCGACATCGTCCGTGTCCCTCGAGACCACCTTCAGTTCGATCATGACGGCACGAAGGTTTCCCACTGTGCTTTCGCAGTACTACGGACAGGCGATGTTTCTCGACGGTCTCGCCCACAACGCGGCCATAACGCAGAAGTCCGGCGCGCCCGCGAGCGGGAGTACAGCCGTCGGCGAGAAGGCGGGATCGACCACCGCCAAGGAGTTCTCGACGCTCGCTGGTCTCATGAATAACAACGTCGGCAACACCTACTATCTCGCGGCGACCGGAAGCTACGACGATCACGTGACGGAAGCCGCTCGATTTGATCCACTCGCCAAGGACCTCTTCGCAAACCTCGCGCAGTTCTATACGCAGGAAAGCGCGAAGACGAAGATCACCATCGTGGTCTTCTCGGAGTTCGGCCGTACTGACGTCGTCAACGGGAGCGCGGGCACCGACCACGGCGTGGCCGGCGGAATGCTGGTGCTCAGCAACGCCATGAAACTCCCGACCATGCTCGGTGCCATGAATCCAAGCAAAGACATCAACGACTGGACGAACACCCAGATCGACGCAAGAGACGTTTGGTCGACGGTCTTCAGTGACCTCTATTCTGTGCCGCAGAATGCTCTCTTCGGCCGCTCTACAACTCTCGCGACGGCACCGATCACCATTCCCTGATCCGGCACGCGACCACCGAGCGGGACAGTGCTCCTTCCGAATAGCGAATCAACCTCAGGCAACACCCTAGAGCGCGTCTACTCTCCGGGCGGGCCGAGCGGCGGAGCCTGCTGCGAAACCCGCCCCGAGCGCGAGAACCACGATCGGTTTCGATCGCAGGATCTGCCAACTCCGCTCTGTCCCCGCGCTCAGCGCGACCAAGAGTCCGGGCTCGGCACTGCCCCGAGCCGAGGCACACCTGCGCGAGCCTTGCCTAGTCGGCCGGCGCCACCGTGACGGCGCTGCAGCGGATGCTCGGGCACAGTTCAGCGAAGGAGACGCTTACCACCTACAGCGACCTGGTCGACGAGGATCGGGACAGCGCCGCGGTCGCCGTGACTGCCACAGCGAGTCGTCTGGGAATGGGCAAAACGTGGACAAAGCGCACGTCGGGGCAAAAGCAAAAGAGCGGGGCTCCAAGAAAAGAGCCGAATCATCGGCTCTTTTCTTGGAGCCCCCTGTCGGATTCGAACCGACGACCCCCGCTTTACAAGAGCGGTGCTCTGGCCAACTGAGCTAAGGGGGCGAACGGGTATTCATACTACTTGGGGTGCACGAGCGGCCGCGCGGATAGCGTAGGCACTCATGAGGAGTCCCCGCCCGCACCACTCTCGCACGGCCGTCGCGCTCGGCCTGCTCGGCGCGGTCTTGGTCGGAGTGCTCACCGCAACCCAGTCCCGCATCAACGGCGAGCTCGGCCGGTCGCTGGGGGATGGATACGTCGCCGCCGTCCTCTCCTTCGGGTCCGGTCTGGTCATCCTGCTGGTCGCTCTCGCCGTCTGGGCTCCCGGGCGCCGCGGGCTCGCATCGGCGTTCGGTGCGGTGAAGGCCGGTGACACCCCGTGGTGGTATCTCGCCGGCGGCGCCGGCGGCGCACTCTTCGTGCTCGCTCAAGGCATCACCGGTGCCGTTCTCGGTGTCGCGCTGTTCACCGTGGCCGTCGTCTGCGGGCAGACGATCAGCGGACTAGTGATCGACCGAAACGGACTCGGTCACACCGCGCCGGCTGCGATCACGGTCACCCGGCTGGCGGGATCCGCCCTGGCTCTCGTCGCCGTCGCGGTCTCCGTTTCCGCGGGCTTTGTCGGGACCGCACCCGGGTGGATGCTTCTGCTCCCGTTTGCCGCGGGCCTCGCGGTTGCCGTTCAGCAGGCGGTCAACGGGCAGGTGCGGCGAATAGCCGGGTCCGCGCTGACGGCGACCTTCATGAACTTTCTCGTCGGCACGGTCGTATTGCTTCTGGCCGGAGTCGTGCACGCCGCGATGGTGGGGTTGCCCCATCGGTTTCCGGAGAATCCGGTGCTCTACCTCGGAGGGCTCATCGGTGTGGTGTTCATCGGCGGGGCGGTGGCGGCGGTGCGGACCACCGGCGTGCTGTTGCTCGGGCTCGGGTCGGTGGCCGGGCAACTGATGATGTCGCTCGTGCTCGACGTCGTCGTGCCGGCGCCCGGCAGCAGGATCGTGGCATCCGCGGTTCTCGGAACGCTGCTCACCCTTGCGGCCGTGGTGATCGCCGCGCTGCCGTCCCGGGCGATCAGAGCACGCTGAGGTAGTCCTCGGCGGGAAAGGGTTTGCGCCTACCGGCCTTGACGCCGTCCTCGCGTCCACCGACGTAGAGCCAGCCGAGCAACTGCTCATTGTCGGCCAGCCGGTGAACGGCCCGCACGGGCTGCGAGCGGGCGTGGGGTCCCGTGCGCCACATGACTCCCCAGCCCGCGTCATCCAACAGGAGGCTCAACCCGTGGGCGACACCGGATGCCACGGCCTGCTGTTCCCAATCCGCGACGGTGTCGCTCGGCCGGAGGGCTGCGACCACCGCGATGAGCAGGGATGCCCGCAGTGGCTTGGCGGCGAGGGCAGCGGCCTCGGAGGCATCCGCTCCGCTCGCCTCGGCGACGGCCGCTCCGAGCCGATCTCGGGCGTCGCCACGCAACTCGATCAGCCGCCAGGGGCGAAGCGACCCGTGGTCGGCGACGCATGCCGCGGCGGCCACCAGGGGGATCAGTTCGGCGTGGCTCGGCGCCCGCGCCGTCACCTTCGGTTGCGAGCGGCGACGAGCGACGACATCCGACAACGACGGGGACGGCAACGACAGGGACGACAGCGACGGGGACGGCACCGCCATCGGGGCCTAGTCCTCGGCCGTGAAGTCGAGCGACACGGAGTTCATGCAATAGCGGTCGCCGGTGGGTGTTTGGAGTGCGTCGTCGAACAGATGCCCGAGGTGCGACCCGCAGTTCGCACAGAGCACCTCGGTTCGGGTCGCGAACAGGCTCTTGTCGGTCTTGAGAGTCACCGCATCGGGGTTGATCGCCGCGTAGAAGCTCGGCCAACCCGATCCGGAGTCGAACTTGGTGTCGCTGGAGAAGAGTTCGGCCGAGCACGCTCCGCAGCGGTAAACCCCTGGTCGCTTCTCATCGAGCAGTGCTCCCGACCAGGGCCGCTCCGTCGCCGCCTCCCTCAGCACCGAGAAACGCGTCGGGTCGAGTTCGGTGCGCCACTCCGATTCGCTCTTGGCGACCGGGTAGGAGGGGGAGTCGGTGTCTTTGCTCATGAAGGTCCTTTTTCGAAATGAGTCATCCGCTCCCATTAAACTCGGCAGCATGCCCGAATGTTCCGTCGTCCAGAAATCGTGGAGCGAACTCACACCGGCCGAACTCTATTCGTTCCTCAAACTACGAACCGACATCTTCTTCGTGGAACAACGAATCGACGAGGAGGAACTCGACAATCGCGACCAGGAACCCACGACAAGACACCTCTGGATCGCGGATGACGCGGGCACCGCGGCGTATCTGCGCGTGCTGGTCGATGCCGAGGCCTCGTATCGTGATGCCCGCCGCCTTTTCGGCAGAGTGGCCGTGCGGTCCGATCGCCGTGGGCAGGGCCTCGCCGCGCTGCTCATCGCCCGGGTGCTCGAGCAGTACGGTCACGAGTCGATGATTCTCCACTCCCAGCAGTACATCGCGCCGCTGTATCGAAAGTTCAATTTTGAGGAGTTCGGAGATGTCTATCTCGAGGCGGGCATCCCGCACCTGTCGATGTATCGCGCGGGTCGCTGACGTGAACGGCGCTGCCGCCAGCCCCGCTGGCGGCCGCTAGTGGATACCGCATCCTGGTATCGCGACTTCGGGACGCTCGAGGCCCGCGGGCAGTCGGCGATCTACGAGGAATGGGCCTGCGGCGTCGCGGACGACCCGGGCGTCATCGCGCTCATCGACAGCCTTCCGCTGCAGAAACGACAGCCGAATCTGGTTTTCGCCTGCGCACGCCTTCTCGGTGCGCCCGAGCGCGGCTACTCCCCGTTTCGCGAATGGCTGGTGAAACACTGGGGCGCCGTGGTGCCGGAAGTCCTCGCCCGCAGCACTCAGACCAACGAGGCGAGAAGGTGCGCGTCGCTGCTCCCCGCCCTCGCCCGAATCCCCGGGCCGGTCGCTCTGCTCGAGGTCGGCGCGAGTGCCGGGCTCTGCCTCTACCCCGACCGCTACAGCTACTCCTACGACGGCGGCCCGCAGATCGATCCCGTCGACGGGCCGAGCACCGTCCTGCTCGAATCGTCCACCAGCGGAGGGATGCCCCGGCCGACCGGCCTTCCGCAGGTCGCCTGGCGAGCGGGACTCGACCTTCGTCCACTCGATGTGCGCGACGCAAACGACATGCTCTGGCTCGAGACCCTCGTCTGGCCGGAGCAGCAGGAACGCCGCCAGAGGCTGCGCGCCGCCATCCGCATCGCCGCGGACGACCCGCCGCGGCTGGTGCGCGGGGACGCCAGTGAGCTCGGGGTTCTCGCGGCGCAGGCCCCGGACGACGCCACCCTCGTGGTGATCACCAGTGCCGTGCTTGTCTACCTTCCCTTCGCAGAGCGGATGCGGTTCGTCGACACGCTTCTCGGCATCGACGCGCGGTGGATCTCCCTCGAGGGGGTGCGCGGGCTGCCGACCGTGCGGGCGGCCCTGCCG
>JANMBI010000271.1:0-2195 GCA_031360325.1 Frigoribacterium sp. | reverse complement strand
CAGTCTACGAACTGACTCGGCTGATCGGGCGGGGCGGTGCGGATTTCGACCGGCGGGTTTTCGCGGCTCTCGCGGATGTGAACGAGCGTCGAGGCGACCTGCCGGCCGCCCTCGATGCGCTGGTCTCGGCATCCCGGGGCGAGGGGAACCTCGCCGTCTTGCGCTACTACGGTCGCGTGCGCGCGCGGATGGACCCGAGCGCGGGTCGATCGGGGCGATGACCGGCGGCGAAGCATAAGACGCGCCCCTCCCCGAACCCGAATCGAAGGGGGGGCGCGCCGGTTCGCGCGACGCGACCGCTAGATGACGTCGCCCTTCGTCTCCTGGCTCACGATCTTCTCGTTGCCGGTGGGGTCTACCGAGGAACGGGTGGTGGACACGGTCGAGCGCCTACGGGACACCAGGATGATCGAGATCAAGAAGACGACGACTCCGGCTCCCATGAGGAGATAACCGATGAGGCGGAGGTCGACCCCCGGGACGGTGAGGTTGATGGCGAATGCCACGATCGCGCCCACGACGAAAAGAAATATTCCTGAACCGATTCCCATGATGAGTCCTTTCGGTACTGCGTGTTGGTGTGATGGCGAGCCTCGGAATGCCGCTCCCCACCAGTCTCCGCCCCCTATGCTAGCCGTCTGCCCCCTGAAAGGGGGGCAAACCAGACGACAATCTGCTGCGGGTACGCTGGGAACCGGTCCGCAATCGCCGCGGCTCCCACGCCTCTTACGCTCGCACCGAGGAGTCCTCCATGCCCCGCACCATCGCACTCGCGCTCATCCCCGGCGACGGCATCGGGCCCGAAGTCGTCGGCGAAGCGGTGCAGGTGCTCGAAGCGGTCGTGCCGAGCGATGTCACTCTCACCACCACCCGTTTTCCCTTCGGGGCAGCCCACTACCTCGCCACCGGCGAGATTCTCGGCGACGCGGGGCTCGACGACCTCAAGCGCCACGATGCGATCCTGCTCGGAGCCGTCGGGGGAGACCCGCGGGATGCCCGCCTCGCCGGCGGGCTGATCGAGCGCGGTCTCCTGTTGCGGTTGCGGTTCGCCCTCGACCACTATGTCAATCTGCGCCCGACCCGGCTCTTCCCGGGAATCGAATCGCCCCTGTCCCACCCCGGGGCGGTCGATTTCGTCGTCGTGCGCGAAGGCACCGAAGGGCCGTACGCGGGCAACGGGGGCGCGATTCGGATCGGAACTCCGCACGAGGTCGCCACCGAGGTGTCGGTGAACACGGTTTTCGGCGTCGAGCGCCTCGTGCGCTACGGATTCGCGGTGGCATCCGCTCGCCCTCGACACCGGTTGACCCTCGTGCACAAGACCAATGTGTTGACCCATGCCGGCGGTCTCTGGCAAGGTACCGTCGATCGGGTCGCCCTCGAATATCCGGACATCGCCGTCGACTATCTTCACGTCGACGCCGCCACGATCTTCCTCGTCAGCGACCCGGCCCGGTTCGACGTGATCGTCACCGACAACCTGTTCGGGGACATCCTCACCGATCTCGCTGCCGCGATCAGTGGGGGCATCGGACTGGCGGCATCCGGAAACATCAACCCCGAAGGCGCGTTTCCGTCGATGTTCGAGCCCGTGCACGGGTCCGCCCCCGACATCGCCGGGCAGCAGAAGGCCGATCCGACGGCGGCCATCCTCTCGGCGGCACTGCTCCTCGACCACCTCGGACTCGCGGATGCGTCAGCACGGGTCACGGCGGCGGTCACCGCCGATCTCGCCTCGCGGGGGCGCGCGGCCAGGGCCACGTCCGAGGTCGGCGACGCCATCCGCTCCCTGCTGGCGCACAATTGAGACACCTGAGAAAAAGGGATAGTCATGAAAAATCTGCTCGCCCCGGCGAACTTCGAGTTCGCCCGCACCGCGAACCTGGCCGCGCGTGACGCCGCCGAACGGGCGAAGATCCTCGCCGATCCGGGCTTCGGGAAGCACTTCACCGACCACATGGTCGACATCTGCTGGTCCACACGCGGGGGCTGGCACCGCCCGCGTGTGCAGCCCTACACCGATCGAACTCGACCCGGCTGCTGCAGTGTTGCATTATGCCCAGGAGATCTTCGAAGGACTCAAGGCCTACCGTCATGCGGACGGATCGATCTGGGGGTTCAGACCCGAAGCCAATGCGGCCCGCATGCAGCGTTCGGCTCGCCGCCTTGCCCTCCCGGAACTGCCCACCGACTAC
>JANMBI010000264.1:0-2385 GCA_031360325.1 Frigoribacterium sp. | reverse complement strand
TCGAGGCTCGCCTTCCGGCCGGCCTCGATGTTCTCGATGATCGACTCAGAGACATTCCCGCCGTCGATGGCGCTGGCGAGCTCGCGGGTAGTACGGAAACCCCGAGCCTTTCGCGCTGCCTGTATCCGAGCGCCCAGCGTTTGTTCTGATCGGAAATCGCCCATTTCGACAGGCTACAGGTTTGCCTGTTGTCAAACTGATGATTGCTGTGTACCGTCATATCAACAACGCTAACACATTAACGTTGTTAAAATGAGGGGAATAACATGGAAGAGGATTTCATTCGACCCGCTGTCGTGGGCGAGATCACGGGAATGTCCCTAGCTGCATTGGCCCAAATGAGAACCCGAGGCCGTGGTCCTCAGTTCTACAAGCCGACCGAGCGAACGGTGCTTTACAAGCGATCGGAGATCTTGGCCTGGCTTGAAGCGAGCGCCCAAAGCCGAACGGCTCCGCGGGTGGTCGCATGAAGTGGATCGGCAAAGCGGCGTTCCACTCTCGAGCATTGCCATGGAAGTGATGGGTCTCTATGCCGCGAAGAGTGCGATCGTTGTGGCCGGGCAGTTGAAGCTAGGCAGCACCGCAGCGCGGTTGCTGCTTCATATGGCTCTCGAGTGCTGGGACGAGAAGCGCGGCGATCAGGAGCCGAGGCGCTACTTCGGCGGGAGGGAGTCGTCAGCGATAGCGCTCGGCTTCCTCGCACCGGCCAACGGGAGCGACGCTGCGTTCCGTGCGGTGAAGCGCGCAGTCCGCGAGCTCGTCGAGAGTGGCGCGATCACGCGTGTGCGTGCCGGCGGTCGGAACGTCACCTCGGAGTACGAGCTGATGTTGGACAGCGCTCGGCCACAGGTTGCACGTCGGCCAAACGATCCAATTCCACTGCCTTTCATCGGTGCGCAGGGGGCCACGGATTGGTACCCACAGAGGGCCAGTTTTTAGCCCCCTAAGGGGACCGAAAAGTCGTCATACAGGGGACCGACTATCGGCCCCCTTAACAGGAAGAGACCAGGAATGAACAAAACAGAACCAGTACGCGAGGCGCAAGGACTTCGGGACTTCGGGAGTTTGAATCTTCCGAAGTTCGGCAGTGCCGAACTAACGAACTTAGACAGTGCCCGTCCGAACGAATCGATGGCCGGGGCAGTCCGGAACTTCCAGGCTCCGGACCTTACAGGCTCCCCATGTCTGGCACTTCCGAACTCCGAAACATCCAAACTCAGGAATGCGGTCAGCTCGTGAGGATTGTGGCCATTGCTAATCAGAAGGGTGGTGCGGGTAAGACGACCACGACGATGAATCTTGCGGCGATCGCCGCCGAGAACTCGCGGGTGCTTGTCGTGGATGTCGATCCGCAGCAGTCCACGACGTGGTGGGCATCAACTGCCGGCGAGGATCTGCCGTTCGACTTCGCCGACGACACGGATCCGGCCACCCTGGCCCGGATGCGAGACCTGCCCTACGACGTGATCTTCGTCGACACCCCCGGTAACCTGACCGACAGCGACATCCTGTCCTCGGTCCTGTCGGTCGCGGATTTCGCGATCGTTCCAACCGAGCCGGAGGCGTTGTGCATTCCGCCGATGCTGCGCACGGTGCGGACGTTCATCGAACCGACGGCAACCCCGTTCCGGGTGTTGCTGAGCAAGATAGATATGCGGGTACCCGGCCAGCTCGAGGACGCTGAACACCTCGTCGACGGGTTGCAACTGCCCAGGTTCGGACGGGCGATTCGCCGCTACAAGATCCACGCGGATGCGCCGATCGAGGGCCGCGTTGTCACCCAGTACCCGGAGTCCAGGCAGACCGCGAAGTCGATCGATGACTACCGGGCCGTTGCTCTTGAACTCATGTCCATCTGGGCGAACACCGCAGATGCGGTCCGCTGATGGCCCGCGCGAACCTTGGTCAGCTGCTCGGCAACGTTGGCGAGAACGCTACCCCAGCCGCGCCCATGGCGGAGCCCCGAAAGGGCGCTGAGGAGACCGAACCAGCAGTACCGGAGGTCGCAGCCAAGCCCGCGCGGCCGCCGTCGCGAGTCGCCCCACGAATCGAGAAGCAGACGGCCGAGCTTCTCGCTGAAGACCCAGGTACCCCCGCCTACCTGCGCTACGTGCGCAAGGAAACCCGGCTTCGCGAGGACCAGCAGAACCAACTCACCCTCCAGGCCAGACGCCTGAATCGGGCGAAGAAGAACCACGGTTCGCGCATCACGGAGAACTCCCTTATCCGGGTCGCGGTCGATCTGATGCTCGCAAAAATCGACCGCGCGGCGGGCGATGACGAGGACGCGATCCGGGCGTCGATGAGCACATGACGGATGTGAATCTTTGGGGCGGTCATTCCGCCGAGCCGTGTTTGTCTACCCTCATTCGGGGGTGTGTGCTT
>JANMBI010000248.1:0-3989 GCA_031360325.1 Frigoribacterium sp. | reverse complement strand
CTATCGTCTCGACCGACCCCATCGGACTCCTGGTACTCAGCGCCATCATCAATGGCATCGCCGCTGGCCCCTTCCTCATCGTCATCATGCTCATCTCCCGCGACAAGACCATCATGGGCGAATACCGCAACGGAAGACTTGCCGCCACCATGGGATGGGCCACCACCGCCATCATGTGCATCGCCAGCACCTACGGAGTCTGGTTCACGATCACCGGCGGCCGATAATCCGTCGACGCAACAGCCGAGAGATCCGAAGAGACAAATGTGTCAGGCGACTCGTCGATTTCCGGACGAAATCTGCCTCGACATCCTGGTCCGTGACCCGCGGCCGATGTGTGTGGACCCACACGCAACAGATCATGTGCTCGCAAGAACATGCCTCCGGCAGGCAGGTATGGTGGCGGAACCGGTGGGATTTGGACCCAAATCACGGCCGCGAATGCTCCGGCGTGATCTCGCTCTGCGCAATGATTCATTGGCATCGGCGTCTCACGCGACTGCCCCAACGTCCGCGGCCAAGACCGGTGCTGCCCGGCCGGAAGTGACCCACGGAAGGGTCAAGAGAGCCAGCCTCTCGGTATCTCGCCTCGTTAGCAGGCAGGATGGGGGGTATGAAACGCGGAGCTCCTGTCGAGGACATCAACGAAGACAAACTGGTCGTCACGAAGCCGAAGAAGTCCGCGGCCGGGTTGGAAGCCGTTGTCGTGGCGCTAGAGCGGGGGGTCGCCCAGGCCGGAGTCTCACGCACGGCGCGGGCACTTCTGCGGCTCAACCAGCGCGACGGCACTGACTGTCCCGGCTGTGCGTGGCCGGAGTCCCAGGGGCACCGGAAGACGGCGGAGTTCTGTGAAAACGGCGCGAAAGCCGTCGCGGAGGAGAGCACACTCCGCACGGTGACCCCGCAGTTCTGGGCCGAGCATTCAATCGCGGAGTTGTCGACCAAGACCGAGTATTGGCTCGGAAACCAGGGCCGCATCACCCATCCGGTGGTCATCCGCCCCGGGGACACGCACTATTCGCAAATCACCTGGGACGACGCATTCACTCTCATCGGCGAACAGATCCGGGCGACCACACCGCGGCGGACCGTTTTTTACACCTCCGGCCGTACCGCCAACGAGTCGGCGTTCATGTACCAGCTCTTCGCCCGTTCCCTCGGAACGAACAACCTGCCCGACTGCTCGAATATGTGCCACGAGTCCTCGGGTTCGGCGCTTAATCCCACGATCGGCATCGGCAAGGGCACTGTCTCGCTCGAAGACATCCATCGGGCGGAGTTGGTTTTCGTCGTCGGGCAGAACCCGGGTACAAACCATCCGCGGATGCTCTCGGCCCTTGCCGAGTGCAAGGGGAACGGCGGCAAGATCGTCGCCGTCAACCCGCTGCCAGAGGCCGGGCTGTTCAACTTCAAGGATCCGCAGGCCCCATCCGGGCTGCTCGGCAACGGAACCGCGCTCGCGGACGAGTTCCTGCAGATCAAGGTCGGCGCCGACCTTGCGCTGTTTCAGGCGCTCGGGCACCTGCTGCTCGAGGCGGAAGAACGCGTTCCCGGCTCCGTCATCGACCACGAATTCGTCAACGCCAACACCGACGGCATCGAGGCCTACCGCGCTGCGCGCAAGAGCATTGATTGGGAGGAGACCGAGACAGCCACCGGGTTGTCCCGGGCACAAATTACCACGGTCGCCCAGATGATGATCGAGTCCAAGGCCACCATCATCTGCTGGGCGCTGGGTCTGACGCAGCAACCACACTCGGTGAACACCCTCAAAGAGATCATCAACCTGCTGCTTCTGCAGGGGAACTTCGGCAAGCCCGGTGCCGGTGCGTGCCCGGTGCGCGGCCACTCCAACGTCCAGGGCGATCGCACCATGGGGATTTGGGAGAAGCCCAAGGAGTGGATGCTGAAGGCGTTGGACGCAGAGTTCGGCATCAACGCGCCGCGTGAGCATGGACTGGACTCCGTTGACACGATCAACGCCTTCGAGAACGACGCTGTCGACGTGTTCGTTTCGCTTGGCGGAAACTTCGCTGCCGCTGCCTCGGATACCGCGATTCTGGAGGCGGCACTGCAGCGCGTGGGCCTGACTGTCCACATCTCCACTAAACCGAACCGCTCCCATGTGGTGCACGGCAGAACCTCGCTGATTCTGCCGACGCTTGGGCGCACGGATACCGACGACAAGCATCCCTCCGGCCGCCAGGTTCTCTCCATCGAAGACTCCATGTCGGTGGTCCGCACCACCCAGGGGCGCCTCGACCCGGTGTCCGAGCACCTCCTGGCCGAACCGGTCATCGTCGCCCGGATGGCCACCGCCACGCTCGGCGACGATCACGTCGTCGACTGGAGGGCCATGTCCGAGGACTACGACGTCATCCGCGACCACATCTCCCGCGTACTGCCGGGTTTCGACGACTTCAACCGGCGTCTGAAGACGAAGAACGGCTTCGTATTGCCGAACCCTCCGAGGGACACTCGCAGCTTCGCCACGGACATCGGCCTCGCCCGGTTCACGGTCAGCCCGTTGGAATATCTGACCCCGCCGGCCGGCCACCTGATCCTGCAGACGATCCGCAGCCACGACCAGTACAACACCACCTCCTACGGGCTGGACGACCGCTACCGTGGGATCTCCAATGGCCGACGCGTCATCCTGATCCATGAGGATGACGCTGCCGAGATGGGTTTCAAAGATCGCGACCTGGTGGACGTGATCAGCACGTTCCTCGGTGAGGAACGGCGCGCGGACAAGTTCCGGTTGGTGGTCTACCCGACACCGCGCGGCTGCGCCGCCGCCTACTTCCCCGAGGCGAATGCCCTGATGCACCGCGAACTCGTTGCCCGCGTTTCCAACACGCCGGGCTTCAAAGCCATGGCGGTGCGGTTTGTGCCACACGAGGAAGAGACCGGATAGCCGCGCCGACCCGCGGTCGTCGGCTCGGCCGTCAGACCGACTGCCGCTGAGCCGCTTGCTCGGCGGGCAGGTCGCTGACGATGCGCTCGGAGCCCGAGTAGATCACCATCGAGTTCCCGCGGAGGAATCCGACAAGGGTCATCCCGACCTCGGCGGCGAACTCCGCGGCCAGCGACGAGGGAGCAGACACGGCCGCCAATAGCGCTATGCCGGCCATCATGGCCTTCTGGGCCAGTTCGAAACTCGCCCGGCTCGAGACCATGAGCACGATGCCGTGCAGCGGGAGCAGGTTCTCCTTGAGTGCCCAGCCGATGACCTTGTCCACCGCGTTATGCCGCCCGACGTCCTCACGGAGAACGAGCATGCGTCCAGTCGCGCCGTCGAACAGCGCGGCGGCGTGGAGCCCACCGGTCTTCTCGAAGACCGGCTGGCTGGCGCGCAACACCTCCGGGAAGGTCGTCAACAGATCCTCGTCGACTCGCATCGGGTCATCAGCGACCGAGAAAGCCGACTTGGTTCGCACCGCGTCGATGCTCGCTTTGCCGCACAGGCCGCACGAGCTTGTCGTCAAGAACGACCGCTCCAGGCTGGGGTCCGGCGGGGCGACGCCGGGCGCAAGAGTGACGTCCAGCACGTTGTAAGTGTTCTCCCCGTCGACGGTGGCACCGGAACAATAGCGCGCCGCAAAAAACTGCTCGCCCCTCGTGATGATGCCCTCGGAGACGAGGAATCCAGCGGCAAGGTCGAAGTCGTTGCCCGGAGTCCGCATCGTCACCGCGAGGGAGCGGCCGTTGACCCGAATCTCGAGCGGTTCTTCGACGGCCAGCACATCTTCGCGCGACGTTCGAAGTTGACCGGGCGTCAGGCGGATGACCTTTCGTCGCGACGTGATTCTGCTCATCCGCTCAACCCCCGATGTAGGACATTTCGATCTTCTTCTTCCCGGATGCGCGAAGCTCCCGGGTCTTTGAGCTGCGAAGTTCGGAGTACCGATCGGTGCGGTCCCGCCAGATGGTGCCCATGGCGGCCGTGAGCTGCTCGTCAGTTCCTCCGCCGCGCATGAGTGCGCGCA
>JANMBI010000210.1:0-51199 GCA_031360325.1 Frigoribacterium sp. | reverse complement strand
GCCGTCAACGATCGCCCCCTTCCCGGCACCCTCGTCGCCGTCGGTGAAATCAGCCTCGCCGGGGAGATCCGTGCGGTGTCGCAGTCGAAACAACGCCTCGCCGAGGCCAGGCGGCTGGGGTACACCACGGTCATCGATGCCGAACATGGCGTGCTCCGCGAGGCGCTGCGGAAGGCGTTCGCACTCGTCGGGGAGCCGCAGTCGGACATTCCGGAGTTTTAGGCGCACGCCGACGAGCGACGTGACAGGATCGGTGCATGGACCCCCTGGTCACTCGACCCGTCATCGGGTTGAGCGCCTTCACCGCGACCGGTGTCGCGGCGGAGTGGACGCGGAGCGCGCAGTTGCTGCAGATCGCCGCGCAGTTGCGTCCGCCCGGCGCAACACTTTCGGGCGCAACACCTTCGGGCGCAACACCTTCGGGCGCTGCACCGCCTCCGCCCGTCGCCGCGCGCGCCCGGGCCGAACCCCACGACATCGGCACGCCTCGGGTTCGCCCTCTGGAGAGCATCTCCGGGCGGGTGATGAGCGCGCCGTCGAACCTCGCGCCCGAGGAGCTGTGGACCGAACTGGATGCGACAGGCGCCCCCGACACGGCGGTCGCCCTGCTGCTGACCCAACTCGACTCACCGTCCCAGATTGCACGAGTCGCCGCCGCCGCTAGTCTCGTCGCAGCGGGCACCCAGCGCGAGCGGGCGGAGAGTGTGTTGCGCGGCATCCGCCGATTCGACAGCACGACGGCGCGCGCGCTCACCGCGCTCACGCTCGGTGACGTCGGGCGAAGGCGGGCCTCGTCGCTGCCACCCGCGCGGCAGACGGCCGTGAGCATCGCCATACCGGGGAGCTTCGGCCGCTGGCGCTCGACCCAGCTGTCACCGGGCGGGCCGCTCTTCCGCCTGCTCAAGGCAGACATCGCTCCCGACCTGTACACGGATGCCGCATCCGCCTACCGCTGGACAGGGGGCTACAGCCAGCGGGCGCGCCTCGATGCGGCGGCCGACCTGCGACGCTGGATCGAGCAGTCCGGAGTCACCTCCACCGATGGCATCTACTCTCACAGCCACGGCGGCAACGTCGCCCTGGATGCCGTGAGTCTCGGCATCGATCTGCGCTTCCTGCTGCTCATCGACACTCCGGCCCTCCGACGGTCGACAGCCGAGTGGACCCGCATCAACGCTCGCGTCGGACGCGCGGTCTCGCTTCGATCGCGCCTCGACCTGGTGATTCTCCTCGACCAGCTCCTGAACGGAGGGCCGGGAGCTCACGGCTCCGACGGTCTCACGTTCGACGCCGCCTTCGACGTCCGTCTGCTCTCCCCGCCGGTATGGTTCAGCCACACCGCTCTGCTCCGCCCGAGCGTCTGGGCCAAGTTCGGGTTGGTCGAGCAGATCCGGTACGAGTACGGGCTTGCCGGAGCTAGTTCAGCAAAAACTGTACCGATGCCTTCGACGTGAGGGCACCGACCTTCACCGCCAGGTGATAGCTCGCCCCACCCGCCGTCACCGCCGGGCGACTGGCGGAACAGGTGGTCTTCGACGAACGTGTGCGGTCCCAGGGAATGGCCTGGGTGGCCACCGTGACGCCCGGCTTCAACACCGACTGTGCATCGACTGGTGCGGTCTGGCAGTCCTTCGAGTCCCAGATCGTCTCCGTTCCGCTCGTGATGATGAGTTCCTGCTGAGTCGAGCCGAGGTTGATCGAGCAGTTGGTCGTGCCGGTGTTGGTGATCGTCATGCTGATCATCGGCTTCTCGCCGGCGGCATAGGTCGTCTTGTCGGCCACGGCGACCAGCGCGATCTTGGCGGGAAGGCACGCCGCACCGGCCACCGGTGCGGCACTGCTCGCGCTGGCTTTGGCGGTCGGGGTGGTGCCCGGCGTAGCCGCGGGTGTGGCACCGGGTGAGGTGGAGGAGGCCGGGGTTCCCGACCCGGGCCGCACCACGATCAGGATGATGATCAGGATGACGGCGAGCGCGCCGAGCCCGAGCACAAGACGCCGGCGCCAGTACACCATCGGTGGCTGGGGGCCGACAGGATTTCGAAACGTCGACATGGCCTAAGGGTAGCCACGGGCAGGAGACTTACCCGGTATTTGGGAGGGTGTGTGATCGGTGCTCATCGGTGCTCATCGGGGCGACCGAGCCGCCGGTCATCCCTCGATCCCCGGCCGGCACTAGAGCCGCTTGATCATCCTGGTGTTGCCGAGGGTGTTGGGCTTCACCCGGGCGAGATCAAGGAACTCGGCGACGCCCTCGTCGGGCGAGCGCACCAGTTCGAGGTAGATGGCCGGATCGATCGGATCCTCCGTCATCGGCTCGAACCCGTGCCGGGTGAAGAAGGGCACTTCGAAGGTGAGACAGAACAGCCGGCTCAGGCCGAGTGCGCGGGCATCCGTCTCGAGCTGTTGCAGGAGGGCGTGGCCGACACCGCCATGGAGCCAGTGTTCGGTCACCGCGAGGGTACGCACTTCGGCCAGATCCTGCCACATCACGTGCAGAGCGCCGCAACCGATCGCCGTGCCCGCGGCATCCTCGGCGATGCGGAACTCCTGGATGGCCTCGTAGAAGACGACCGCATCCTTGCCGAGCAGGATTCGACGCTGCACGAGCGGTTCGACGAGGGCCTGGATGGCGGGCACATCACTCGTGCGGGCGGCGCGCACCGAAAAGCTCATCCCCCGAGCTTAAACGTCGATCGAGCCCGTCGTGATCCCGACAGGCTCGATCGCTGTTCTTGCCTAGGCCTCCAGTGCGGCGATCTCCGCCTCGAGCGACTCGCGGCCCGGCTGCCGTCCGGTGGTGAACACGAACTCGTCGCCTACGTAGTCGACGTGCACGTGGTCACCCGCGTTCAGATCGCCGGTGAGGATTCGCTCGCTCAACTGATCCTCGACCTCGTGCTGGATGGCGCGCCGCAGGGGCCGCGCTCCGAGCGAGGGGTCGAACCCGACCTTGATGAGCTGTTCCTTGGCCGAAACCGAGATCGCCACCGTCATATCGCGGTCAAGCAGGCGGTCGGAGAGCCGCTTGATGAACAGATCCACGATCTGGAAGAGCTCCTCCTTGTTGAGCTGCGGGAAGACGATGGTCTCGTCGACGCGGTTGAGGAATTCCGGCTTGAAGTTCTTCTTCAACTCCTCCACCACCTTGCCACGCATCCGGTCGTAGCCGGTGGCGGTGTCGGTGGACGAGGTGAAACCGAGAGGCGTGCCCGAGATGTCCTTCGTACCGAGGTTGGTGGTCATGATGATAACCGTGTTCTTGAAGTCGATGACGCGACCCTGGCCATCCGTCAGCCTCCCCTCTTCCAGAATCTGGAGGAGCGAGTTGAAGATGTCCGGGTGGGCCTTCTCGATCTCATCGAACAGCACAACGGAGAACGGCTTGCGACGCACCTTCTCGGTGAGCTGACCGCCCTCCTCGAAGCCGACGAAGCCGGGAGGGGCCCCGAACAGTCGCGAGACCGTGTGCTTCTCGCCGTATTCCGACATGTCGAGGGAGATCAGAGCGTTCTCGTCGTCGAAGAGGAACTCCGTAGGGCCTTGGCGAGTTCAGTCTTCCCCACACCGGTCGGGCCGGCCAAGAAGAACGACCCGCTCGGACGCTTCGGGTCCTTGAGTCCGGCGCGCGTGCGGCGGATCGTCTTGGACAGGGCCGAAATGGCTTCCTCCTGACCGATGACGCGCTGGTGCAGCGCCTTCTCCATGAAGACCAGTCGGCTGGTCTCCTCCTCGGTGAGCTTGAAGACCGGGATGCCGGTGGCGGCAGCCAAGACCTCGGCAATCACTCCCTCATCCACGGTTCCGGTCGAGCCGGCCTCGCCCGACTTCCACTGCTTCTCGAGGCGAAGACGCTCTCCGAGCAGCTTCTTCTCCTCATCGCGAAGCGACGCGGCCTTCTCGAAGTCCTGGTCTTCGATCGCGCCCTCTTTGAAGCCGCGAACCTCGGCGATCTTGTCGTCGAACTCGCGGAGCTCCGGCGGGGCGGACAGGATCGACAGGCGCAGGCGTGCTCCCGCCTCATCGATCAGGTCGATGGCCTTGTCGGGGAGGAACCGGTCGGCCACGTAGCGATCGGCCAGGTTCGCGGCGGCGACGATCGCGCCATCCGTGATCGAGACCTTGTGGAACGACTCGTACTTGTCGCGAAGCCCCTTGAGGATGTTGATGGTGTGGGCGAGCGAGGGCTCGTGCACCTGCACCGGCTGGAAGCGACGCTCGAGGGCGGCATCCTTCTCGAAGTGCTTGCGGTACTCGTCGAGAGTGGTGGCCCCGATGGTCTGAAGCTCACCGCGGGCGAGCAGCGGCTTGAGGATCGACGCCGCGTCGATCGCCCCTTCGGCGGCACCCGCGCCGACGAGAGTGTGGATTTCGTCGATGAAGGTGATGATGTCGCCGCGGGTGCGGATCTCCTTGGTGACCTTCTTGAGACGCTCCTCGAAATCACCGCGGTAGCGGCTCCCAGCGATGAGCGAACCCAGGTCGAGCGTGTAGAGCTGCTTGTCCTTCAGGGTCTCGGGAACATCGCCACGAACGATCGCCTGGGCGAGCCCTTCGACGACCGCTGTCTTGCCGACTCCGGGCTCGCCGATCAGCACGGGGTTGTTCTTCGAACGGCGGGAGAGGATCTGCATGACCCGCTCCATCTCCTTCTCGCGCCCGATCACCGGGTCGAGCTTGCCGTCACGCGCCGCCTGGGTGAGGTTGCGCCCGAACTGGTCGAGGATCTGGCTTCCCCCCTGGGGAGACTGGGTGGTCTCGCCACCGACCGCGACCTGCTCCTTGCCCTGGTAGCCGGACAGCAGCTGGATGACCTGCTGGCGCACCTTGTTGAGGTCGGCGCCGAGCTTGACGAGCACCTGAGCCGCGACACCCTCTCCCTCACGGATGAGGCCGAGGAGGATGTGCTCGGTGCCGATGTAGTTGTGGCCGAGCTGCAGAGCCTCGCGCAGACTCAACTCGAGCACCTTCTTGGCGCGCGGAGTGAAGGGAATGTGACCGGTCGGCTGCTGCTGGCCCTGGCCGATGATGTCCTGAACCTGCTCGCGAACCGAGTCGAGCGAGATGTTGAGAGACTCGAGGGCTTTCGCTGCGACGCCTTCGCCCTCGTGGATGAGGCCGAGCAGAATGTGCTCGGTGCCGATGTAGTTGTGGTTGAGCATCTTGGCTTCTTCTTGCGCCAAGACGACCACCCGGCGGGCCCGGTCGGTGAATCGTTCGAACATGTGTGCTCCTCTGGCACCTGAGCAGGTGTGGTGCCGTTATAGAGAGAGTAACCAGCCAACCCCGCGATTACTGCCCCTGTTCGCCGTCGGCGTGACGGCATCCGCACCTCCCTTCTCACCGCCCTTCTCACCGCCCTTCCCACCGCCTTTCCCACCGCCTTTCCCAAAACGCAGGACATTCGCCATGAGACGGCCCCCGCAGCGGCGTTTGGACGGTTTTGGCGGCGAATGTCCTGCGTTTTCGGTGGTCGCCCCGATGGGCTCGAGCTGGGAGCGCGGGGAAACTCGCGACACAGGTCGGTTCCGTTGTGGTTGTGAATCCCCCAACGCCGTCTCCTGCATCGAACGAACCAATGGGGCCGGCTCTCCCTGTTCGATGAAGCGACCCGGGCGATGGTCGTCTTCGGAACGAAGAGACCCGGGGTGGCGAGCGATGCCCCCCTGGGCACACTCGTGAAGCTGTATCTCGTGGCGACGATCGCGAGAGCTCCCACTCTGATTGCAATCGCCGTTCCGATGCGCGTCCAAAGCAGAAGGGCGCGTCGTGGTGGACCATTCGGACGAACCCTCACCCGGTTCGTTGAGGGGAGGCCGCGGCATCCCGTCGATTGGAGATCTAGTCAGCCCTCGGATCAGCCATCCTCGGAAGCCGGTTCGTCTCTCGGCTCACCGGGAACCTCGCCGGTAGCCTGCCGCCCGGGGCAACCGGAGGATCGGCGCAGCGTTCCTGACCTTCGTGCGGGAACAGCCGCTCAACACCCCCGTCGACCGCGGCGGGACGGGGCCGGATGTCTCTGACCTGACGACTGCATCACCCGCGTAGTCTGCACCTCACCACCTCCCGCTTTAACCACCACTGTCCTGTGTCGACACGGGGGTGGTGGTGAAAACAGGAGGTGGTGTTGCGACGAGACCCGCCTTACCCGCGCCGGAACTGCCGAACCCGCGGCTCAGACCTCGCGAGGAGAGGCCGCGTTCTCCGCTGCGAATCGGGCGCGCTCCTCGGCTTCGATCTCGGCGAAGACCTTGCGCTCGGTTCTGTCGGCTCGGAGGATCGAGCGCATCACGAACCAGAAGATCAGCCCGAGGATGATCGTGGGGATCACCGAGTAGGCCGCGTTGGCCCAGTAGTTTTGGATCACCTCCACAGAATACGCCGTGCGGCTGGGTGACGATCAGCCGTGCTGAAGGATGCCGATGATGCCCTGGATGATGGAGTAGGCGCCAACCCCCGCGACGGCGATCCAGAGAACGAGGCGCGTGGTCGACACCTTCTTCGGGTCCTTCGGGTCCGGAGGGAGGTAGCCCATCATTTCACCAGGGGAAAGAGGATGGTCTCGCGTACGCCGAGTCCGGAGAGAGCCATGAGCAGGCGATCGACTCCCATGCCCATGCCGCCGGAGGGTGGCATCCCGTATTCGAGGGCGCGCAGGAACTCCTCATCGAGACGCATCGCCTCGGGGTCCCCGGCCGCGGCGAGCTTCGCCTGGGCGACGAAGCGTTCCCGCTGGATCACCGGGTCGACGAGCTCCGAGTACCCGGTGGCCAGTTCGAATCCGCGCACGTACAGATCCCACTTCTCCACGAGCCCCGGCTCGGACCGGTGATCGCGAACGAGCGGGGAGGTGTCGACGGGAAAGTCCATCACGAAGGTCGGCCGCGTGAGACCCGGCTTCACAAAGTGTTCCCACAGCTCTTCGATCAGCTTTCCCGGGGTCGGCTGCGGCACCTCGGCTCCCACCGAGTCGGCGTAGCCGAGCAGTTCCGTGAGGGGCGTGGCTGCGGTGATGTTCCAGCCGGATGCCGCGTTGAGCGAGTCCAGCATGCTGATGCGGTCCCACTCGCCGCCGAAGTCGTACTCCGTGCCGTCCGCGAGCGTGACGACGAGGCCGTCGCCGATCGCCAGCGCGGCGTTCTGGATCATCTCCTGGGTGAGGTCCGCCATCTGCTGGTAGTCGCCGTAAGCCTGGTACGCCTCGACCATCGCGAACTCCGGCGAGTGGGTGGAGTCGGCACCCTCGTTGCGGAAGTTGCGGTTGATCTCGAACACGCGCTCGATACCGCCGACGACGGCGCGCTTCAGGAACAGCTCGGGTGCAATGCGCAGGAACAACTCGGTGTCGAAGGCGTTGCTGTGGGTCACGAAAGGCCGGGCGGATGCTCCGCCGTGCATGGTTTGCAGCATCGGGGTCTCGACCTCGACGTACCCGTGGTCGGTGAAGGTCTTGCGCAGGGAGGCGACGGATGCCGACCGGTCACGCACCATCTTGCGCGCCCCCTCCCGCGCGATCAGGTCGAGGTATCGCGCACGCACGCGGGTCTCCTCACTGAGTTCCCCGTGGAGGTTGGGCAGCGGGCGCAGCGTCTTCGCGGCGATCTTCCACTCCGCGGCAAGCACGCTGAGCTCTCCGCGACGGCTCGAGATCACCTCGCCGGAGACGAAGACGTGATCGCCGAGATCGACGAGGTCCTTCCACTCGGCAAGCGACTCCTCCCCCACCTCCGCGAGCGAGACCATGGCCTGGATGCGGGATCCATCACCGGACTGCAGGGAGGCGAAACAGAGCCTGCCCGTGTTGCGGAGGTGCACGACGCGGCCGGCGAGGCCCACGGTCTCGCCGCTCGCCGCATCCGTCTTAAGAGTGTGATATTTCGCCCGGACCGCCGGGATCGTGGTGGTGATCGGGAGCGCGACGGGATACGCCTCCGCGCCGGAGGAGATGAGTCGGTCACGCTTGCCGAGGCGCACCCGGGTCTGCTCGGAAAGTTCGTCTTCCGAGAGTTGGGGTTCGGGGATCTGCTCGGTCATGCGGGTGTACTCCTGACGGTTGCGGCTGGACGAGTTTACCGGCGACCCGGTTGCGCCGAGGAGCGCCCTCCGGGCAGGAAGATCGTCTGATTGTCGATGAGACGGGTGGTGCCGACCCGAGCGGCCACCAGCACAACGGCACTCCCCTGGTGGTCGTCGTCGACAGGGAGGAAGGTCTCCGGATCGACGACGACGAGATAGTCAAGTTCGACGAGGTGCTCCCCCATGAGCACCGATTGCGCTGCGGCGAGCACCGCGTCGATTCCCCGGTCGGCGGATGACTCGGCCGCCTCGAGCGCGATGGACAGCCCCAGCGCGGCTCGCTTTTCCTTCGCATCGAGGAACCGGTTGCGACTGGAGAGGGCGAGCCCATCCCGTTCGCGCACTGTCGGTACCACCTCGACCGCCACCGGAAGGTTGAGATCGACGATCATTCGCCGCACCAGGAACACCTGCTGGGCATCCTTCTGGCCGAACAGCACGACATCGGGCTGAGCGATGTTGAGGAGTTTGGCGACGACGGTGAGGACTCCGTCGAAATGGCCTGCCCGGGTACGGCCCTCATACAGCGACCCGATGCGGCCCGCGGTGACACGCGTGTCACTCGCGCCGGTCGGGTACATCTCGGCTGCGCCGGGGGCGAAGGCGGCCTGGACTCCGAGGAACTCGAGTTGCGCGAGATCCTCGCGAAGGGTGCGGGGGTAACGCTCGAGGTCTTCCGAGGGGCCGAACTGCAGGGGGTTGACGAAGATCGAGACGATCACGAGGTCGGCGAGCTCGGCAGCGCGGCGCACGAGCGCGAGATGGCCGTCGTGGAGTGCGCCCATGGTGGGCACGAGGGCGACTCGCCGGCCGGCGGCTCTGGCCCCCGACCCGATCCTGCTCAGCTCGGAAATGGTCTCGGCTACGGCGATGGGCATCCCTCGATGCTAGTGCGCCCGGCACCCTCGGCCCGCAGCCCGCAGCCGAGCGGCGACCCGCGGTATCGGGCGTCCCGTCCCCGATCAGTGCGCGTGCCGGAGCGCGTTCTCCACGGAGGAGCGGACCAGCGGACCCAGCACCGCACCCGGCGACTCGACGCCGATCGAGGCGAGAAGGCCGGTCGCCTGATCGACGATCGCGGTCGAGAAGCTCGTCGCCGTTGCGATCGCCTCGGCGTACGCTGCCCGATCTTCCTCGGCGATGATGACGGGCTCACCCCCCATCTCCACGACGAGGGCCTGCCCGATAGGTTGCACCGGGCCGGGTGCGGTGACGGCGAAGCACGCCCCCACGAGTTGAGCGATGTCGACGGTCGTCCCGGTGAACGATACCGCCGGATGGATGGCGAGAGGGATGACGCCGGCCGCCGTTGCGGGAGCGAGCACGGCCGTGCCGAACTCGGCCGCGGTGTGCACCACGAGCTGACCGGGTTGCCAGGCGCCCGTTGCGGCGAGCCCGGACACGAGGGCAGCCAACTCCGCGGCGGGAACGGCGAGGATCACCAGCTCGCTCCGCTCGATGATCGCCGGCACCTCGAGGATGGGCACTCCGTGCAGCATCGCCTCGGCCCGTTCGCGGCTCGAGGCGGAGATCGCCGAGATCCCCACCACCGCGTGACCGGCCCCGGCGAGCGCGGCTCCCAACACCGGGCCGACCCGGCCAGCGCCGATGATGCCGATGCCGAGACGGCCGGAGCGGCGCCGGGAATCCTCGTCGCGATCCCGCGCGGCGTCGAAGCTCATGCTGGCGCCTCCCCGGAGCGCCACCGGTGGGACGTATCCGACTGACCGGCCCGCACGGCCACCTCGGCGACCTCGGTGAAAAACGCGAGGGCGGCATCCCGGTCCACCGCTCCGAGATGCGCGGCGATCGGCCCGTGGACCGTGTGCAGTTGAATCGAGGCCAGTCGAAGGCGGCGAAGGAGGGGACCCTGATGAATGGCGACACTCTGCAGCCGCGGTTGAGGCACGATGATGAGCCTGCGCCAGAGTGCACCGGTGCGCAGGAGGAGAGATCCCGGCAGGATGGCGAATCCGTTGCGACGCCAGGAGAGCGGACGAAGCCAAATCGCTCGCCGAGGCGAGTTGATGAAACCGTCCGACCCGTTCGAGGTCATGCCGCGCCGGATGAACTCACTCATCTCGGCGCCGATGACGTCGGGCAGCATGAGGGTGAGCACCGCGGTGACATCGGCGAGATTGCCGACCGGCAGGATGGTTGTGTTGGCCTGATTCGCCGATCCGCGGCTCGAGGTCTGGCTCGCCCGGTTCACCCGCACCCGCCACCAGCCCGCGGGGCGCCAGAGCAGCGGCTGGCTCACCTCGATGGAGTGGATGCGCCCCGGCGGCAGCGTCTCGTTGCTGGTGGAGAACAGACCGAACCCCACTCGCACGCCGTCGGGGGTACCGGCAATCGTGTAGCGGAGCGATTTGGAGAACCGGCGCACGTAGTACCCGCCGAACCCGAGGATGCTCGGAAGCGCGATGAACAGCATGGCGAAATGTCCGGTGGTCGAGATCCAGATGGTTGCGCCGATCCCTACCAGCACCGCGACCAGGGTGCCGGTGCCGAGGAACATCGAGCCGAACAGCCGACCGAGATGAATCGTGACCACGGACTTCGGCCGGAGTGAGCCGCGATCGAGCTCCGGTGAGAACAACTCGGTGACGCGTCGATCGAGCGGCGTTCCGCTCGGTGCGGCGGCCGATTGCTCGGGAACCCGGGTTCCGGATGCCCTCCGCAGGATCTCCCGCCGCACGTCGTCGGCCGCCCCCGAGCGGAGGTAGGACAGGTGCACGTTGGCGTCATGGCCGGCCTGGCTGATCTCGAGCTTCGCCGCCCCGAAGAGTCGTGCGACGAACGGCCGCACGATGTTGATGCCCTGGATTCGATCCAGCCGGGCCTTGCGATTCGTGCGGAAGAGAATGCCGGAGCGCACCTCGACGACCTCCGTCGTGATGCGGAAGGTGTGCATGCGCCAGGAGACGTAGAAACCCGCGATCAACACGACGAGCAGTCCGGCCACCGCGCCGAGGACTTGAAGCACGATGCCGTGGCTCAGCACATACTCGACGGGGTCGCCGCCGCTTCCGTACTGCGGCAGAAACATCCCCAGCAGTCGCTCGCGGAGATTGCTGACGATGTAGCCGAGCACCACGATGAGGGCGAAACCGCCCTTCAGAAGGGGAGTCGCCGGGTGCAATCGATGCCACTCCCCGTCGGTGAGTCGAGCCACGACGGTCGGCGCGGACGCCGACGGCGCGAGCTCCGGTCTGCTCACAGGCCGGCCCGGCGGCTCTCCGCGACCGAGACGAGGTGATCGCGCAACTCCTCGGCTTCGACCTCGGGAAGCCCGGGGATGGTCACCCCGGCCGAGGCGGCGGCGGTCACGAATTTGAGTTCGCTCAGTCCGAGCCCGCGGGCGATCGGCCCGCGGTTGATGTCGACGAGCTGCATTCGCCCGTACGGCACCGCCACGATACGCTGCCACATGATTCCACGGCGGAACAGGAGGTCGTCCGCGCGGAGGTGGTAGCCGATGGATCGCACCCGGCGCGGGGTAAGAACGAGATTGACGATCGCGATGATGCCGAGGGCCGCGAACACGGCGACGCCCCACCAGAGTTCGACGAGCACCATCGCCACCGCTGCTGCGATCACCACGAGGAGGAATCCCGCTCCACCGAGCAGCTCCACCCAGACGAGCCGCGGCGAGACCCGCCGCCAGAGCACGTCGGGGAGTTCGAGTCGATCCATGCCCTCTCCCTGTTGGCGTTGCGGTCCTGTTGCCCCTGTGGTGCGCGCGTCGATCAGGGACCCACCGGCACGGACCGTTTTCCCTCGTCATCGTCCTCGTGGGGAGGCACGGTGCACATGTGCTCCGCGATGAGCCCACCGGCCAGCAGGCAGACGGCTCCGACGAGGGTGGCGACGGCCAGTGCGACCGAGTTTACCCCGGGCACCACCGAGCGAGTGAGGAGATAGATCAGCACTCCGGCACCGAATCCGCTGCCGAGCGAACCGCTCAACGAACTGGCCTTCGCGAGCACCAGCACCCTCGTCGAATAGAACGGGTCGACCGTCTGACGAGACTTTCCGCGGGTGAGTCGGCGAATCGGCAGGGCGAGCACCACCACCATGATGCCGATCGCCAGGAGGGCGAGGCCGAGGGTCAGCGGGGGAAGGACGATCGGCCGGCCGGTCGCCGCCAGAACCGTCTCGAGGAACCCGCCGCCGATGCCGCCGATGAGGGCGAGGAGGACGAGGGTCGTCACGCTGGTGCGCTTCACGGTCTGCTCCCGAGAGGTGGTGCGGCGAACGGGCGAACGTCGCGAGAACGGGCGGCCGCGAGCCCGTCGATGCGACCACGGCCGCCGATTTCGGCATCCGGGTCCACCTCCAGCCACGGCACGATCACGAACGGTCGTTCCCAGGCCCGTGGATGAGGCAGGGTGAGCGACTCGGTCTCCCAGCCCAGTCTGCCGAACGCGACGATGTCGAGGTCGAGCGTGCGATCGGCCCAGCGCGCGCCCCGCTCCCGGCCGTGTTCCGCTTCGATGCGGTTGAGCTCGCGGAGCAGGTCGTCGGGCTGAAGCGCACAGTCGACGAGCATCACCGCGTTGAGGTAGTCGGGGGATGCGGCATCCGCGCCCTCCGGCTTGAGCGCCGCGGACTGCACGATTCCGGAGACCGCGGTGACGGTGACCCCGTCGACCTCCCGGATGTCGCGCACGGCGGCACGTAGGTTCGCCTCCCGATCGCCCAGGTTGGCCCCGAGCGCGATCACGGCGGGAAGCACGATGCGACGTCTCACCGCGTCGCCCCCATCGGTCGAGTGCGCAGGACGGTGACCGAGACGTCGTCGAATGGCACGCCGATCGGCGCGGCCGGCTTGTGCACGGTGACGCTCACCTGTGCGGCACGTTCGTAGCCGAGTGCGATCCCCGCGACGCGCTCGGCCACTGTCTCGATGAGGTCCACCGGGTTCGACCGCACCGCGGCGGCCACGGCATCCGCGAGCTCCCCGTAGTGGATGGTCTCGGCCACGTCGTCGGAGGCTCCGGCTGGCGCGAGGTCGACGGCGATCTCGAGGTCGATCACGAATTCCTGGCCGTTGTCCCGCTCGAAATCGAGCACTCCGTGATGGGCGAATACCCGCAGGCCGGTCAGGCGGATGCGGTCGGACGGCACACTGCCGGCCGGCACGGGACGATCGGTCACGGCTGCATCGCCTCCCAGACATCGAGGGCATCCCGCGTCGCGGCGACGTTGTGGACCCGCACTCCCCAGACTCTGGCCTGCGCGGCGAGCGCACTGATGGTGGCGGTGGCCGGATCGCGCTCGGTGGCCGGAGCATCCGGATCTACCAGCGCGGCCAGAAACCGCTTACGGGAGACCCCGATCAACACCGGGTAGCCGATCGCCTCGAGCGTGGCGAGATTGGCGAGAAGCCGCCAGTTCTGTTCCGCCGTCTTCGCGAAGCCGATACCCGGATCGAGCACGAGGCGATCCGGTCGCACCCCGCTCAGGATGAGTTGGGCGACCCGGTTCGTCAACTCGGTGCAGACATCGCGGAGGACGTCTCCGTAGCTCGCGTTCACTCGATGGGGATCGCCGGGGGTGCTCGGACCGCGCCAGTGGCTCGCGATGAAGTGCAGGCCGGTCTCGGCGACTACCCGGGCCATCCCGGGGTCGGCGAGTCCGGCCGACACGTCGTTGATGATCACCGCCCCGAGTTCCGCCGCGGCCAGCGCGGTGCCGGCGTTCAAGGTGTCGACGCTCACCGCGATCCCGCGGTCGGTCAGTCCTTCGATCACGGGCAGCACGCGCCGCTGCTCCTCGACCGAGGAGACTCGCGTCGCACCGGGTCGGGTCGACTCTCCACCGACATCCACAAACTGGGCGCCGGCCGCCACGAGAGCTTCCCCGTGCGCGATCGCCGCCTCGGCCTGCAGGTAGGCACCGCCGTCGCTGAACGAGTCGGGGGTCACGTTGACGATTCCCATGATTCGCGGGCGGAGGAGTCCGGTCGGTCGTTCAGGCCTCGGTGCGACGAGCTCAGCGCGCTGAACGTCCCGCGGACGGGTGTCTCTCATCGCGGCGTCACCCCGATCAGCGTCATGATCTCGGCGCGCTCGACCGGAAGGGAAAGGATGCCGCGGCTCGCCAGGGTCACGGTCGTGCTGTGCGTCTGGCGGCTTCCCCGCGCCGTCACGCAGCCGTGCGATGCATCGAGCAGCACGAGCACCCCGCGAGCCTCGAGACCGGCTTGGAGAGCATCCGCGATCTCCTCGGTGAGCCGCTCCTGCAGCTGGGGACGCGCGGCAAGCGTTTCGACGACGCGCGTGAGAGCTCCGAGCCCGACCACGCGCTCGTTCGGAAGGTAGGCCAGATGGGCGACTCCGGTGAACGGGAGGAGATGATGCTCGCAGATGGAGCGGAACTCGATGTCCCGCAGGAGAACGAGCTCTCCGACCTCTGCGGGGGCACTCGTGAATTCGGTACTCGAGGCAAGATGAGCGAGCGGATCGACTCCCACCCCCCCGAAGAACTCCCGGTAGGCCTCGGCGATGCGCGCAGGGGTACGCACCAGCCCCGCCCGCGAGGGATCCTCGCCGATTGCGCCGAGGATCTCGAGCACGGCCGCCTCGATCCGTGCGGTATCAATACTCACGACTACGAGCGTACGGCCGTCGGAAGGCTGCGGGGGTCAGGCGACGGGGAGGTCAGGCGGTGGCGATGTCGGGTCGCTTGCGCGGCTGCGGCGACCGCGCCTTCTTCACCGGCTCGGAGGTGACGCCGCCGTCCACCACTCCGGCGTCGATCGGCGCCTTCTGCGGCACGACCACGGGAGGAATGGCCGACACCGGACGCTCGGCGCTCGAGAGCCACTGCGGCCGTTCTGGCATCTTCTTCACGTCCGTGAAGATCTCCGCCAGCTGCGTGTGGTCGAGGGTCTCCTTCTCGAGCAGCGCCGTCGCGAGTTTATCGAGAATGTCTCGATTCTCGTTGAGCACCGTCCACGCTTCGGTGTGCGCCTTCTCGATCAGAGCGCGCACCTCGGCGTCGACCTGCTCCGACAACCGCTCCGAGTAGTCGCGTTGGCTGCCCATGTCCCGGCCGAGGAACATCTCGCCGGATCCGGAGCCGAGCTTGACCGATCCGATGTTGGAAGACATCCCGAATTCGGTCACCATCTTGCGCGCCGTTGAGGTGGCCTTCTCGATGTCGTTCGATGCCCCGGTGGTGGGGTCGTGGAACACGATCTCTTCGGCCACGCGGCCACCCATCGCATAGGCGAGCTGGTCGAGCAGTTCGTTGCGGCTGATGGAGTAGCGATCCTCGAGAGGCAGGACCATCGTGTATCCGAGGGCTCGCCCGCGCGGCAGGATGGTGACCTTCGTCACGGGATCGGTGTTGCGCATGGCCGTCGCGACCAGAGCATGTCCCCCCTCGTGGTACGCGGTGATGAGCTTCTCGTGGTCGCGCATCACCCGGGTGCGACGCTGCGGTCCCGCCATCACCCGATCGACGGCCTCGTCAAGCGCCCGGTTGTCGATGAGCTGGGCGTTGGAACGAGCGGTGAGCAGCGCGGCCTCGTTGAGCACGTTGGCGAGGTCCGCCCCGGTGAACCCGGGGGTCTTCCGCGCGAGCACTTCGAGGTCGACGCCGGCGGCGAGGGGTTTGCCCTTGCCGTGGACCTCGAGGATCTTCTTGCGACCGAGGAGGTCGGGGGCATCCACTCCGATCTGTCGGTCGAAGCGGCCCGGACGCAGCAGCGCCGGGTCGAGGATGTCGGGACGGTTCGTCGCCGCGATGAGGATGACATTCGTCTTGACGTCGAATCCGTCCATCTCGACCAGCAACTGGTTGAGGGTCTGCTCACGCTCGTCGTGGCCGCCGCCCATGCCGGAGCCGCGGTGGCGCCCGACGGCATCGATCTCGTCGACGAAGATGATCGCCGGAGAATTCTCTTTGGCCTGCGCGAAGAGGTCGCGAACCCGGCTCGCACCGACTCCCACGAACATCTCGACGAAGTCCGAGCCGGAAATCGAATAGAAGGGCACGTTGGCCTCGCCCGCGACGGCGCGAGCGAGCAGAGTCTTCCCGGTACCGGGAGGGCCGTACAGCAGCACACCCTTGGGAATCCGTGCTCCGACAGCGAGGAACTTGGCCGGCTCCTTGAGGAAGTCCTTGATCTCCTCGAGTTCCTCGATCGCCTCATCCGCACCGGCGACATCCGCGAAGGTGACTTTGGGGCTCTCCTTGGAGACGAGCTTCGCCTTGGACTTTCCGAACTGCATCACCTTGGATCCCCCGCCCTGCATGCTTGACAGCAGGAACCAGAAGATCAGACCGATGATGATGAACGGGATGACGAGGCCGAGGAGAGACGACAGCCAGTTTCCCTTGTCGACCTGATCGTTGTACTTCGCACCGGACGCGTCGACCGCCTTGACGATGTCGGCCCCGCGAGCGGTCGCATAGTAGAACTGCACCTGCTTCCCACTGCCGCCGGCCGTGGTGAGCGTGAGGTCGACACGCTGCTCGGTGTCGACGATCTTGGCCGAGGCGACCTTGTCGGTGCGGAGCAGATTCAGCCCCTCCTGGGTGGAGATCTCCTTGAAGCCGGAACCGCTGAGCAGGCTGAACCCGACCGAGACGACGATGACGGCCAGCAGCACGTAGACGAGCGGGCCGCGGAGTAAGCGCTTGAAATCCATAGTGATCCGGGGGTCACGCCCGGCACCTTTCTTACGGAGAATGTGACGCCAAGGCTACCGGAGCGGTACTGGGTGGCCGCTGCATGTTTGCCGTGGGCGTAATGCGCCGCTCCGCCGGTCAGGCGTAGACGTGAGGGGCGAGTACCCCGATGTCGCGGTAGTTTCGATATTTCTCCGCGTAGTCGAGGCCGTACCCGACGACGAAGGCGTTGGGGATCTCGAAGCCGACGTATCGCACCTCCACGGCTAGCTTTGCCGCGGCCGGCTTGCGGAGCAGGGCGCAGATCTCGACCGATACCGCTCCCCGGGTACCCAGGTTCGCGCGCAGCCAGGACAGGGTCAGCCCCGAGTCGATGATGTCCTCCACGATCAGCACCCTTCGCCCGTGGAGATCGGTGTCGAGGTCTTTCAGAATGCGTACCACCCCGGACGACTCGGTGCCCGAACCGTAAGACGACACGGCCATCCAGTCCATCTCGACGGGGAGTCGAAGCTCGCGGGCGAGATCGGCCATCACCATGACCGCACCGCGAAGCACCCCCACGAGAAGCAGCGATTCGCCCGCGTAGTCCGCTTCGATGCGACGTGCCAGCTCGGCGATCTTGACGCGAATCTCCTGCTCGGTGATGAGGACGCTGTCGAGGTCCTTCGCGATGTCGTCGTATTCCATTGGCCTATTGTTCCATCGCCCGCGCACCGGGCGTGGCACGGAAATTGATCAGGGCACCCTCCCGCTCGGCGGTGATCCCGGGAAGGTCCAGAGCTCCCTGACCGTGCCAATCCGTCGCCAACCGCGCGACCTCGAGGGTTTGGGCGTGGCTGAGGCTCACCCCGAATTCCGCGAGGACGGTGGCGCGGATGATCCGTTGCCGCAGTGCCGCCGGATTCGCGGCCAGCGCTCTAGCCGGGAGGGAGATTCCCGCCTCGGCTGGTCGGGCGAGCTCCTCGAGTTGATCGTGAGCGAACCGGTCGAGCGCCTCGGTGTCTTCTCGCGCGAGCAGTGCTGTGCGGGCGAGGGCCTCGGCGATGCCCGGCCCGAGTTCGCGTTCGAGCAACGGCAGCACCGTCTTTCGCACTCTCACCCGGGCGAATCGCTCATCGTCGTTCTGCGGGTCGATCCACGGATCCAGCGCGGAGTCGGCACAGAATCGCTCCGTCACGGAGCGTCCGAGAGCGAGCAACGGCCGAAGATACAGCCCCGACCGCGGCGCCATGCCCCGGATGCTTCCGAGCCCGCTCCCCCGCGCGAGGCCGAGCAGCACCGACTCGGCCTGGTCGTCGAGCGTGTGGCCGAGCAGCACCGCGACCGCGCCGGTCTCCGTGGCTGACTCGGCGAGCGCTGCGTAGCGCGCCTCACGCGCGGCAGCCTCCGGTCCACCCGTCGTTCCGACGCGCACGGTCTTCACCATCACGGGGTCGAGCCCGAGCTCGCGAGCCTGTCGTGCTGCGTGGGCCGCGACATCCGCCGAACCCGGTTGGAGGCCATGGTCCACAATCACGGCGCCGGCCCGGATGCCCACCCGTTGGGCCTCGAACGCCGTGGCGGCGGCGACCGCGAGCGAATCCGGTCCGCCGCTGAGCGCGACGAGTACCCCGTTTCCCAACGCCCCCCGCGGTTCCGAAAACGCAGGAGATTCGCCACCAACAGGGGGGGGATGGCGCGAAACGACGGTGTTTCGTGGCGAATCCCCTGCGTTTTGGGGAAGGGCGAACGGGGCGAGACAGGCGCGTACAGCGGATCGCACGTCGGCGATGGCGGGAGTCAGTCGGGGGCGTCTGGTCACACGATAACGTTATTGGGTCACCAACCGAATTCTAGGAGCGCTCCCATCATGGCCAGCTACGACGCGATTATCGAGATCCCCAAGGGCAGCAAGAACAAGTACGAAGTGGATCACGTCACCGGGCGCGTCTTCCTCGACCGTGTGCTCTTCACCGGCTTCGTCTACCCGACCGACTACGGCTTCTTCGAGAACACCCTCGGCCTCGACGGCGACCCGGTGGACGTGCTCGTGCTGCTCGACTACCCCCTCTTTCCGGGTGTCGGCCTGAAGGTGCGACCGGTGGGGGTGTTCAACATGACTGACGACGGCGGCTCCGACGCCAAGGTGATCGCCGTTCAAGCGACCGACCCGCGCTGGTCGTGGATCCAGGATGTGGACGACATCCCGGATTTCACCCGCCGGGAGATCGAGCACTTCTTCGAGCACTACAAGGATCTCGAGCCCGGAAAGTGGGTCAAGACCGAGGGGTGGGGCAACGCCGCGGAGGCCGAGGCGATCGTTCGGGCCGGCATCGCGAAGCTGTCCGACGAGGGCGCGCACCGGTAGCGTTCGCCAGCCGAATCGGCGTCGCGGTCCGGCCGACCAGCCCGCGATCTGCGCGCGGCTCAGCCGAGCGCTGCTCCGCGGGCCGCCATGAACGGCGCGGCATCGATCGCCCTTCCGTTGGGACGCACCTCGAAGTGCAGGTGGCATCCCGTGGAGTCGCCGGTGCTTCCGACGCGGGCGATCTGCTCCCCCGCGCTCACCTGCTGGCCGATGCTGACGAGGATTCCGCCGTTCACGATGTGCGCGTAGCCGGTGAAGATGCTGTCGCCGTTGTTCAGCAAGATGAAGTTGCCGTAGCCGCCGCTATATCCGGCGAAGACGACGTAACCGGAGTGCGCCGCCAGGATGGGGGCGTTGCATCCGGGCGCGAGGTCGGTGCCGCCGTGAAGCGCTTCGATCCCGGAGTACGGGTTCACGCGCCATCCGTAGGGACTGGAAATGTGACCGCCGGAGGGTCGCACCCACCCGCTCGGGCTCGCGCTGGTGCCCCCGTTGCCGACGGGGCGGACGGAGACGGCGGGGGGATGTGCCGCCGCATAGTCGCGCGCGGCCTTCGCGTCCGCCTCGGCCTTGGCTTTCGCCGCTGCGGCGGCCGCCGCAGCGGCAGCGGCGCGCACTTGAACACCGTTGTTGTATTCGGCTTCGGTGACGGTCGAGTTGTTCGCGAGCACCGCGCGCTGTGCATCGAGTCGATCCTTGTTGCCCTGCTGTTCCGCGAGCGCCGCAGCGGCCCTCTTGGAGGCGGCGACTGCTGCTTCGAGCGCCTGCTGAGCGGCATCCGAAAGGGACTTGAGGGCGTCTTTCGCGACGTTCGCCTGATCGGTGAGCGCTTGGGCGGAGTTCTGGTCTTGCACGGCCTTTTCATAGAGGCCAACCGACTGGTTCTTCACCATGCTGGCGAGACCGAGCTGGGAGAGCAGGCTCCGCGAGTCGCCGGCACTGAAGAACAGGCGCGCGGAGAGGTCGCTGCCTCCGGCGCGCGCGAGCCGAGCGGCGAACTGGCCAGCCTGCTGCTTGGAGGTGGAGGCCCTTGCCAGCGCAACATCCGCCTGTTTCTGAAGCTCGCCCGCCCGGAATGCGCCCTCGTCGTACTTCTGTTGCGCGGCCTGCCACTCGCTTCCCTTCTGCGCGGCGATGGCCTGGGTGCTGGTCACCTCGGACTGCAGCCCGGCAAGCAGCGCGTCGAGTTTCGCGATCTCGGCCACTTTGGCGGCCACGCTGTTTCGAGCCGCCTGCACGTCGGACCAGGTGGGATAGTCGGCCGCAAACGCACTGTGCGGCACCTGCACGAGGATGCCTCCGGTCACGACGACGACGACGGCGGCGAGCATGGCCGTGATTCGTGTCGCGCGCTTTCCGATGGTGGTTCGCGCCTTCCCGCCGCGGGCGGGCGACTGGGCGGGCATGCGCTCGTGCACTGTGGTTTTCATTTGGTCCCCGCGTCGTGCTGCAGATCCCCCGCAGTCACATGAGTAACACTGTTAACATCCGTCACAGTACCAAACCGGCCGAGGATGCGCCACCCCCACGAACGAGTGGGAGCCCCGCTCGCGCTCAGTTGGCGAGCTCGACGCCATGCGAACGCATGAAGGGCACCGGATCCTCCGTCGACCCGTTGTGGTGCACCTCGAAGTGCAAATGGCAGCCGGTGGACATTCCCGTGCTGCCCACCCGAGCGATGTTCTGGCCGACCTGAACGTGCTCTCCGATGCTCACGAGGATGCCACCGTTCACGATGTGGCCGTACGCCGTCTCGTAGCTGGTGTCGCCGTCGTTCCGGATCCGGATGTAATTGCCGTAGCCGCCGTAGGGTCCGGCCAACTCGACCGTGCCGGCGTGCGCCGCGTAGATCGGGGTTCCGCATCCGGGGGCGAGGTCTGTGCCCCCGTGGAGCGCGTAGACGCCGTTGTAGGGATCGAGCCGCCAGCCATAGGGGCTGGAGATGTGCCCACCGGCCGGGCGCGCCCATCCGGCCGACGAGATCAGGCCGGCGCGAGGCGCTGCGGCGAGCTGAGCGGCTAGCGCGGCAGCGGCGGCCTTTCGAGCGGCCTCGACCCCGGCGGCGTAGTCGGCCTCGGTCTGATTGAGGTTGGTCGTGAGAATCGCCAGCTGGGCATTGAGCACCACCTGGTGGGACCGCTGTTCGGTGAGGGCGGCCGCTGCGGCCTGGGCCGCGGCGGCGGCAACCTGGGCCGCCGCCTGGGACTGCGCCGCAAGCGCCTTGAGTGCCGCCTTCGCCCGGTCCGCCTGATCGGTCAGAGAACGGGCGACGTTCTGGTCCTGGGTGGCCTTCTCGTAGATTCCGGTCGACTGGTTCTTGACCATGCTGGCGAGACCGAGCTGGGCGAGAAGAGAGTCCGTCCCGGAGCCGCTGAAGAACAGCGTGGTGCTGAGGTCGCTTCCACCCGTGCGCACGAGCTGAGCGGCGACCTGGGCGGCCTCCGCCTTCGAGCGGTCCGCCTTGGCCTGGGCGACATCCGCCTCGGCGCGATACCGGCTTGCCGAGAACACGGCTTCGTCGTACTTCTGCTGCGCCGCGGCTGCCTCAGCACCGGTGCGGGTGGCATCCGCCGTGGTCGAGTCCACAGCGTTCTGCAGTGTCACGAGCAGCTGGTTGAGGGTGTCGATTTCCGCCTTCTTGGCGGCCTCGCTCTGTCTGGCGTTTTGCACATCGGCATAGCTCGGATAGTTGATCGCGAATGCCGTCGACGTCGATCCGACGATGGATCCGGTGGCGAGCACCGAGAGGATGGCGAGTGCGGAGATCCAGCGCGTGCGGCGGGAGCGACGATACCTTCGGTCCGCGCGCTCCTGGCCGGCCGGGCTGACGAGCGGAGAGGACGGCCCGCCTTCGATGCATCCTGCCTCGTCACCGTCGATGTGCGCCATCAATCCCCGATTCCGTGACGTTGACCTACTTCAGTCACTCCAGTAACACCGTTAACAGCAGTCACCCTAACAACCCTCTGTCCGGATAGCCAGCGTTGGGGCGCGTGCCGCGAGATCCGATCCGCCGAGATCTGGACAGAGTCTCAACGCGTGTCTCGTGAGAGCGAGAAGAAGTGGCCGGCGGATGGCAAACCCGGCGACGACGGATCAGTTCGCCAATTCGATGCCGTTGGCGCGCATGAAGGGAACGGAGTCGACGGCGACACCGTTCTCGCGAACTTCGTAGTGGAGGTGGCAGCCGGTGGAGTGCCCCGTGCTCCCGATGAGGGCGATCGGCTGGCCGGGACCGACCGGCTGGCCGATGCTCACCCGGATGCCCCCGTTCACGATGTGCCCGTAGCCGGTGGTCAGGCCATTGCCGTTGTCGATCAAGACGAAGTTGCCGTAGCCGCCGTTCGGGCCGGCATAGACGACGGTCCCGCCGTGGGCGGCGAAGATCGGGGAGTTGCAGTTCGCCCCGAAGTCGGTTCCGGCGTGGAACGCGTACGAGAGCGTGAATGGGTTGATGCGAAAGCCGAACGGACTCGAAATGTGGCCGCCAGAGGGTCGCACCCAGCCGGTCGTGGAGATCTTGCCGGCCCCGAGCCCCGCGAGGTCGCCCCACTGCGCCTTGATTCCGGCGACGTACTGTGACTCGAGCTGGTCGGTGTTGGTGATCAGGGTCGCGAGCTGAGCCTGAAGTCGGGCGGAGTTGTTCGTCTGCTCGGTGAGTGCCGCGGAGGCGGCCAGTGCGGCGGCCGTAGCGTCGGCGAGTGCTTTCTGCGCGGCATCCGCAAGCGACTTCAGGGCGGCCTTGGCGACATCCGCCTGGTCGGTGAGCGATTGGGCGGTGTTCTGGTCCTGGACCGCCCTCTCGTAGAGCCCGGCCGCCTGGTTCTTCACCATGCTCGCCAGCCCGAGCTGCGTCAGCATCGCCCTGGAATCCCCGCCGCTGAAAAACAGTCGAGTCGACAGGTCGTTCCCGCCGGAGCGAGAGAGCCGGGCGGCGAGCTGACCCGCCTTCGCCTTGGAGATGGCGGCGTTCGCTTGAGCGGCATCGGCCTGCTTCTGCAACGCGGCGGCCTTGTAGGCGGCCTCGTCGTATCTCTGTTGCGCCGCCTGGTACAGGTCGCCTTTCAGTTGGGCGAGGGCCTGGGTCGAATCGGCGGTGGCCTGCAGGCCGGTGAGCAACCCCTGCACCCGGGCGATCTCGGTCTGAGTCGCGGTCTGGCTCTGGCGGGCGGCCTGAACCGCTTCCCAGGTGGGGTAATCCACAGCGAAGGCGCGGTTCACCGGCTGGCCGAGAATCCCGCCGGAGATGAGCACGGTGAGCAACGCGATCGTCGCGATCACTCGATTTCCGCGCCGCGAGCCAGTGAAAGGGGCCACCCGGCTCTGGATGCTTCTCTGGCCACCGCTCTGTGCCATTTCTCCCCGAAGTCTCGATAACGAGTTGAACCTACCTCCGCGCGGCCATGAACCCGCGTAACCTCGCGGAGTGGCGAGCGGATGCGGCGGTCAGCGCACTGCACGACCCCGGCGTGGTTTGGAAAAGGGGGCGGGCACCCCTATGCTTGTTCCTCGGCAGCTATGAAGGTTATTTACTTCACGGCCCCATCGTTTAGTGGCCTAGGACGGCGCCCTTTCACGGCGTTAACACGGGTTCGAATCCCGTTGGGGTCACGAAACATAGCTTGGCCCTGTAGCGCAGTTGGTTAGCGCGCCGCCCTGTCACGGCGGAGGTCGCCGGTTCAAGTCCGGTCAGGGTCGCAAGGCACGGTCATCTCTCGCCAGACGGCCGTGCCTTATTCTGTATCTGAAGAGATGCACGGCTCTGTAGCTCAGTTGGTAGAGCGTTCGACTGAAAATCGAGAGGTCACGGGATCGACGCCCGTCGGAGCCACTGTCCCATTTCCTTAGCTTCCGCGGGGGTGGGACTTTTTCTATGCCCTCTCGACGCAAGGTCAGACTGGTCGCAGCGCCCGGTCGCCCTGGCACGCACCGCCGCCGACACGGCATGGAGCATGGGCGACCTCGGGTTGCAGTGCTGCCATTAGAGCCGGACGTCGACGGCATGACCGGGCGCGAGCTCATCGAGACACTGTTGTTCCGGCAGAAGTCCCCAGCCGAATGCCGCACAATCGCCAGCGCGAAGTCGTTCGAGGCGGGCACAAAGTGGGTGGATCTGCTCCCTCCCGTGCGCAGTGCGAACGCAACCATGCATCCTGCAGGTCGTCGTTGGGATCGGAGGTGACGACCGGGGCATCTGCGAGCGACGCCGGTCCACCCTCGGGCGACAGCCACCTGCCCTGAAACGCGGCGGTCTAGACCGTCCGGTAGCGCATCACCCCGAGCGGTTCGTGACGCAGCCCGGCACGGATTCTCGGGTCGACGTCACGGCAGCCTGACTGTACAGGTGCCAAGAAGGGTCGTCGTGTGTTCCTGATCTTCTCAGTAGAGGTTGAACGCAATCCGTGCCGCTCTCCCAGGCCGGTGAGGGCATCGCGGAACCGGGTGGCGAGACTGTCTGCATTGACGGCAAGGGGGATCAGGAAGCGCCGCCCGGGCTCCGACCCGACCGCAGTGCCCGCAACGTGTCTGCTTCCAGCAGATAGATCCGCGAGCATAGCGAAGCAGCACGCCACCGGCGTCCGTGAGCCGGACGGGTGTGGAGCGCAGGACCAGGACGCGACCGGATGCCTGCTTCATGGCCTTGACCCGCTGCGATACCGCCGGCGGGGTCACGTGCAGGCGGGGAGGCGGCCGCCTCGAACGCGCCCGCGGCCATGACGGCCAGCAGAGTGGCGAGTTGTTCCCGCTAACCCCGATTCATCAGCCAAAGCTACTCAACCTGAAAAACAGTGGCTGTGCTGAATCTCACGCGGACCATAGCATCGGGTTCCCGACCCCGACGAAAACGCTCCTGCCGCTGTGCTCGGCCTCCTGACCGGGCTCTCGCTCATCATCGCGATCGGCGCACAGACCGCCTTCGTGCTCCGCCTCCGCATCGCAGGGCGCACGCGCGCCATCGGCCTCGTCGTGGCCAGCTGCGCCATTTCCGATGCCGTGCTCGTCATCGCCCGGGGTTCTTGGCCAGGGCGGCCATCGCGGCCGCCCGGTCGCTCTCCCGGTCATCCGGGTGCTCGGCGCCGGTTTCCTGATCGTCTCTGGACTCTTCGCGGCTCGCCGAGCCGCTCGCCCCGGGTGCTTCTTGCCGCCACTCGCGCTGCTCCGACCCGGGTCGACCCACTACCCGAAGTCGGTGAAGGCGATGTCCCGGATGACCGGCGCGCCGATCGTGCCGCGCACCGTGCAGGCACCCTACGCGCCTGCCACGGCGTTGGTCGCGGAACCGCCGGGCGGTTGGAAGTTGACCGTGACGAGGAAGCCTCCCGCGGTTCCGGCCGAGACCATCGCCGGGTCGAAGGCGGACATCTGCGTTCCCCCGTGGTCGAGGGCGTAGCTGCCTGTGTCGCCGATCCGCTGTGTCGCCGATCCACTCTGTCGCCGATCCGCCCTTCGGCGTCACTCCGTTCGCTGCCAGGGTACGACCGGGCGACGGCCCGTTGGGTAACGATCCCGTTGCGCATCCCGGGGTTTCGATTGTCGGTTCCGGGGACGACAATCGGAGGCATGTGCGGACGATTCGCGATGGACAAGAGCACGGACGACCTGATCGAGGAATTCGTGGCGGTCGGCGGGGACTTCCGCGATTGGAGGCCGGGCTGGAACATCCGTCCGACCGATCCCGTGGCCGTGGTACTCGAGTCGATGACGGACTCGCCGACACCGATCCGTCGGCTCGAAGGCGCACGCTGGTCACTCACGCCCGGTTGGTCGAAGACGCTGAAGCTGAAGACACCGCTGTTCAACGCGCGAAGTGAGGGGATCACCGAGAGGGCCTCCTTCGCGGCGAGCATCCGCTCGAAGCGGGCGCTCATTCCCGCCACCGGCTACTACGAGTGGCAGACCGATGAGGGCACCAAGAAAAAGACACCGTTCTACCTTCGCGCCCCGAACGGGGAGTCGCTCGCCTTCGCGGCCATCTACTCCTGGTGGAGGGACCGCTCCCTGCCCGACGACGATCCGAACCGCTGGATGCTCACGGCCGCCATCCTCACCGCCGACTCGGTGCACACCCTCGACCACATCCACGACCGCAACCCGGTGCCGCTCCCCCGCCACCGCTGGGACGACTGGCTCGATCCCCGCATCGAGGGCACGCAGGGCTTCGTGGATGCCGCGGTCGCCGCCGCGATCCCGGTCGCGGAGTCACTGGAGATATTGGAGCTCGAAGCCGTAACAGCCGATCCGCCGCAAGCCAAGGAGCAGGCATGAGCAAACTAGCGGCAGTGGAGTATCTCTCCCTCGACGGCATATTCGAGAGTCCGGGTTGGAGCGGTCCGTACTTCGACTCCGAGGTCTCGGACTTTCAGTACGAGAACCTCTTCGCCAGCGACGCCCTGGTGCTCGGCCGCGTCACCTACGAGGGGTTCTCGGCGGCCTGGCCATCGATGACGGAAGATGAACGCGGATTTGGCGAGCGGATGAACTCGCTTCCCAAGCACGTCGCCAGCACCACCCTCGCCTCCGCGGCGTGGAATGCCTCCCTGCTTGAGGGTGACGTCGGAAACGCGATCGCGGCGCTCAAACGCGTGCCCGGAAATGACCTGCTGCTCAATGGAAGCGGCATCCTGTTCAATTACCTCAGCCGCAAAGGGCTGATCGATGAATACCGGTTCATGATCTATCCGGTCATCGTCGGCATCGGGCGCCCGCTGTTCACCCACGGCGGCGCACGGCGCGGGCTCACCCTCATGAAGAGCCGGCTCACTCCGAGCGGGGTCGCGATCCTGACCTACGTCCCCGATTCCGAGGGCCGACGGGTTGGCGGGCCGACCGGCTGACGGGCCGACGGGTTGGCGGGCCGACCGGCCGACGGGTTGGCGGGCCGACCGGCCGACGGGCCGACGGGCCGACGGGCCGACGGGCCGACGGGCCGACGGGCCGACACCGCGAGGGTGCTCCGACGCTACGGCAGCGCCGTGCTCGGCGAGAACGCGTCCAACGCGCCCGCCCCGGCGGTGGGACCGGTGGTGAAGCAGCGTTGACCCTGCCCGCTGGGCCGGTGAGTCCAAGACTCCGGGTGCGCCTGGCCGGATGGCGCCTGGATTCGGCCGCCGCCGGGGACTACCGCCCGAGACGAAGCGCCTTCTCCTTCACCGGTTCGGCTCCCGCGGCTCGACGCTCACGAAAGTACTCGGCGGCCTCGTCCTGCCGTTCGCGTTCGGCGCCGGTGGCTATCGGTGCGCGTACGTGCTCCGGCTCGAACCCGAAGGCCGTCACCAGGTCGAGGGCGTGCGGTCGCAGTCGGGGCAACAGGCGGTCGTCGATGTAGTCGGTGATCGCCGCTGCCCGCTGGGCCGAGAGCCGACCATTAATGAGATACCAGGCGAGGTTCTTCTCGATCAGGGCGAATCCGAACAGGTCGCGAAGCCAGGTGAGCACCTCGGCCGTCTTCGGGTCGTCGACGCCGTCGAGCGCCTCGGTAAACGCCTCCCACTGGAGCAGCTCCGCGTGGGCGTGAGCGGCCTCGATGAGCTCGTTCTGGTTGGCGTTGAAGAGCGCCGCGGCCTTGAGCGGGGATGCCTTGCCGGCGGTGCGCAAGCGGACCGCGAGGGACGCGACCATTGACTCCACCCGGTCCGTGAGCAGCTGGCGCTGGGATGCCTCATCCCGAACGAACCCGACCGACCGAGCCGTCGAGCCGAAATCGGCGACGGTCTGCGCGAGCTTGCGGAGGCCCGACCGGTTCACGGCCGCGTCGCTCACCTGGCCGGCGATGTAGCCGGCCATCGCTCCGACATCCGCATTCATGAACTTGCGCGAGTAGTCGGTGAGGAGGCGCTTGGCCACGAGCTGGAGCAACACGTTGTTGTCACCCTCGAAAGTGACATAGATGTCGAGGTCAGCGCGCAGCTGGGTGAGCCGGTTCTCGGCGAGGAATCCGGCGCCGCCGCACGCCTCCCGTGCCTCCTGCAGGATGTCAAGTGCGCTCCAGGTGCTGAGCGGCTTGAGCGCCGCGGCCAGGGTTTCGAGGTCTTCTCGGTCCGCATCCGTTGCCCGGGCGCCGGAGAAGACCCCGTCGAAAGCGGTGAGCAGTTTTTCATGAGCGAAGGACATGGCGTAGGTCGTGGCGAGCTTCGGAAGAAGTCGACGTTGGTGGCGCTGGTAGTCGAGGATCACCTCTTCCGAGGTGGGGTCGGCCGTGGTGAACTGGCGGCGCTCCGAGCCGTAGGTTATGGCGATGAAGAGAGCGAGCTTGGATGCGACGACCGATGCCCCGTCGAGTGATACCCGGCCCTGCACCAGGGTGCCGATCATGGTGAAGAAACGTCGACCGGGGCTCGCGATGGCCGAGCTATAGGTGCCGTCCGCCGCGACATCGCCGTAGCGGTTGAGCAGATTCTCACGCGGCACGCGCACCCCGTGGAAGTGCAGCCGACCGTTGTCGATGCCGTTCAGTCCCCCCTTCAGACCATCGTCCTCTCCTCCGATACCGGCAAGGAAGCCGTGTTCGTCGCGGATCGGCACATAGAAGGCGTGCACTCCGTGGTTGACACCCCGTGTGACGAGCTGGGCGAAAACGACCGCCGCGGTTCCGTGCAGGGCGGCATTGCCGAGGTAGTCCTTCCACGCAGCGCGAAACGGCGTGTCGATCACAAACTCGGCGGTGGCCTCGTCGTAGGTGGCCGTGGTGCCGATCGCCGCGACATCCGATCCGTGACCGGTCTCGGTCATCGCGAACGCACCGGGCACGCCGAGACTCATGATGCCGGGAAGCAACCTCTGGTGGTGACGTTCCGTGCCGAGATGGAGGACGGCCGCGCCGAACAGCCCCCACTGCACTCCCGACTTGATCTGGAGCGACGGATCGGCCAGCACCAGCTCCTCGAACGAGGCGATGTTCGCCCCGTGGTCGTCCCGACCGCCGAGGCCGGAGGGGAAGGCCTTCAGGACGTTCCCGGAGTCGGCCAGAAGGCGAAGTTGGCCGAGCACACGCTCGCGTTGCTCGGCGAGGGAAAGGCCGTCGATGCGGTGGAACGCCCGATCGCGCATCAAATCGCGCGACTCGCGCCGCGCGTCCGCCCAGGTGCCGAGGAGGTAGTCACCGAGCCAGGCGGTATCGATGCCGTCAATCGCCGATGGGTCGATGACGGGCGCGGCGAGATGGTCTTCGAGGTTTGTCATGGTGGCGATTCTCTTCCGTGAAGGGTCGCCTCCGACCGTACTTTCGGCGCGCTAGAGCGCAAAAGCGGTGGTGTGAGGCGCACGAAACCCAATGCACCGGGGGGAAATCGGTTGTAGGGATCCACAGTTTCGATGGCCACGGGAATGAGAACATCCACTAATCGCGTTGGTGGTGGGGAGTAGCAAACCGAACGAAGGAGCCCCTGTGCCCACGCTTACCCTCACGACGGATGCCTTCGAAGACACCGTCTCTTCCGCGGGAATCACCCTCGTCGACTTCTGGGCCGACTGGTGCGGCCCCTGCAAGATGTTCGGCCCCATCTACGAGGCGGCGAGCGAGAAGAACCCGGACGTCACCTTCGGCAAGGTCGACACCGAGGCCGAACAAGCGCTCGCGCAGGCGGCCGGCATCACGTCGATCCCCACCCTCATGGCCTTCCGCGACGGCATTCTGGTGTTCTCGCAACCCGGTGCCCTGCCGGCTCCGGCGCTCGACCAGGTGATCGAGGCGGTGAAGGGTCTCGACATGGCCGAGGTGCACCGCAAGATCGCAGAGCAGGAAGCCGCGGCCTCCTCGCCGTCCGAGTAGCCGGGTCTCGAGCGGCCCGCGCCGTGGTCCGCCGCCTAACCGACGTCCCAGCGATCGGCGGCGGCCCGGCTGATGACGTGGGGAGCTCGCGTGACCGAGACCCGTGACACCCGACGCCAGGCGATCGTGCTCGACTCCAACGCGCCGCAGACCGGTTTCCTGCTCCTGGCGAGCGGGCAGGGTTCTGGCAGGTCAAGCACGGCCCGCCAGGGCGGATCGGCGCTCGGAATCGCGATTCACGGTACCCCGCGGCTCACCGGGGTCTCGCGCCATCGCGAAGAACAACTCCGCGCTCAATCGATATCGGCCTCCCGAGGCGGCCGTCGTGGCCATTCGCGGGTACCGGGAGCAGCGAAAACGCCCTGTCATCAGCACTGAAGTCGTCAACTTCATGGACGGGCGTGCTTATATCACCTGCCGCGTCGAGAGAAGATTGCGACATGCCCCCCAAACGAGGGGCATCGCCTGGCGTTTCGAGGCGCTAACCTGTCCGTGAGCGCAGCAGGTGAGTGCTCCCCCGTGCCGGTCCCGCCCAAGGATCGTGCATTCCCGTCGGCCCTCGATTACCCGATCGAGCGCCCCTCGCGAATACTAGCGATAACCCGATATCTGTAAACCCGATACAGGACTGGTCATAATGCACCCGACATTACGACGTTCGGCGACCCAACAAACAGCTGCTTCGACACGCTCTCCCTCCCGCGGGCGAGCCGTCTTCCCGACCATACCCGGTTCGCCCGAAGAGTTTTCCCAATGACCGAGTACAGCACCACCGTCAGTTCATTGGACCGCAGACGACTCGCACTTCGCGGTCGGCTCCCGGGGGACACCTCTGCCCTCCGGCTTGCCTCGATTCCAGCAACCGCCCGCCTGGCCACGACCTGGGGCCGGAGGTTCCAGCGCACGCTCCTGGCGAGCGACTGCGCGATCGTCGCCCTGGCGATCACCGTCTCGCTGCTCACGCGATTCGGTCTCGATCAGAGCCAGGTGGAGGTCGGCGGCGTGCTCGTGAAGTACTCGGCGGTCGGCGTGCTCATCGGGGTCGCCTGGCTCGGGATGCTCGCCGCATTCCGTACCCGCACCGTTCGCACCCTCGGGGTGGGTTTCGCCGAGTACAAGGGCATCGTCTCGTCGAGCGTCTTCACCTTCGGCATCCTGGCCATCGCCTTCCTGGTGTTCCAGGTCGATGTCGCGCGCGGATACTTCCTGATGACCCTCCCCGTGGGTCTCGGCGCATTGCTGCTCGACCGCTGGCTCTGGCGCCGGTGGCTCAACCACATGCGTTCGGCCGGCCACTACCTCTCCCGCGCCATCGTGGTCGGCGATCCCACCGACGTCGACTACGTCGTGCAGCAGATCGACAAGAAGTCGGGTGCCGCCTACAAGGTCATCGGGCTGGCGCTTCCCCGGGGAAGAACCCTTCACGTGTCCTTCGCCGCGGAGCCGGTGCCGGTCGTCGCGACCCTCTCGAGTGTCGCCGAGGCCGTGCGTGCCACGAACGCGGACACGGTGATCATCGCGGGCGAACCGCACGACTCTCCCCACTTCATTCGCGACCTGGGTTGGGCTCTCGAGGGGTTGGGCGCCGACCTGGTCGTGGCGTCGGGCCTCACCAACGTCGCCGGTCCGCGCATTCACTTCCGCCCGGTCGAGGGTCTGCCTCTCATGCACGTGGAGCTACCGAACTACGACGGCGGCAAACACGTGCTGAAGCGGCTGTTGGATGTCACGCTCGCGAGCATCGCGCTTCTGATGCTGCTGCCCGTCTTCCTGGTGGTCGCGGTCATCATCCGCTCCGACAGCGTTGGGCCGGTGCTGTTCCGCCAGGAACGGGTCGGCCGCAACGGGGCGACCTTTCGGATGCTCAAGTTCCGATCGATGGTGAGCACAGCCGAAGCCGACCTGCTCGACCTGCTCGACCACAACGAGGGCTCGGGTCTCCTCTTCAAGATGAAGAATGATCCCCGAATTACTCGCGTGGGTCGGGTGCTTCGACGTTACTCGATCGACGAGCTCCCGCAGTTCTGGAACGTGCTCGTCGGCGATATGAGCCTCGTCGGCCCGCGACCGCCATTGCCCTCCGAGGTCGAAGGATACGAACGACACGTTCATCGTCGCCTCTACATCAAGCCCGGTCTCACCGGAATGTGGCAGGTCAACGGTCGATCCGACCTCAGCTGGGACGAGAGCGTGAGGCTCGACCTGTACTACGTGGAGAACTGGTCGCTCACCGGAGACCTGATCATCCTCTGGCGCACCTTCCGGGTGCTCCTCGCACCGACGGGAGCGTACTGATGGATCGGGCAACCCCCCCTTCGACGCTCGGACCGCCGCGGATCTCGGCGACCGCCGATGTGGACCCGCGCTCGTCGATCGGCGACGGATGCCTCGTCTGGCACCTCGCCCAGGTGCGGGAGTATGCCCACGTCGGCAACGGCTCCATCCTCGGGCGGGGGGCGTACATCGGCCCCGGCGTGATCATGGGTCAGAACTGCAAGGTACAGAATTATGCACTCGTCTACGAGCCCGCCCTGCTGGAAGACGGGGTCTTCATCGGTCCGTCGGTCGTGTTCACCAACGACGTATTCCCGCGAGCCATCACCGTCGACGGTCGACGGAAGACCGACGACGACTGGGTTGCCGTGGGGGTGACGGTGCGCTCCGGCGCGTCGATCGGCGCCCGAGCAGTCTGCGTCGCCCCGATCACCATCGGTCGCTGGGCCCTCGTTGCGGCGGGCGCCGTCGTGACGTCGAGTGTGCCGGACTTCGCGCTCGTCGCGGGAGTTCCTGCGCGCCGCATCGGCTGGGTCGGCCGCAGCGGAACGCCGTTGCAGGACGACGGTGAGGGTCGTTGGAGCTGCCCCGCGACGGGCGAGCACTATGTGGAAGCGGACGGGGCGCTCCGACAATCATGACGAGCGACACCCGATCAAGGAGACCATAATGGCCGAGATTTCTCGAGCCCGCGGCCCGCGCCCCCTCCTGTTCGTCGCGTGGGGAGTCGGGGTTGTGCTGGCGACGACGGCGGTCTGGGCCGGACTGTCGTCCGGCTTGCCGAGCGGGGAAACCGGATCTGCCGCACCGGCGACCCAGCGACCGAGCGCCACCCAGCCGACCGGGCCGATCGGTCCGATCGGTCCGGTGATCCCTCCGGCAGGCGGGGCCCCCGCCGTGCCGTCGACCGCCGCGCCCGTCGGGCCCCGCACCACCACGGAGGTGGAGCCGGCCGGCGTCCCGAAGATCCCTCTCCCTCCGTCTTCCCCCATCGGACCGCTCGTGAGCGGCCCGCTGCCAGCGTCGGCCACGAGCACAGGCGCGCTCGTGGTCGGCTTCCCGTCCGCGATCCCGCTGCCGAGCGGCTCGACGATCTCGGTCTCCTCGGTGTCGTCGAACGGCAACATCCTCACGGCGATGCTCGCAGCCAAGACCGCTACCGGCCCGGATGAACTGGTGACCTGGTTCAGCGACCGCTTCGCTCGGTTGAGCCTGGCGGGCACTCCGGCGCCGGCCGTCGGGGGTTCGACGGCGATCGCGTTCCTTCGCGGTGGGGAATCGGTAACACTCACCGTCACGTCGGCGGGCACCGGCGGATCACGTTTCACACTGATCGGCACCTTCGCCCGCGGCGGGAGCTGACCGGGCGAGGCGTCGTGTCGACCGCCGCAACCAGCCCGACACAAGGAAGCCCTACACAGGGAAGAAGGGATCACACGATGCTTTCCGTGCACGAGGATGCCGCGAGGCCCACGGCTGTCGCTACGCAATCACCGGTCGCCACTCGGCCGGACCGCCCCGGTGAAGCCAGCCGCCGCTCGGGACCAACCGACACCCGAGAGGCGGTACTCCGATGACCGACACGGCGACCCGCATCCTGCTCGGCGGCTGCGACGTCGATCTCGTCGACCGGGTCGAGGCGATCGACGCCATCGGAGGCCGGGCGGTCGAGACCGAGGGGCCGCCCCTCGCCGTGGTGTCGGTGAATCTCGACCATGTGCATCATTTCGGGACCGGATCACGCTGGCAGGGGGCACTCGACGCCGGCGGGGCATCCGGCCTGCGCTGGCTGAATTTGATCGACGGCGCCCCTCTGGCCGCCCAAGCCGCCCGGATCACCCGCACCACCTGGCCGCGGCTGGCCGGCAGCGATCTTGCCGCCGCTGTGCTCGACGACGCGGAACGGAACGGATCAAGCGTCGGCTTCCTCGGCGGACTCCCGGAAACGCACGCGACTCTTCGGGCGAGGCTCGCCGCCGAGAGGCCCACCCTTCGCGTCAGCGGATATTGGGCGCCGTCGCGTGCGGAGCTCGCCGACCCGTCGCGCGCACGATCGCTGGCCGCGCAGGTGAACGCCTCCGGCACCGACGTCCTGATCGTCGGACTGGGAAAGCCCCGCCAGGAGCTGTGGATCGCCGAGCACGGAGTCGCCGCCGGAGCACGGGTGCTTCTCGCCTTCGGGGCGGTCGTCGACTTTCTCGCCGATCGGATCGATCGCGCACCGCACTGGGTCGCCGGAGCCGGGCTGGAGTGGGCCTGGCGACTGTCGAGGGAGCCGAGACGGCTCGCCCACCGCTATCTCGTCGACGGCCCTCCGGCCTATCTCAGCGTTCGTCTCAACAGCGCACCGGAGACGCCGTCGGTCGCTCCGCTCCTTGAATCGCACGGGCTCGAATCGCGAGGAGTCGGAGACCGGCCGGTGGGTGTCCCACGAGATCGCTTCGTCACCGACGACTCCCCCGTTGATGTGGCCGTTGCCATCGTCACGTACAACAGCGCCGACCACCTCGAGGACCTACTGGCAAGCCTCCGTGCCGAGTGCGCCGACCTCTCCCTGCGTGTCGTTGTCGCCGACAATGGATCCACAGACTCGACCCTCGCGCTGATCGAACGGGAGCACGATCTTCTTTCGGTGGAGACGGGCGGCAACGTCGGGTATGCCCAGGGAATCAATACCGCGATGCACCGGGTCGGTGACTGCGCCGCCGTTCTGGTGCTTAACCCCGATCTCACCGTGGAACGCGGCAGCGTGCGGGCGATGCTCGACCGTCTGGCCGTCAGCGGAGCCGGGGCCGTGGTGCCCCGCATCCTCGATTCCGATGGCACGGTGTACCCCTCTCTCCGGCGCGAGCCCACGATCGTGAACGCCATCGGCGATGCGCTCTTCGGGAGCCGCTTCCGCTCCCGTCCGGAAATCTTGAGCGAAATCGATGTGGATGTCGAGAGCTATCGGTACTCCCACCGAATCGACTGGGCCACCGGGGCGGCGCTCCTCATCGACCGTCGGGTCGCGGATGCCGTGGGAGCCTGGGACAGCCGGTTCTTTCTCTACTCCGAAGAGACGGACTTCTTCCACCGTGTACGCGAGGAAGGCTTCCCCGTCTGGTTCGAACCGTCGGCGACCGTGACTCATGCACAAGGAGGCTCGGGGTCGACCGAGGAACTGGCCGAACTGATGGCGGTCAATCGCGTGCGCTACGTGCAGAAGCACCGGGGGCCCCGCTACGCCACCGCCTTCCGGGCCGCCGTGATCCTGCACGAGGTGGTGCGGTCGGCGCAGCGAGACCACCGCGCTCGGCTAGGGGTTCTCCTCGACCGGCGCCGGTGGATCGCGCTGCCCCAGCCCAGCCGGTTGCCGGTCGGCGCGAAAGACGCCCCGATCGGCGCGATCGTGATCCCCGCCCACAACGAAGAGCGCGTCATCGGTCGCACCCTCCGTCCCCTCGCCGCCGCCGCCCGGTCCGGCAGAATCGAGGTCGTCGTCGCCTGCAACGGATGCTCCGACGACACTGCTGCGGTCGCGGCCGCGTTTCCCGGGGTGCGGGTGGTCGAAGCATCCGCCGCCTCCAAGACCGCGGCCCTCAACGCCGGCGATGCCGCCGTCTCGTCCTGGCCTCGCCTCTACCTCGACGCCGACATCGAAATCAGCCCCGGGGCGGTCGCGGCGGTCTTCGCCGAACTCGCAGCGGGAGAGTGCCTCGCCGCCCGCCCGCGATTCCGGTACGACACCGCGGGGGCCTCACCCCTTGTGCGGGCGTACTACCGTGCGCGGGACCGCATTCCGGCGATGTCCGCCTCGCTCTGGGGTGCCGGCGTCTACGCCGTCGCCCGACCGGGCCACGACCGATTCGGCGACTTTCCCCCACTGATCGCCGACGATCTGTTCGTGGACCGCTCATTCTCGCCAGCCGAAAAGCGAGTCGTCGCGACCCAGCCCGTAAAAGTTCGCACCCCTCGATCCGTACCGGGCCTGATCGCCGTGCTCACCCGCCAGCGACGCGGCAACAGCGAAGCGGATGTCTCCTCCACGACCCGTTCGACGGTGCGCGCCCTCCTCGCCAGCATCCGGGGTCCCATCAGCTTTTTCGACGCGGTGGTGTTCGGAACCCTCACGGTGATCGGCCGCCGCGCCTCCCGCGGGACCGCCGCCGGGCGCGCGGGGTGGGAGCGGGACGACTCGAGTCGCTGAGCCGACGTATCGGCCCGTCGACCGCGGAGGCTGCCTAGACGGTTCGCCGAATCCTTGCTATCTTGGTGCGCGGACGGCGCCTACCGACTCTTGAATACGCGAGGCCCGCAATGACCCAACTCAACATTCCCAGTCCTGTCAGCGGACGCTCGCGTCGACTGGTGCTTCGGGTGGTGCTCAGTTCGATCGCTGTGGTCGCCGTTGTGGCGACCCTGATCGGGGTGACCCGTCCCGGCGACACCGCCTCCGCGACCCAGGTCGGGGTGTTCTTCGCCACCTCGGTCCCGAAAACGGTCACCGACAGCGACAGTCGATCGGTGAACCTCGGCGTCACCTTCTCCAGTTCCGTCGACGGAACGATCTCCGGCGTGCGGTTCTACAAGGGGCCGAAGAACACCGGTCGTCACACCGGTGCGCTCTGGAGCGACTCCGGCAGCGTCCTCGCCACAACGGTCTTCACCGGCGAGTCCCGCACCGGCTGGCAGACTGCCCTCTTCTCCAAGCCGGTCGCGATCACCGCCGGCCACACCTACGTCGCCTCCTACCTCTCCCCGCGCGGCGGCTACTCCGCCGACGAGCAGGGCCTCCGGTCGGCGATCACCGCGGGGGCACTGACCATCCCGGCCGGGGGAGGGGTCTACCACTACGGCACGGGCGGCTTCCCCCGGTCCAACTATCTCAACAGCAACTACTACGTGGATGTGGTGTTCACTCCGCGGCCCGGTTCGGCGACCACTCCGCCCGTGGCCACCCCGAGCCCCACGGTAATCCCGACTCCGCCGGTGACTGCCACCCCGACCCGCACCATCACCCCGGCCCCCACCATCACCCCGACGAATCCTCCCGGCGGCACGCCACCGGTGGCCGGCGCATCCCTCGCCCTCCCGCGCATCCCCTGGGAGGGCGGCTCGGCCTACTGGAAAAAGTTTCCGGCTACCGCCGCGGCCGGCTGGGACAACCCCAACTTCTTCCCCGTGGTCGTCTGGTACAACGGCATCTCGAACAACGCCGAGGCCGTCTACGACAAGTCCGTCGGCATCAACACCTACATCGGCATGGACGAATCCACCGACTACAACCTCTTCAAAGACAACGGGGTGTACTGGATCGGCGGCAAGCTGGCGAACACCCCGGCGAACGGGGCATCCAACTGGGTCGGCAATTTCATGGACGACGAGGTGGACGGTCGCTTCACTCCGGCCGAGGGCCGGGCCCACCTGCACGCGATAAAGGATGCCGATGCCGGAAGCGGACGGTTCGAGTACGCCAACTTCACCCAGACGGTGATAAGCGACTACGGCAACCAGGCGGACGCCGTGGCCTACGTCAACAACTACACCGACGTGGTCTCGGCCGACATGTACTGGTACACGATTCCCTTCTGCGACTGGAGCCCCTATCAGGGCGACACGTACATCGTCCCGATCGACAAGGCCAACTGCCGCACCGCATCCTCCTACGGCAAGACCATTCAGATGCTGCAGAAGCGGGATGCGGTCGACAACAAGCTCCAGCCCATCTGGCAGTTCGTGGAGAATCTGAACGGCGGCCCCGGAGCGGATGCCCCGGCCGTCTACATCACGCCCGGCCAGCTCAAGGGCGCGGTCATGAATTCGGTGATCAATGAGGCCCGAGGGATCGTCTACTTCAACCAGAGCCTTTCGGGGCCGTGTCAGGGGGGGAGCATCGTGAGGCAGTCCCAGGTGACGGCCAACTTCTGCGGCGCAACGCAGGTCGCGGCCGCCGCCCAGGTGGACGCGACGGTGCGGCAGCTCGCTCCGGTCATCAACACGCAGTCCTATCGGTATAGCTTCGGCGCCGGGCTCAACACCATGCTGAAGACCTGGAACGGTTCGGCGTACGTGTTCGCCATGGTGGACGGTTCGAGTTCGCCCGGAGGTCGAACCTTCAAACTCCCGGCCGGTGTGACGGGGACGTCTGTCGAGGTCGTCGGGGAGAATCGGTCTCTTCCGGTCAGCGGCGGCTCATTCAGCGACGGCTTCGCCGCGGAGTACAGCTACCACATCTATCGCATCACGCTCTGAGCCGGGGGCGCGCCGCCGGGAGAACCCCCTTCGGGAGCGACTCGGGGTCTTGTTGTCGGCGCCCGAGTCGGCGCTTGGGCCGGCGCTTGGGCGAACGGGCGAGGAGTCGGTCGAACTGTACGGCGGCCAGTACGCCGATCACCAATCCGAGCGCGGTGTGCGCAATGGCGGCGCGGGTATCGCTGCCCTGCACGTACCGCACCACGGGCGAGTCCGGCGACTCGATGGTCGTTACCCGGTTCTCGGGGGCGATACCGATGCCCTCCTGCCGCTGCTGGACGAGTCGACCGACCCGACCGCTGAGCGACGCGGCAACCGCAGACACGGTGCGTGGCGATGATTCCACCACCTCGATCGACAGGGACGGCCGGTTGAAGTTGTTCTGCCATTGGCCACCGTTGTTCGGCAATGAGACCTGCCAGCCGGAGCGGACCCCCTCGCCATAGAGGGTGCCGCTCGAGGAGGCGGTCGACACCGCATCCTGGGTTCCATTGAAGGCTCGCTCGATGACCGCGGCGAATTGCACAATGCTCGTGTTCTGATCCTCCAGGGCATTCGCGCTCTTCGGGGGAAGGAACACGACGTCGACCTGGGTCCAGTACACCCCTGGCACCCGCGCAGAGAGCAGGATCGCGATCCCGGTGACCGTGGCGACGAGCGCAAGCACATACCAGCGCCGGGCGAGCACCCGCAGGAGCTGGACGGCAGTCACCCGCACCTCCTGCCCTTCGCGTCGGGTCGCGTCGAGAAAACCATGATACTGCGGGGGACGACGGACGGCCATAATGGGTTTCGGCGGCACGAATCGACCGGCGCAGGCGGGAGCCTTGGATGAGCGAAAACCTTGATCATGTGCTCCTCACCCGGTTTAATCTGCCCACCCCGGGGGCCGAGAGTCTCATCCGCGCCCGGGAGGGCTGGCTTCGCCGCCGGGTGGAACTCTTCGAGAAGTTTTGTGTGCCGTCCGTGCGTGCTCAGACCAACCGAAACTTCCACTGGATCGTCTATTTCGATCCGCAGAGCCCCGCCTGGCTTCTCGAGCGAAACGCCCGGTTCGCGGCCGAGGGGCTGTTCGTCCCCGTCTATCGCGAGTCGGTCTCCCCCGAGCAGTTGGTCGGTGATCTGCGCGCCGTCACCGGCGGGACGGGCTCGGTGCTCATCACCACCAACCTCGACAACGATGACGGAATCGCGGTCGACTTCGTCGATCGAATCCAGAACTGCACCCCGACCGGCACCCGCGACGCCGTCTACCTCGGCCGTGGCCTCATCCTCTCCCCCCACGACCTGCACCTTCGCACCGATCGCCACAACGCCTTCTGCTCGGTGCGCGAAGGATGGGATGCTCCGGGAACCTGCTGGCTCGACTGGCATGATCTCCTCCACCGCCACATGCCGGTGACCATCCTCGCTGGCGAGCCCGGCTGGCTGCAGGTCGTTCACGGCACCAACGTGAGCAACCGGGTGCGGGGTCGCCGAGTTCGGCGGGGAGCCTATCCGGCCCTGTTCCCCGGCCTGCTCGACGACGTGGAGGATCCCACTGCGGGCGAACTCGTGCTGGCTCGACTGGTCGTGGAACCGCTCCGCGCCGCTCGCGAATTCGCGAGGAACATGGCCAAGAAGCTGGCAAGGGCGCTGTTCGGAAAGGCCGGTCTCGACCGCATCAAGAATCGGCTCGCGTCGCGTCACTCGTCGTCGACGAGCTCCGGTTTTCGGGGTTGACTAACCGATAAACTCCTGGGTAGCACCACATCGAGGAGGACCCGACTTGAACCTTCGTGATCTGCTCCACAGTCTTGCGCGCCGCTGGTATGTCGTTCTCGCCGGGCTGATGGTCACCGCGGGCGGCGTCATCGCCCTCGTCGGCGTCATCCCGGTGACGTATGTCTCTCAGGCGAGTGTCGTGCTGTTGCCGCCCAAGTCCGCGTCCGATCCCGAAGCCAATCCCTACCTCCGTCTCGGTGGCCTCAGCCAGGCCGTCGACATCCTCACCCGCACCATCAATTCGGATGCGTACTCCACGCCTCTCGTGAAGCAGAACCCCGGGGCGACGTTCACCACCGCAGCCGATACGACCACCAGCGGGCCGATCATCCTGATCGAGTCACGGGCACCGACCCCCGCTCGAGCGACCGCGATGACCGAGTCTGTGCTCATCGCGGTGCCGATGGTGCTCGACGACATTCAAAACAGGCTGTCGGTGAAGTCCGACTCTCGGATCGGCGAGACGACGATCGCCGTCGATCAGAAGCCAAAGCTCGACGCGAAGATTCGCATCCAAGTCGTGGTGGGTGCGGCGACGCTCGGCGTGGTGCTTAGCGTCCTGCTCGCCGGTTTGATCGACGGGCTCCTGCTATCCCGTCGACGTCGACTCGGCGCGGAGGGCGAGCCCGGCGAGCCGGTCGAGCGCGAAACGATCGACGCATCCGGCGCTCCGGCCTCGAAGTCCCCGCTTACCGGAACGTTCTCGTCCGGCGGACCCACGGCACGGCTCGCCTCCGAGGAGCCTCGACCGCAGCTGTCCGCCGGCACCCAGGACCCACCATGACCCAGGTGCGCAGCTCGGCCGGTCGAAAGCGGGTCGGGTCGCCTGCACCCGAACGGACCGAGGCTCGACGCTTCGATGCGGTCTTCGTGTTGACCGTGTACGTCACCCTGCTCTACGTCGTGCCATCCGATCGCACCATCGCCCCGCTCGGGGCGGCGGGCTCGCCGGCCATGCTATTCGGAATGCTCGCCGGAGTCTGGTGGGCGTGGTACCAGCTCTCTCGCACCGAAGTAAGCCGGGATCGCTCTCGACGCCCGATTCGTACCGCCCTTTTCGTCTTCATGGCCGCCGTGGTCGTGAGCTATATCGTCGCGATGCTCAGCCCCCACCCGCCTGTGGAGATCACCGCCGCGGATATCGGTATCCTCCGGCTGCTCTCGTTCGCCGGGGTGTTCCTCATCGCCAACGACGGAATCCGCGACCGCGACCGCTTTCGCACCCTCCTGCGCCGGCTGGTCTTCGCCGGGTCCCTGTTCGCCTCACTCGGACTGGTGCAGTTCGCGACGAAGCAGTCGTTCGTCTCCTCGATAGCGCTGCCCGGTTTCACCACCGTTCAAGACTTCTCGGCTGTTCAGGATCGGAGCGGATTCGCCCGGGCGGCGGCCACGGCGACGAATCCCCTCGAATACGCGTTCGTGCTCTCGATGATTCTCCCGATCGCGCTCACCCTCGCGTTCGATGACCGATCGAGGAGCGCGCTTCGGCGGTGGACACCGGCGATTCTCATCCTCGTCGCCCTCGCGCTCTCGGGATCCCGGTCGGCGATCGTCGGCCTCGCGATCGGTCTCCTCGCGCTCTTCCCCACCTGGACCGCACGGGCCCGCGGCTGGTCGGTGGTGATTGCCGGGGTTGGGGTGGCCGCGATCTACGTCCTGGTGCCCGGCATGATCGGCACGGTCCGGTACCTCTTTCTCAACCTAGGGCAGGACGCGAGTTCGGCGTCGCGCACCGGAAGCTACGACGTCGCCGCCGGATTCATCCAGCGCAGCCCTCTCTTCGGGCGCGGATTCGGCACCTTCCTGCCGCAGTACCGCATTCTGGACAACCAGTTCCTCCTCTCGGCGATCGAGCTGGGGCTGTTCGGGCTGGCATCCCTCATCGCGCTCTTCGTCACGGCCATCGTCGTGGTCGGTCGCGCGCGTTCCCGACAGACGCGTCGCCTTCCTCGACAGGTCGGGCAGGCGCTCTTGGCCTCCGCCTTGGCCGGGGCGCTGATGACGGCCTTCTTCGACGTATTCTCATTCCGGATGTCCGGGGGCACCGTCTTCCTGGTGCTCGGGCTCTGCGGCACCTATTGGCGGCTGTTCGCACACCGATCTCGAGAGGTGTTCGGTTAGGAATGCCGGTCGAGCAACCCCGTCAGCTGCTCCGCACGCGCACGCCAACTGTGTGTGTGGGCGAATGCGAGGCGGCGAGCCCGGTCGCGCGAGTCGTACGGGCTGGCGATCGCCTCCGCTACTCGTTGCTCGAATTCTGCGGGAGTCCGCGCCACGGCGATGAGATCGGTGTCGAGCCAGCGAACCGACGGCAGGTCGGACGACACCACCGGCAACCCCGCCGCGAGGTATTCCAATGTCTTCAACGGAAAACTCGCCCGGTTGAACGCGGTGTCGGCATAGGGGGTGAGCCCCACCCCCATCGTGGCGAGCTCCGCGGGCAACTGGGCGGCCGGCAGGCACCCCCTCCAGTCGACGCCCGGGCTGGAGAGAAATCTGTCGAGTCGCTCGGCGGATTCGGGGCTCGCGGCAGTCCGCGGCCCGATCGCGGTGATCGGTGTGCCGCCCCGGCGAACGGCCTCGAGAAGTTCGAGATCCAACCGGTCGTTGAGCTGGCCGACCAGAACCGCCCGGCCCGTCCGCGCGTGGGGCGCACCGGCATCCGTGGGTTCGCAGCCGTTGGCGAGCACCACCACGTCGCGGCGGAGGTCATGGGCAAGCTGCTCGGCGAGCGTGGGAGAGACGGCGGCAGCGAAATCCGCCGACCCGGCGTTTCGCGCGAGATCGCTCCGAATCCGCGAGGCCGACAGTCCCATCAACCCGGCCCCCGCCGCCCAGTCATCGGTGACGTACAGCACGCGCACCCCCGAGACGCCCGGGGGGAACCGCTCGCGCGGGGAGGCGACGATGGTCGCCAGAACCTCGATGCCGAGAGCGCGAACCGCCGACCGAATAGCCCGGGCGCGGGACCGATCGGCCAGGGCCCTCAGGCCCGGGCGTGACGCTCCGGGCAGGGCGACGACCTGCAGTCGCGTGACCCCGGGCGCGACCGAATCGAGACCCGCCCGCGGAATCTCCGTTGCCCCGGATCGCGAGCGAGTGAGGGCGGAGAATGGCGGGTCGACCCAGAGCACGGGGATCGACCGTCCCAGAGCGGTGACGAGCCGACGGTCCGTTCCCGGCACATCGCTCCAGCGGTCGCCAGCGAGATAGATCACCGTCCTCCCGGCGCCGGTCATCGGGTGCTCGTCTCCGTCGGCACTCGGTTGGTCGCGCGGACGGGACGCGCATTGAAGTCGTCTGAGCGCTCCGTGCCTCGTGCGCGGCTCACCCGCTTGCGCGCATAGTAGACGCCGTAGCGCAGTAGTGCGGCGGCATCTGCCCCGCCGGACTCCCACCGCCCCGCCGGATTCCCCAGCGCCGCAGAATACTGGTCAAGCTGAATCCCGGCGGCGCGCTCCAGCGAGAAACGATCCTCGACGAGCGCCCGGCCGAGCGCACCGAGTTCTGCCCGGCGATCCCCATCGGGCAGAATCTCCCGCAGAATCCGTTCGAGGGCGGATGCGCCCTCGAGCGGTTCATCCGCGATGCCATACCAGCCCGTTTCCAGGAACCGGCCGACCGACTCCGAGGTAAGGAGTTGCCAAAATCCCCCCTCGCCCTGCACGACGAGGGCGCGTCGGAAGGCGAGGGCGCGCAGCGCGGATCCGCCCATGCCAAGGGCGAGGTCGGCGATCGCGTAGGCGGCCCGTGGGTCGTCGAGTTGTCCGGTGAGCACGATGGTGCCGGGGCCCACCCGATCGTTGGCCGCCTTGGCCCGAGCCTCCACGAGCTGCCGGGCCGGCCCGTCTCCGACAAGCACGAGCCGCACGGGCAGCGAGGAGTTGACGGCGGCGACCGCGTCGATGGCCGCGAGCGTTCCTTCGAGTTTCAGTTCGTGCGCGAACCGGGTCACCGAGGTCACGGTGTACCGGGACCGATCGAGGCGGAACCGGCGGCGGAACCCGGCCTGACCCACGTCGATCCTCGAGTCGTTGAATGCGAGGTCGACGGGCGGTTCGAGCAGGCCGACCCGGAAGCGTCCCTTCTCCCGTTCGGCCTCCGCGATCTCTTCGGTGCCGACGAGCAGCGGCATGGCACGGGGGATGAACGGGGCGACGGCCATCGACATGACCGTCGCGACCGCGACCGCCGACGGATGGCGACGCACGGCCATCCTCGCCTCGAGAGCCGGCGGCCATTCGTAGCCGTGCAGCACATCGACGTCCCGTTCACGGACCAGGCGGTCGAGCGCTCGGACGACAGTCGGGGACGGGCGTCGACCGGGACGGGGCGCCTCGATGAACTCAATCCCCAGCTGCGCGATGCGAGACACCAGTGCTCCCGGTCGCCCGAACACGACGACCTCGTGCCCGAGCGCCGCCACGGCGGCGGCGATCTCGATCGCGTTGAGCTGGCTCCCACCGAGCCCGAGATCATGGGGATAGACGACGACCCTCATGCCGATCGACTCCGGTCGGCGACACGCTCGGAGGCGCGCGAAGCAGCACCCGGAACGGGCCGGAACTCCTCCCCCAGACGGCGGAGTGAGAGCACCGTCGACCGATCCCGGTAGAGCAGGACAGCCATGGCCGCGAGGGTGACCACGCCCGCTGCGGCCGTCGAGAGCAGAATGCTCGACACCAGGAGGGCGAGAGCCCGGGATGCCGCGAGTACGGCGAATCCGGCGAGGAGCGGTAGCCACACCTGGGCCGCGATCGCGAGCGGTCTGATGCCGTTCCGTGCCAGGCGCCACAGATAGATGGGCGTCACCACGAGCGCGACGACCACCACTTGGGCTGCTCCGACGGCGGCGATCCCCCCGATGAAAGCAGCGGCGATGAGGGCAGGGACCAGCCCCGCGAGCCAGGCGACCTGCACAAGAAGCAACGAACGGGACCGCCGCACAACCACGAGGTAGTCGTAGGCGAGTTCGAAGACGATGCGGAAGGCGGCAACCAGAGCGAGCCAACTGAGGGCGGCTGCGGCCGGGGCCCAGCGCTCGCCATAGACGAACCTGACGAGGGGATCCGCCGCCCCCGCGAGAAAGAAGCAGACCGGAACGGCGACGGCCGAGAGGACGCGAAGAAGGGAGAGGAACGTCGCCCGCATGGCATCGGGCACGTGTTGCAGCCGGGCGAACGCGGCCGGCGCGACACTTCGCAGGGGCTGCGAGAACATGCTCACCGGCCAGCTCGAAAGAGTGAAGGCGAGCACGTAGAACCCGAGCATCGTGGAGCCGAGGAGGCGACCGACCACGAGCTGGTCGATATAGCCGACGGCGAACACGATCACACTCACCCCGGCGAGCGGTAGCCCGAACGAGAGCAGCGGCCTGAGGTGCTCGCGGCTCAGGGCGAAGCGGTAGGGCAGCGGGGAGTAGACGAGGAACAGTCCGGCAGAGAGCGTCGTGCCGACGATTCTGCCGATGGCGAGGCTCATCGCCCCGAAGCCGACCAGAGCGAGCACGATCGAGACGATGGCCCCGCTCCACACGTTCACCTGATCGATGATCATGCGCGTCCCCTGACGGAACTCGCGCTGGAGCAGCGCCGCCGGGGTCGCCACAACGCCGTTCACGACCACACTCAAGAGAAGGAGCCGCACGACGGGTACCGCCGCTGGGTCGCCCATCGCCCGCGCGAAGGGCTCGGCGGCGACCCAGGACCCGGCGAAGAAGAGCAGACTCGCGACGGTGGAGACGGTGGTCACCGTCGGGGCGATCTGACGAGGATCGCCCGGCCAGCGCACGATCGCCAGGCTCACCCCCAATTCGTTGAAGCTCAGAACGGCCGCGAGCGCCACGAAGGCCACCGCGTAGGTTCCGAAGGCCTCCGGGCCGAGCAGCCGGGCGAGCACGATCCCGATGCCGAGCGTGCCGAGCCGCGAGACCGCCGTGTTGGCGAAGCTCCACGCGAGAGCGCGGGATGCACCCGGGCTCTCGCGTGCCATCCGGTGGGCGGCCACCTCCGTCACGCCCTCACGGAGATCGTCGGTGCCGGGACACCGTGTCCCTCTGTGGCCGGCGCCACGGCGGCACGAAGTCGATCGACGACGAAGTCCTGCTGGTGCTCGCTCAGACCGGGATAGATCGGCAGGGACAGAATCCGCTGAGCAAGCCTCTCCGCCACCGGAAACGACCCGGCGGGGTAGGCCGGTGATGCGAAGGCGGGAAGGAGGTGGACCGGGGTCGGGTAGTGCAGCCCCGCGCCGATCCCGTCGGCGACGAGCGCGGACAGCACGCGATCCCGATCCGGTACCTGAACCACATACTGGTGGAACACGTGGTCGTTCCCCTCGGCCGTCACCGGAGGCAGGACCTCCGGCACGTCCGCGAGGAGTCGCGTATAGCGCTCGGCAAGCCGCACTCTCTCGGCGTTCCAGCCGTCGAGGAGCGTGAGCTTCGCCGAGAGAACGATCGCCTGGAGGGAGTCGAGACGCGAGTTCGTGCCGACCTCGAGGTGCTCGTACTTGCGGAGTCCGCCGTGGTTGCGGAGGGAGCGGACGCGCTCGGCGATGCGATCGGAGGAGGTGATGACCGCACCGGCGTCACCGTAGGCTCCGAGATTCTTACCGGGATAGAAGCTGGTGCCCGCCGCCTCACCGAGGGTCCCTGACCGCCGTCCGCGGTAACGCGCACCCTGGGCTTGCGCCGCGTCCTCGATCACGAGGATGCCCTCGCCGATCACCGTCCGGATGGTGTCGACATCCGCCGTCTGTCCGTAGAGGTGCACGGCGATCACGGCCCGGGTGCGACTCGACAGGCAGTCGGTGAGCCGGACCGGATCGAGAAGGAAGTTCTCGTCGCAGTCGACGAAGACGACACCCGCCCCCGCCCGCACGACGGCCTCCGCGGTAGCCGCGAAGGTGTTGACCGGGATCACCACCTCGTCTCCGGCACCGACCCCCGAAGCGCGCAGCGCGAGTTCGAGCGCGTCGGTGCCGTTACCGACGCCGATGACGTGGCGCGCCCCGCAGAATGCGGCGAAGGCGGACTCGAACTCTGCGACGTCCGGTCCGAGAATGAAGCTGGCGTCGGAGAGCACTCGGTCGAAACCGGCACGCACCCGGTCTGCCACCCGCTCGTGCTGCCAGCCGAGGTCGAGCATCGGGACCGAGGTCATCGAGACGCCTCCGCGGCCCAATCGACCAACAGGCCCGGCCGAGGGTCCGTCAGCCGGTGCGCGGGCACGCCGGCCCACGTCTCGCCGGGGGGGAGCGACCGAAGCAATACCGCCCCCATTCCCAAAGTGGAATAGTCTCCGACCACCAGCCCGGGCTTGACCGACGAGTTCATTCCGAGATAGGCACCCTTGCCAACGGAAACATTCCCGCCCAGTGATACTCCGGCGGCGAGAGTCGCGAAATCATCGAGACGGTCGCCGTGGGTGACCGTTACCGCCGGCATCAGGACAACATGACGGCCGACGGCGGCGTCCGCCGTGATCGTCGCGTTGGCGAGGATGATCGAGCCCGCACCGACCGGGCACCCCGCGGGATTGCGCACACTGGGGTCGAGGATCGTCGCGTACCTCTCCGGTGCGAGGCCGAGCCGCGCCACGATACGCTCCCGTGCCCGGCCGGATCCGACGCAGACCAACACTCGCGCATGCGGATAGCGGTTCACCTCGATCAGACCACCGATGATCGGAATCGCCCCGCAGGTCGCCCCCTGGGCGTTGGCATCGTCGTCCAGCACGGCGACCACCCGCTGGGTGCGGCTGTCACCGAGGAGCGCGATCACCTCGCGCGCGAGACCGCTTGCTCCGATGAGGAGAATCTGCTCAGCGTCGGATGTTTCCGACGCTCCGACCATCACCGACACCACCGCCCCGCTCGTCACGACTCGGCCGCCGATCGGATCGACTCGATGACGCGATCGCGATCGGAATCCTCGAGCTGGTGATAGAGCGGCAGGATCAGGGTGTGGTCAGCCAGGCGCTCCGTCACCGACAGGTCGGCTTCTCCGGCGTCCCGACCGCGGTGGGCCGGCTGGCGATGCGCGGACATGATTCCGCGCCTGGCTGAGATGCTGTCCCCCGCCAGGTGGGCAAGAAGCCCATCCCGATCCAGGGGAAAGTCGCGCTGAACCTCGATCCAGAACGATTGGAAGTTGCTCGTGCCCCAGGCGGGGTCGTCGACGAGCCGGAGGCCCGGAAGGTCCCGAAGCGCTTCGCGATAGAGCGCGACGTTCGCGCGCCGTCGGGCCACCACCTCGGGGAGGCGGCCGAGCTGCACGACGCCGACGGCAGCCTGCAGGTCGGTCAGGCGATAGTTGAAACCCACCTCGGAGTACTCTTCGGCGGGCGCGAGGACGCTCGAGTGCCGATCGGTGGCCGAGACGCTCATCGCGTGCTCGCGCAAGCGCGCCGCTCGTCGCGCCCAGTCCGGATTGCTGGTGGTGAGCATTCCTCCCTCGCCGGTGGTGACGATCTTGCGCGGATGAAACGACCACGCGGTGAGCTCGGCCCCGGCTCCCACCGGCCGGCCTCGATAGGTCGACCCTGCGCCGCAGGCGGCATCCTCGATGACGACGATTCCGCGAGGGTCGCAGAGCTCCCTGATCGGGTCGAGGTCGAGGGGGATGCCGCCCTGGTCGACCGCGATGACCGCCCGGGTGCGATCGGTGAGCGCCGCCTCGATCGTCGCCACCGACAGATTTCCGGTGGCGGGATCGACGTCGGCGAACACGGGTCGGGCCCCGACATAGGTCGGCGCGTTCGTCGTCGCAATGAAGGAGAAGGACGGCACCACCACGTCGTCACCGGGTCCGATGCCCGCGACCACGAGAGCCAGATGCAGAGCCGTGGTGCAGTTCGAGGTGGCGACGGGGTTTTCGGCGCTCATCGCCACCGCGAATGCCGCCTCGAACGCGGCGACCCGGGGGCCCTGCGCGACCCAGCCGGAGGCGATCACCTCAGCGACCGCATCCGCCTCCTCGGCGCCGAGCCACGGCTTCATCACGTTGATTCGCGAGCGGGTGATGGCGGGAGCGTTCGATGTCACGTTCACGCGCGGGCCTCGCTTCGGCCGGCGGCGATCTGCTGGCGCTCCGGCCGCCACCAATCCACCAACTCGCGCAGCCCCTCCTCGAGGCCGACCCGAGCCGAGAATCCGAGGTCTTCGCGGGCCGCTTCGGTGCTCGCGAGCCGACGGGTGACGCCGTTGACAGCGCGGTCCGAGCCATGTTCGACCGCGAGGTCCGAGTCCATGGCACGGAGAAGGGCGTTGGCGAGGGCGAGCAGGCTGGTTTCGGTGCCACTCGCGATGTTGTAGAAGCCCTCATGGATGGGCGCCGTCGCGGCGAGCAGATTGGCCCGGGCGATGTCGGCGGTAAAGACGAAGTCCATGGTCTGCAGCCCGTCCCCGAAGATCACCGGCGGCAGACCGTCCGCTATCCGTTCCATCCAGCGCACGAGCACCTCGGTATAGAGCCCGTGCACGTCCATGCGTGGGCCGTAGACATTGAAATAGCGCAGTCCGACATAGTCGAGGTCGTACATGGCACGGAAGCTCCGAAGCATCCCCTCGTTGAATGATTTGGCGGCGCCGTAGAAGGTGTCGTTATTGTGGTGGTGGTGCCGTTCGGTGGTGGGGAATTGCTCGGCGAGGCCGTAGACGGATGCGCTGGATGCCGCCACGACACGATCGACCGAGTATTCCGCGGCCGCCTCGAGCACCGTGAAAGTGCCGTCGACGAGCACTTCGAGTGCGAGGCGCGGTTGTTCCGCGCACTGGGTGATTCGGATGGCCGCCTGGTGGAAAACGATGTCCTTGCCGCGCACCGCGTCGTGAACCAGGTCGCGGTCGCGTAGGTCGCCGTCCACGACGCTCACCCGACCGGATGCCAGAGCGGCCTCGAGATTGGCAAGGCGACCACGCACGAAGTTGTCGAGCACGTCGATGTGGCCGACACCGGCGTCGAGCAACTGGTCGACGATGGCAGACCCGATGGTGCCGGCTCCCCCGGTGACGAGTACTTCCGCACCGCCGAGGGCGCTCATCGGCCGACCGTCGCGAGCTGATCGTCGCGCGAGACAGCCGCCAGGTTTCCGGCATCGGCGAGGCTGCGGCTCGCCGCCTCGAGCACAGCGAGTACGCGCAGTCCCGCGCGACCATCCGTGCGGGCGGCACGGCCCTCGCGGATGCTCGCAGCGAACTCACTGACCATCGAGCCGAGCGCCTCCTGCTCGGGAAGGGCGGGAGACCAGGTGTCGCCGAGCCGGTAGGAGATCGCGGACGACCTCCGGTCAACCTCGTCGACGGACTGCTGGTCGAGGTCTACCCCCCGGTCGTAGACGCTGAGTCGTTGTTGCGGGTTGAGGTCGTCCCAGATCAGCGTTCGTTTGGTGCCGCCGATCACCATCCGCCTGATCTTGGTCGGACTGAGCCAGTTGACGTGGACGTGGGCGATCGCCCCGTTCGCCAGTGGGATGGTGAGATAGCCCACACACGCGCGCCCGGCCCCGAGCGGGTCGGCTCCGTGTGCCGAGACCGCGGTTGGGCTCAGTCCGCCGGGCAGCACGAAATCGATGATGGAGAGGTCGTGGGGCGCGAGGTCCCACAGCACGTCGACATCCGGCTGGATGAGTCCGAGGTTGATGCGCACGGAGTCGATGAAGAGGATCTCCCCGAGGGCATCCGCGGCGATGAGTTCCCGCATTTTCAGCACGGCGGGTGTGTAGCAGTAGGTGTGATCGGCCATCAGGATGAGACCGCGGTCCTCCGCTTCCTCGACCATCTCGAGGGCACGGACCCCGCTGTCGGCGAGAGGTTTCTCGACGAGAACGTGCTTGCCGGCCCGGAGTGCCGCGATGACGACCCCGTAGTGCGTGCGGGCGGGAGTCGCGACCGCCACGGCGTCGATCGAATCGTCAGCGAGCACGTCATCGAGTCGGGTGAACACCGGGACGTGGCCGACCCGCTCGGCGAGGGATCGTGCACGATCTTCGTCAAGATCGCAGATGCCCGCGAGCTCCCAGCCGGGACTCGAGCCGAAGTTACGGGCGAGGTTCGGGCCCCAGTATCCGGCGCCGACGACCACAATTCTCAAT